>NZ_JBYJAU010000020.1:0-23202 GCF_057802535.1 Campylobacter sp. DY7
TAGGAATTACTAAAAAATATTTAGATTTTATAGAAGAAAAAGCATTAATTAAAAAGCTAATTTCTAAACTTTTTAAGAATATTTTTTCAAGTATTAAAAATAAACTTTAAAGCAAATTCCTAATTCAAATTCTTTTATTTTTTAGGAATTTGAAATAGGAATTACTTTGTGTTTTCAAGCTCTTTTAATAGATTTTTACAAGAATTGTTTAAAATTATATAAACTTCTTCAAAATTACCTGTATACCAAGGATCAGGAACATTTTTATAACCTAAATCGCAATATTTACAAATAGGCTTTACCTTGTCTTTAAACTCAGGATATGCTGAAATTACATTATTGTAATTACTCTCATCCATTGTAAGTATTAAATCAAACTCTTCGCAGTGCTTTAAACTAAGCTTTTTAGATACGAAACCACTGCAAGCTATGTTTTTTGATTTTAGAAGTTTTTTCGTTCCATCATGCATATCTTCTCCGTCGTGATAACCTGCAGTTCCTGAGCTTGAGATTATATAATTTTTATCTTTTGCTAAGTCTTTCATAACAAACTCAGCCATAGGAGAGCGACAAATATTACCTAAACAAACAAACATAATTTTCATTTTATTTTCCATTTAAAAAATCCTGTAAATCTTTACCAATCGGAGCTAGTTTTCCATCTTTTACATGAACTAATTTTACGATAGCTTCAAAAATTGCTTTATCATCTTTATAAATAACTTGTTTTAATTCTAAGCAGTATTTATCAAATCCCATAGGAATATTTTTAACTTCTAAAATATCTCCTAATTTTGCAGGAGCTTTGTAAATTGCTTTTATTTCTCTTAATGCAAAAGGATTGTTTTCTAAAAAATTCTTACCTTCATTTGCAAAAAACCATTCGCTTCTAGCTCTTTCGCAATATTTTAAATAATTTGTATGATAGACAATTCCCATACAATCAGTATCTTCATAATAAACTCTAATTTGCATGTTATTTCCTTTTGTAAGTAAAGAGTATGGCTATAAGCCGGGTTTTGTCTTGGATAATCATTTATCTACTTGCTATTTCACAATAGCACTCTAGCGAAGGGTAAAAAATATAAGATTAAAACCACCCCTTCTTGCTGCAGGTTGGGTTTATAAGCTGATTTGCTTTTCCTTGCAAAATCACTGGTGGGCTCTTACCCCGCCGTTTCACCTTTACTAATTTCTTAGTAGTCTGTTTTCTGTTACACTTTCCCTTAGGTTGCCCTAGCCATCTGTTAGATGGAACCTTATCTTATTGCAGCCCGGACTTTCCTCTTAATTAAAAGCGATTATCCACCATACTCTTACGCCATTTTAACCAAGCTTGTTTAAGATAAAGAAAATTAAAGGAGCAAAAATGTATAAATATGTTTTACATTACCCAGCAGGAAATACCACAGCTTTGGTTTTTGGTTACAATGATTTAGATTTTAAGCAAATAAATGATGAGATTTTAGCTAAGCATAAAGATGTAGAGCAGGTTGGTTTTATATTTATGAATAAGCTTAGAATGGCAGGTGGAGAGATTTGTTTTAATGCTTTAAGGTGTGCAGCAAAATTTATTTTAGATTTTGATGATACAAAAGAAACAATTATTAAAATGAATGATAAAGAATATCAATGTGGAATTAATGATAATTCTTTTATAAAAGAAAGCGAACTTAAGCAAAAATATGAAAATAAAAAATTTTATTATATGAGAATTAGCGATAATTATGAGATTAATAAAATTAGTGATTATGAATACTTCGTTGATTTAGGCGATATTTTTCATGTTGTTTATACTAAAGAATTAGATTTAAATAAAATTGATTTAAAAGAATATGCTTATTCTTATTTTAAAGAGCATAATTTATTGGATAAAAAGGCTTGTGGTTTTATGTATTTACATAATAATTGCTTAGAGCCTATTGTGTGGGTAAGAGATATAAAAACTTTATTTTACGAGAGCGCTTGTGGGAGTGGAAGTTTTTCTAGCTTTTTATATATTAATAAGATTTTAAATAAAGATTATTTAGCTTTAAAACAACCATCAAATGAGTATTTGTTTTTAAGAAAAGTTGATGATTTGATTGAGATTAGTTCAATTATTGAAGATATTACTTAAGCTAATTCCTATTCTAAATTCTTTAAGAATTTAACTAAAGAGCCTTAAGCTCTTTAGAACATTAATCCATCTTCTTCTTGCTGTTTTAAGATATCGTTTCTGCTAGCTTTTGGTAAAGGAGATTTATCAGTATAAAACCAAGCTTTACCATCTATTACTCTTCTGCTTACACCTTTTGGAATATCAAAATTTCTTTTAATATTTGGATGTGCTGCTAAGTATTTTTGCATAAAGTATCTAAATACAGGAGCGGCAGTTCTAGCACCGCCTTCGTAATATTTCATAGGTTTATTATTATCATTTCCATACCAAGTAATTACTTGAATACTAGGAGTAAAGCCTACAAACCAAGCATCTATACTTTTATTTGAAGTTCCTGTTTTACCTGCTATTTCAATTCCTGCAACTCTAGCACCGCCACCAGTTCCAGCTGCAACAACATTTTTCATCATATCTATCATTAAATAAGTTTGCTCAGGTTTTACAAACTCAACTGCTTCTTTAGTTTCTAGTTTAACTTCATTACCAAATTTATCAGTTACTTTTGTAATTAGTTTAATAGGTTGCTTTGTTCCGTAGTTTGAAATAATGCTATAAAGCTCAGCGTATTCATAAGGACTAACTCCGAATGAGCCAAGACCTATTGATAAATCTTGTGGAACATTAGTAAAGCCGTATTTTGTGATTGTTTGATGAACATAGCTAAGGCTTGTATCTAATAAAAGGTTGATTGTAGCTAAGTTTCTACTCTTAGTTAAGGCTTCTTTTAAGGTAATTAAACCATTAAAATCTCTTCCGTAGTTTTTAGGCTTCCATATCATTCTTTTGCCTTGAGCATCACGAGTTTCAAAAACTCTTGCAATATCTGCTATTTCACTAGCAGGTGAGTAGCCAAGATTTAATGCGCTAAGATATACAAAAGGCTTAAAGCTTGAGCCAACTTGTCTATTACTCATAGTAGCGCGGTTAAAATTACTCTTATAATAATCAACCCCACCAACTAAAGCTAAAACATCTCCACTTTTTGGCTCAGTTACAATCATTGCACCATTTATTTGGTTTAAATCAATATCTTTATCTCTTTTAATAAGCTCATCATAACCAAATTTAATAGCTTCTTCTGCGATTTTTTGAGTATCTAAATCAATGCTAAGCTCAACCTTATATCCACCTGTTTTAATATCATTTATTCCCATTGCTTGAAGCTGTCTTATAGCTTCATCTACAACATAAGGAGCTTTATTTTGAGTTAAACTCTCATCATATACAATAGGTTTTAAAGCTACGTTTTGTTTATATTCAGCTTCGCTAATCCAACCTAAATCATACATTCTTTTAAGCACTGCATTAGCACGAGAAAGTGATAAATCTATTCTTTTTGTTGGATCATAAGTGCTTGGTGCTTTTGGTAAGCCTACTAGCATTGCCATTTCTTTAAGGCTTAATTCATCTAATTCTTTATGAAAATATCCAGCTGCAGCTGTTTTTATCCCATAATATCCGTGCCCTAAGAAGATAAAGTTTAGATATCTTTCTAAAATTTGCTCTTTTGTTAGGTTTTTTTCAATTTCATAGCTAATTAGTGCTTCATTTATTTTTCTTTTAATACTCTTTTCATTTGTTAGATAATGGTTTTTTACAAGCTGTTGAGTTAGGGTTGATGCACCTTCTGCTAAGCGACCTTTTTGAATATCTTTAATGATTGCTCTAAAAATCGCGTCAATATTAATTCCTTCATGCTCAAAAAAGCTAGTATCCTCAATAGCAATTAATGCTTCAATAAGCCTTGGTGGAATTTCTTCAAATCTAGCATAAGCTCTGTTTTCATTAAATACATTCGCAAGTAGATTGCCATTTCTATCATAAAATTGAGTTGTAAGGTCTAAATCAAATTCCTTATAATCAATATCCTTGCTTTCTACTACATTTAGAAAATATCCTAAAATTAAGCAACCTATAATTCCACAAATAGCTATAAAATAAACAAAATATTTCAATAAAATCTCCTTAAATCATCGTGCTTATTAGCAAAGCAAATAATACACCTATACAAGAAATCAAAATGTTTAATGGTATGAAATAATAAACAATTAATGCAATTTTTTCGCTACATACTAATAATTTATTTTCTTTTTCTTTTTCACATAAAATAAATTGATAATAAATATATAATAAGTTTAGTGTAGCAAAAGCATAAAGCGACCATTGCGTAGAAGCTAAAGTGCTAAATAACGGGTCATTACTATTGTTTATCATAACAAAAACAGCACTAAAAGCCATTATCGCCATTAAGATAAAAAAAGCATAGATTTGTTTTTTTAAATTTTTTAAAGTTTTTTGCAAATCTTCTTCGTTTTCACATAAATAAAAACTAGCATTTGCCCTAATGCCTATATGAAGACCTATAAAGCAAATGCCTGCTAATAAATGTATATATGGTAAAATTAAGCTATCAAGCCCTAGCATAAAGCCTTCTTAATCTCATCTTTTGCTAAAGCTAAAGCTTCGTTTAATTTGCTAGTATCTTTTGCGCCTGCAGTAGCGAAATCATCTCTACCACCGCCGTTTCCACCTAAAAATTGTGCGATTTGCTTAGCTAAAATCCCAGCTTTAATATTTGTATTTTTTGAACCAACTGCTATGCTTACTTTATCGTCTTTGCCTGATATTAAAACAATCACAGCTTTATCAAATTTATTTTTAAACTCATCGATGTCTGTTTTAATATCAAAACCATTAAATTCACTTACACAAACATTAACTCCGTTTATTACTTCATTATTTAAATTATTTGAGCCGTTTTTTAAAGCTTGTTTTAGTTCTTTAATTTCAGCTTTTAAACTCTCTACGCTTTTTAAAATATCATTAGTTTTTAGGCTTTTTTTAATGTTTTCAAATTCCGAAATTAAATTCTTTGTATATTCTTTAGCTGCTTTGCTTGCTATTGCTTCAATTCTTCTAACACCTGCACTTACACCACTTTCTTTAAGAATAATAAAATCTCCAATAACAGCTGTATTTTTAACGTGAGTTCCACCACAAAGTTCAATGCTATCTCCTAAGCTTAAAACCCTTACTTTATCGCCGTATTTTGTATCAAATAATGCCATTGCACCGCATTTTTTAGCACTTTCAATATCAGTTATTTGTATTTTTGCATCATCAGCTTTATAAATCATATCATTTACAATATCACTAATTTGCTTTAATTCATCTTCGCTTAATGAACGAGTGAAGTTAAAGTCAAATCTAAGTCTATTAAAATCTACAAATGAACCTGCTTGAGTTGCATTTTCGCCTAAAACTTTTCTTAATGCGTAATGTAATAAGTGAGTAGCACTGTGATGTCTTGCAATCTCTGCTCTTCTTTCGGTATCAATCTTGATTATTAATTCATCATTTATATTAAACTCGTCAACAATTTCAACTAAAGCTAAATTAATATCAAAAAACTTTTCAACTTCAAGCACATTTGCCACTAATTTATCATTTTTATAAATGCTACCTAAATCGTAATTTTGTCCACCACTTGTAGCATATAACGGAGTTTTATCAAACATTAACCAAGCTTTTTTACTCTTAATTCCTATTTTAAATTCTTCATCTAAAGCAGCTAATAATTTTGCTTTAATTTCAGTATTTTCATAGCCAACAAACTCATTTACCCCAAACTTATCTAAAAGCTCTTTAAAATCTCCGTGAGTTGCTTTATCTCCACTACCTTTCCAGTTTGCTTTAGCTAATTCTCTTTGTTTTGCCATTAATTCATTAAATTTATCTTCATCAATTTTAAGATTTTTTTCTCTTAGCATATCAAGAGTTAAATCAAGCGGAAAACCATAAGTATCATATAATTTAAATGCTACTTCACCACTAAAAATATCTTTTGTATTTTTAAGCTCTTCATTAAATATATTCATTCCATTTTCAATTGTGTTTAAAAATCTTTCTTCTTCGCTTAATAATTGTTCTTTTACAAAAGATTTTTTCTCATTTAAATATGTGTAGTGATTACCCATTAATTCACATACAACATCTACTAATTTATACATAAATGCACTCTTAAAGCCAAGCAAATATCCATGTCTTAAAGCTCTTCTTACAATGCGGCGTAAAACATAGCCCCTTCCTTCTTTATCAAAAGTTACACCTTGAGCTAATAAAAATGTAGCTGAACGAATATGATCAGCAATTACTCTAAAACTTGCACCACTTTTATACTCATAAGTCTTATTAGCAAGTTTTGCAATTTCATTGATTATTGGCATAAATAACGAGCTATCAAAATTACTAAATTTTCCTTCTTTAATAGCGCTCACACGCTCAAGCCCCATTCCTGTATCAATGCTAGGTTTTGGTAGTTTTGTCATGCTTCCATCTGAATGCTTTTCAAATTGCATGAAAACTAGGTTCCAAATCTCAAGGAATCTATCTCCATCTCCACCCATATAATCTTCATCGCTTTTAAAATTTTCTTCACCTTGATCGTAAAAAATCTCACTACATGGACCACATGGACCAGTATCACCCATTTGCCAGAAATTATCTTTATCTCCAAACTTATAAATACGCTCTTTGTCAATATGTTTTTGCCACATATTATAAGCTTCATCATCGTTTTCATGAACTGTTACATAAAGCCTATCTTTAGGTAATTTTATAACTTCAGTTACAAACTCCCACGCATAAGCAATAGCTTGTTCTTTAAAATAATCACCAAAAGAAAAATTTCCTAACATTTCAAAAAATGTATGGTGTCTTGCAGTATAACCAACATTATCTAAGTCATTGTGCTTTCCACCTGCACGAATACATGTTTGACAGCTTGTTTTTCTAGGTGGATTTGGGCGTGGCACTTCACCTGTAAAAATACTCTTAAAAGGAACCATACCTGCATTTGCAAAAAGTAGTGTCGCATCATCAGGAACAAGCGGACTTGATGGGGTAATTTCATGACCTTTACTTGCAAAAAAATCCAAATATTCTTTTCTTATATCCATTTTATATCCTTATAAATTTTCTTAAATCATATCAATTTTTTTTAACTTATTGAATATTGCTTAACATTTTTTCATAAGTTTCTTTATTGTTTTTGCTTGTTTTAAAAACTAAAGATGTAATTATTATAAAAATACTTGCAATTAAAAATGCAGGTATAATTGAATAAAGTTCAAAAATACCACCAAAATCTTTTAGATTTTCCCATATTAAAACACAAATAGCTCCAGAGCTCATTCCACTAATTGCACCAATTTTTGAAGTTTTTTTCCAAAATAAAGCAAATAAAATAACACTACCAAATGAAGCACCAAACCCAGCCCAAGCATGAGCTACAATATCAATTATGCTTGAGTTTTTATCAAATGATATTAAAAGTGCAATAAAAGAAATTGCTAAAACACTAAGTTTTGATAAAAACATAATTTTTTCATTACTTGCATTTCTTTTTAAAACTTTTTTATAAAAATCTTCAACAATAGCAGAGCTTGATACTAAAAGTTGAGAACTAGCAGTACTCATAATAGCAGCAAGTATTGCACTAAGTAAAACTCCTGCTACCCAAGGATTAAATAATATTTGGCTCATTAGAATAAAAATTCTATCTTTATCCATCAAGTTTAATTTAAACTCATCTAAATAAGCAATACCTAAAAATCCTATCATAATAGCTGCAAATAACGATATAACCATCCAAGAAATACCAACGAGTGTTGCTACTGGAATATCTTTAATATCTCTTATAGAAATAAATCTTATTAGAATATGAGGTTGTCCAAAATACCCTAAACCCCAAGCTAAAGATGAGATTATAAACATTGTATTTTGGCTCATTGAAATATAGTTTTTATTATTGTTTGTTCCTACTTTTTCAATAATTTCTATTGTATTATTTACTCCACCTAATGCTTTAAGCATAACAACAGCAATAATTACTAAAGCTAGCATCATAAGTAAGCCTTGAATTAAATCAGTCCAACAAACTGCTTTGTATCCACCTAAAAAAGTATAAGTTACTATTATAAAAGTTATTATAAAAAGCCCATAAAAATAATTTATATTAAATACTTCTTCAAATAATTTAGCACCAGCTACAAAGCCACTTGAAATATATATAGTAAAAAATATAAGTATTACGAAGGCACAAATTATTCTTAATACTCCACTTTTATCATCAAATCTAGTTTCAAAAAAATCAGGAATAGTTATACAATTTTGTTTAATATCAGTATAAATTCTAAGTCTTTTTGCAACAAATAGCCAGTTTAATAAAGCTCCTATGCTAAGTCCTATTGCTATATATGATTTTGCTAATCCGTCAAGCAAAATAGCAGCAGGTAAGCCCATAAGTAGCCAAGAACTCATATCAGATGCACCTGCACTAAGAGCTGATAAGACAGGACCTAAGCTTTTGTTTCCTACAAAATAATCGCTAGAAGTTTTGTTTTTTCTTCTAAAATAAACGCCAATTCCTATCATAAGCAAGCTATAAGCAATAAAATCGATTATGATAGGCAAACTAAGTTCAATATTTTCTAAATTACTCATTATTTTCCTTTTGCAAAAGTTTTAATATATAAAAAAATTTTTAAAAATCATTTAAAACAAAAATTTAATTTTTAAAAGCTTATTTTACTTACAATTTAAGTTATCTAAATACAATTAGCCTTTTATTTTTTAAGGACAACATATGTTAGCATTCTGTGATTTAAAATCTCAATATTTAAAATACAAAAACGAAATTGATGAAAGAATTCAAAATATATTAAATAATTCAAGTTTTATAGGTGGGGCTGAAGTTGCTTTATTAGAAGAAAACTTAGCTAATTTTGTAAAATCAAAATACGCATATTCATGCTCAAATGGAACAAGCGCTTTATATATAGCTTTAAAAGCTTTAGGTATTAAAGAAGGCGATGAAATAATTACTAGCCCATTTACATTTATTGCAAGCTCTGAAATGATAGCCTTAATAGGTGCTAAGCCTGTTTTTGTTGATATTAGTGATGTTGATTATAACCTTGATATTAGCAAAATTGAAGAAAAGATTAGTCCTAAAACTAAAGCTATTTTAGCTATTTCTATCTTTGGTCAAATGCCTGATTTAAATTCTTTGAAAAAGATATGTAAAAAACATAATCTTTATTTAATAGAAGATGCAGCACAAAGCTTTGGGGCTAGAAATGATTTAGGAGAATTTTCTTGTAATATTGCTGATATTAGTACAACTAGTTTTTTCCCATCAAAACCACTTGGCTGTTATGGTGATGGCGGTGCTATTTTTACTAATAATGATGAATTAGCTAAAAAAGTAAAATTACTAATAAATCATGGAAGTGAAATAAGATATCAGCATGAAATTATAGGCTTAAATGCAAGACTTGATGCAATTCAAGCTGCAGTATTGAATGTAAAATTAAAGTATTTTGATGAAGAAATTACAAAAAGAGTTAATTTAGCAAATACTTATAGTAAAAATCTAAAAAACTGCATTACTCCACAAGTAAAGGCTAATTATTTAAGCGTTTGGGCTCAATATAGCGTAAGGGTTAAAAATAGAGATTTAGTGATTAAAAAGCTCAATGAAAATGGCATTCCAACAGCTATTCATTATCCTATCGCTCTTTATAAACAACCTTGTTTTAAATATTTAGAATATAATGAAAAAGATTTTAAAGTTTGCGAAGATGTAACTAATGAGATTTTATCATTGCCATTTTCGGCATTTTTAGATATAAAGGATCAAGAAAAAATAATTGAAATTTTTAATAAAGGAGAATAAATGAGAAAATTAGACCAAGTAGGCTCATTCTTAAGACCTGCGAAATTAAAGGCTGCAAGAAGTGACTTAGCAAATGGAAAAATAAGTCAAGAAGAACTTAGAGTTATTGAAGATGAGTGTATTAAAGAATTGCTACTTGAGTGTGATAAAAATAATGTTTATTATTTAAGCGATGGAGAATTTAGACGCTCTTGGTGGCATTTAGACTTTTATTGGGGATTTAGTGGGGTTATTAAGATTATTAAAGAAAAAGGCTATGTATTTAAAGGTATTGAAACAAGAGCAGAAGGCGTAAAAATAGTTGGCAAAATTGAGTGTAAAGACCATCCTTTTATAAAAGATTTTGCAAGATTAGTGCAGATTGCAAAAGAGCTAAATATAGACACAAATCGCTTAAAACTTACAATTCCAAGCCCAGCAATGTTTATTTATATGCTATTTATTAGGGGTGGATTTAATGTGGAATTTGAATATTATGGCAAAGATTATGCAAGGCTTAAAGCTGATATTTTAAAAGCTTACGAAGATTTTTATAATGAATTTAGCAAAGTAGGTGGGGTTTATTTACAACTTGATGATGTTAGCTTTGGTTCGTTTTGTGATGATGATTTTAGAGCAAATTTAGAAAAAAATGGTCTAAACGCAGATGAATGCACCAAAGAATATGTAGAGTATTTAAACAAAAGCTTAGAAACTATGCCAAAAAATATTACAACAGCAATTCATATTTGTAGAGGAAACTATAGAAGCCATTTTAGTGCAAGTGGTGGATATATTAAAGTAGCAAAAGAATTATTTGCAAAGCTTAATATAGATAAGTTTTTCTTAGAATTTGATAGCGATAGAGCTGGTGGATTTGAACCTTTAGAATATATTAAAAATCAAACAGTAGTTATAGGGCTTTTAACTACGAAAGTAAAAGAAAGTCCTAGTTTAGATGAGTTGGTATCAAGAGCATTTGAAGCTAAAAAATATCTAAAATCTTCTCAGATTGAGTTTAGCACACAATGTGGCTTTAGCTCTACTGAAGAAGGAAATGAGATTGATGTGGCAACTCAATGGGAAAAAATTAATTTATTAAATAAATTAAATGAAACTTTAGAAAATCAAGGATTTTAATGAATATAGCATTAATTGGGCTTGGTGTAATGGGAAAAAACCATTATACCGAGCTTAGAAAAAAAGATATAAATTTATTTTGTTACGATGTGATAAAGCCTGAATGGATAGAAGATGAGCTTTATTTTTCTAACTTAGATGAATTATTAAGCAATAAAATTGATGGAGCTATTATTGTAGTTCCTACTAAATATCATTATGAAGTATTTTTAAAATTAAGTGAAAAAGTAAAATATATATTAATAGAAAAGCCACTTAGCTTTAATTTAGATGAAGCTTACGCAATTAAGCAAAGTGGGGTAAATGTTGCTGTTGGTTTTTGTGAAAGATTTAATCCTGTTAGCTTAGAGTTTTTAAAACAAAGTCAAGGCGAAGAGATAAAATATGCAAGTTTTATAAGAGCATCTAAAAAACCAGCAAGAATTAGTGATGTTGGAGTTGATTTAGACCTTTGCGTTCATGATATTGATTTGGCTAATTTTTTTGGAATTAAAGCTGAGTTTAATATAAGCAAGATTAATAATCCTTGCACGCAAATTAAGCTTAATTCTAATAATCTTGATATTTTAGCTTCGTGGGAGTTTAATAGTAGAATTAGAAAAGCATTTATTAATACTAATGTTTCAAGCTACGAGCTAGACTTTTTAAACTCAAAATTGATTAAAGATGAAGTTGTAATGGAACTTAAAAGCCATTCAAGTTTATCAAGAGAGCAAGATGAATTTATTAACTACATAAAAACAAATAATTTAGGATATTTAGCAAGCGTAGATGATGCTATTTATACTCAACAAATTTTATAATTCCTATTTCAAATTCCTTTAATTTTTTTTGTATATTTAAAGGAATTTGAGAAGTAAATTTTTACACAAAATTATCATTAAAATAAAAAGAATTTGAATTCGGAATTACAATTTTATAAAACTAATTCCTATTTCAAATTCTTTTGGAATTTAAAATAGGAATTTGATTATTTTGTTTTGTCTTTATGAGAAAATAAAAGTGCTTTATAATCGTCTTTTAAGAAGTCTATATTATAGCTTAAAAACATTTCATGCAATTGCTTGCAAGCTCTAGGTAATTTCTTAGGATTGAAAGCCGGTTGAATATATAATTCATCTTTTACAAACATAAGTATAAAGCAAGGCTTATTATCACTTGAATTAAATTCGTAATAATGAGTATGTTTATTACCTACATTAGTCATTTTTGAGATATTTATACCTTCATCATCTTTAAAATAATCACCCTTACTTACATAATAAGTATTTAAATCATTTATTAAGGTTTTAAAATTATTAACTTGAGCTACATTATATGCGTCATCTCTAATGATGCTTATTTTATAAATCACAACTGAAGCAAGTATTGCGATTATAATAATTACAAAAATTAGCTCAATTATGGTAAAAGCTTTTTTCAAGCCCTTACCTTATCTAAAACACCATTTATAAGCTTTGGTGCGTTATCGCTTGCGTATTCTTTTGCAAGTTCTATTGCTTCATTTATAATTACTGCTTTATCTGTTTTTGTAAATAATAATTCATAAACCCCAAGTCTTAATATAGCTTTTTCCATTCCGCCTAGATTATTTACTTCATTGCTTTCTAAAATACCTTTTAAGCATTCATCAATTTTGCTTAAATTATTTTGAACTCCATTAAATAATTCTAACGCCCATTCACGAATAGCATTTCTAATTTTATGCTCTTCTAAATAATCATTCACATGTTCGCTATTTTGAACATAATCAAACGAATAAAGCAAACTTACAACGGTCATTCTAGCTTGATGTCTAGTTGCCATTTTGAACTCTTTTTAGGTTTAGCATTTCAATAGTAGTTACCATTGCTTCATAGCCTTTATTACCACTTTTAATTCCTGCTCTATCCATAGCTTGTTCTGTTGTATTAGTGGTAAGTACACCAAAACTAATAGGAGTATCATTTGCTAGAGTAATTGCTGCAACTCCTTTGGTGCATTCTGCTGCTACATAGTCAAAATGAGGTGTATCTCCACGAATTACAGCACCAAGAACAACTATTCCATCATATCCTTGTTTAACAGCTTGCTTTAATGCAAAAGGTAGTTCAAATGCACCAGGAACAAGTATTAAATCAAGCTTACTCTCATCCCCACCAAAACGAACAAAAGCATCTTTTGCACCTTCAACTAATTTATCAGTAATAAAACTATTAAATCTAGCATTTATAATTGCAAATCTTTCATTGCCATTTAATTTCAATTTTCCTTCAATAATATTCATAATTATCCTTTATTTAGTATTTTTAATAATAAATTAACCTTTGCTTCAAGCTCATCAGTTGCTATCATATTAGGTCCATCACATAAAGCTTCTTTTGGATTATAGTGTGTTTCAAAGAAAAATCCATCAACACCAACCCCAGCAGCAGCACGAGCAAGTGGCATTACAAAAGAGCTATCTCCACCGCTTTTTCCACCTGCAGCTCCAGGCATTTGAACGCTATGAGTTGCATCAAAAATAACAGGTGCGAAATTTCTCATAATTTTAAGCGATCTCATATCAACAACTAAATTACCATATCCTAGACTAGTGCCTCTTTCAACCACTAAAATACCAGCTTCTCTTGCCATTTGGTGAGCAAGTGAGAAATCACTATCAGCTAAATCATTATAAACTCTTTCACCTAAATCAGAGCTTGCAAAAAAGCTTTCATCATTAGTTGTATAGTTAAATCCTCTAGTTTGTGCAATCTTAGCAACACTATATCTCATATCGTTTGGATTTAAGAATTGTCCTTTTTTAATATTAATAATAGCTTTTGTTTTTGCAGCTGCAACTAATAAATCCGTTTGCCTACATAAAAACGCAGGAATTTGAAGTGTATCAACAACCTCGGCTGCAATGCTAGCTTGATGACTTTCGTGAATATCAGTTATTAATTTATAACCAAATTTAGATTTTACATCAGCTAAAATTTGCAAACCTTTTTCAAGTCCAGGCCCTCTAAAACTATCTAAACTTGTGCGATTTGCTTTATCAAAACTTGATTTAAAATAAAAATCAATTTGTGGATTTTTAGCTATTTTTTCTAATCTTTTTGCCACTTCCATAACAACTTCAGGACTTTCTATAACGCAAGGTCCTGCAAATAATATAATTTTTCTCATTTTTTATTATCCTTACTTAAGCTTATTCCTATACCGCCTATTAAAACGCAGATTATACCCGCTAAAACCATTAAACTTGGTAAATCATCTCCTAAAAGTATCCCTAGTAATAATGTAAAGACAACATCAATATAACCAACTCCTGCTACAACCCCTGCTTTTTTAGCTGCTTTATAGGCTTTTGTAACATATATTTGATATACAATTGAAAGACTTCCCATTAAAATTATCAATATCCATAATTTAAAATCATTTGGCATTACAAATTTTGCAAAAGCAAAATCAAAATGCTTAATCAAATCAGGATCTAAATATTCTCCACCAAGCATTGATAATATAGGTAAAATAGTTCCTAATATAAAAAAACTCGACGCTATAACTTCGGTATTATAATATTTTCCAAGTTCTCTTGCACTTGTAAGAGCTAGAGCTGCTGTAAGACCACTTAAAACTCCTAAAATTGAGTTTTTTATATCAAAACCAGTATGCAAGTGTTCTGGTGCTAGTGGCTGAATTATTAACATAACCCCACTAAAAGCTAAAAATAAATATAAAATACTTTTAATTCCTAGTTGCTCTTTAAAAAACAAAAACGCAATTAGTGCAACAAATAAAGGATTTGTTTTTTGAAAAGCAAAAGCTCCACCTAAAGAAATGTTTGCAACATTATAAAAGAAAAAATATAAAGAGATTGTTCCAATAAGACCACGAAAAAACAATAAAAAAAACTTACCACCTGATTTTTTATGTGGAATTTTATAAATTAAATAAGCGATAAAAATTACTCCGATTACATTTCTAAAAAACATAATCTCAACACTAGGCATATCATTTGCAAGTAGTTTTGCACTGCACCCCATGAGTGCAAATGCAAAACTAGCAATTACCATAAAATAAATCCCAAGATTTTTTCTGATAATTTTTCTAAATTTTTTCATTTAATTATCATAAAACCTTAGTTGCTGGAATTATATAAGGCATAAAGTATGCTATAAAGCTTACCCAAAGACCTATTAAGATAATCATAGCAATTGAGTATTTAATTGTATATTTAAATAACTCACTTTCGCGTCCAACAAGTCCAACAGCAGCGCAAGCAACTGCAATACTTTGTGGAGAAATCATTTTACCAACAACACCACCAGCACTATTTGCCGCTAAGAATAATGAATCAGCAAAGCCTAATTGATGAGCTGTAACTTGTTGTAATGAACCAAATAAAAGGTTTGCACTTGTATCAGAACCTGTTAAGAACACTCCAATCCATCCAATAATAGGTGAGAAGAATGTAAATGCTCCACCAGTTTGCGATAATGCAATTCCTAATGTTCCACTTGCTCCACTATAATCAGTAATTTTTGCAAAACCTACAACTAAACCAATAGTTAAAATAGGGAAAGCCATTTCTCTTAAAGTATCGTTAAAGCAAACTTTAGCATCATCAACTTTTACTTTTAGAATATAAATACTTGCAATTGCAGCAAATAAAATAGCTGTTCCTGGAGTATTAATTAATGGAATTCCTACGCTAAGTGCTTGAGTTCCTGCTTTACCACCTTCAACAAGTGATGGTTTAATTACTGCTAAATCACCTAAACTAGCAAATGATAATTTTAGGTTTGTAAATGCTAAAGCTGCATCAGTTCCAAATAAAGATTTAAACCAAGGTTGTGTCCAAACAACAATGAAGATAATTAATAAAATAAATGGAGACCAAGCATAAACAACTTCGCCTAAGCTAAGAGTTTTTACATCACTAAAATCAGTTTTACCATCAAATCTTACAATATTTTTAATTTTAAATGCTTTTACAGCAGCAGTTGTACATACTAATGAAACAACAGCTGAAATAATATCAGGTAATTCTGCACCTAAAAAGTTTGATGAGAAAAATTGAGCTATTGCAAAAGATGCTGCTGCAACGAATACGATAGGGAAAGTCTCACGAATACCTTTCATGCCATCCATTAAGAATATTATAAAGAATGGAACACAAAAACTAAGTGGAGGTAATATTCTTCCTACCATTTGAGAAATTGGGTGTGGATCAAGCCCTAAAGCACCTGCCATAGCAAGAATTGGAACTCCAATAGCACCAAAAGCAACAGGTGCAGTATTTGCTATCATACAATATCCAGCAGCTTGTAAAGGTCTTAGTCCAAGTCCTACTAGTAGTGCTGCAGTAATTGCAACAGGGCCACCAAAACCAATAGCACCTTCAAGGAATGCTCCAAAACAAAATCCAATGATGATTACTTGGATACGATGATCTGGAGTTATTGTCATAATGCTTTGCTTAATTACTTCAAATTGTCCTGATTTAATAGATAATTTGTAAAGAAAAATAGCTGCAATAATAATCCAAGCAATAGGCCAAATACCAGTAGTAAATCCTACTATAATACTAGCAAATGCTGCATTTACAGGCATTTTGTATGCAAAAACAGCTACTAAAATAGCTGCAACAACGGTTAAAAATCCTGCTACATAACCTTTTGTCTTAAATACAACAAGACAAAGGAAGAAGCATAATATTGGTAAGAATGCAACAAAAGCACTTAACCAAATATTACCTAATGGATTAAAGTTAGGTGTAAATTCCATGTTTTTCCTTTCAATAAAGTTTTAAGGTATTTTAAAATAAAAGGCTTAATTTAGCACAGAATAATAAAATACATAGGTAAAAAAGTAATTAAATTTAAAACTTGTTACAATTTGTAACAAATTAACTTATAAGTTTTTTTTGTTAAAATATTTTAGTAATTATTTTTTTGAAAGGTTATTTTATGAGAGGTTATACTATTTTTTCAGGCTCTGCTAATCTTGATTTTGCAAATAAAGTTGCTCAAAGATTAGATTGCAGATTAAGTGATGCAGGGATTAAACGCTTTAGCGATGGCGAAATTAGCGTTCAAATAGGAGAAAGTGTTCGTGGTAAAGATGTTTTTATTATCCAAAGCACTTGTGCTCCTGCAAATGATAATTTAATGGAATTATTAATTTTAAGCGATGCTTTAAAAAGAA
Source organism: Campylobacter sp. DY7 (assembly GCF_057802535.1). NCBI lineage: Bacteria > Pseudomonadati > Campylobacterota > Epsilonproteobacteria > Campylobacterales > Campylobacteraceae > Campylobacter > Campylobacter sp. DY7. The sequence goes on from NZ_JBYJAU010000020.1 coordinate 17,196, forward strand.
GCTCGGCTAATTCAATTACAGCTGTGGTTCCATATTTTGGATATGCTAGACAAGATAGAAAAGCAGCTCCAAGAGTTCCAATTAGTGCAAAATTAGTTGCTGATTTAATGCAAACTGCAGGAATTAGTCGTGTAGCTACAATTGATTTACACGCAGGACAAATTCAAGGATTTTTTAATATTCCTGTTGATAATCTTTATGGAAGTATTATTTTTAACGAACACTTAAGACAAAGAGATTTAAGTAAAGCCGTAGTAGCAAGCCCTGATACAGGTGGAATTGTTCGTGCAAGAAGTGTTGCAAAAGCACTTGATTTAGATTTAGTTATCGTTGATAAACGCCGTGAAAAAGCAAACGAAAGTGAAGTTATGAATGTAATTGGCGATGTTAATGGTAAAGATGTAATTATTGTTGATGATATGATTGATACTGCTGGAACTATTGTTAAAGCTGCAGAAGTATTTAAGAAATTAGGTGCAAAAAGTGTAATTGCTTGCTGTACTCATCCAGTTTTAAGTGGAGCTGCATACGATAGAATAGAAAATGGTGCTTTAGATGAATTAATAGTAACTGATACAATACCACTTGCAAAAGAATGCAAAAAAATAACAATTTTAAGCGTTGCACCATTGTTTGGAGAAGTAATTCGCCGTGTTTATCACAATGAAAGCGTGAATGGATTATTTTCATAATTCCTATTTCAAATTCTTACACAAAAGCACCGAGTAATTTTCGGTGCTTAAAAGTTAAATATGCTATGTTATAACTGCTTAAAGCCAACATTTAAAATATTTTGTTCTAAATGTGAAAAAGAATTTAAACAACTTGAATGTAAAAGAAGAATTTTAGATGATGGATTAGAAGTTATAAGTTTTTATAAATATTCAAAAATTAAAAATCTTTTAAGTCATAAACACTACATAAGTGGGTATTTTATTTTAAATAAATTAGCTTCATATTCTTATAAAAGATTTAGATTTAAAAACGAATTAGCTTATGCGATAGGTTTAGATGATGATATAAAAGAAGGCTATTCACATACAGCGATTTTGTTAAAAAATATGAAAGCAAATAATATTATCCCTTGTTATAATGTGATTAAGGCTAAAAACAAGGTGGTTTATAAAGGTAAAAGCCTTGCTTTTAGAAAGAAAAATAAAAGAAATTTTGAATTATTGAAAAATATTGATAAACCTGTGATTTTAGTAGATGATATTATTACAACAGGTGAGACTTTAAAACAAGCTCACGCAGTGCTTAAAAAAGCAAAAATAAATGTTCTTTTTGCCGTTGTATTAGCCGATGCGAAAGTTTAGTTTGCTAGTATAAAAAAATCTTTAACTTAAAGGAACACAATGAATTTATTTGATAATAGTGAAATTACTATTGTAGATATTGAAGATAGTATTAAGACAAGTTATCTAGATTATTCTATGTCAGTAATTATAGGTCGTGCATTACCTGATGCAAGAGATGGATTAAAACCTGTTCATAGAAGAATTTTATATGCTATGAATAAGCCAGAAGTTGGTGCTAGAACAAGATTTGTAAAATCAGCTCGTATAGTGGGTGATGTAATAGGTAAATACCATCCACATGGAGATACTGCTGTTTATGATGCTTTAGTTAGAATGGCTCAAGATTTTTCTATGAGATATCCAACTATTAAAGGACAAGGTAACTTTGGTTCAGTTGATGGCGATGGTGCTGCTGCTATGCGTTATACCGAAGCTAAAATGAGTGATTTAACTGAAGATTTATTAAAAGATATTGATGAAGATACAGTTGATTTTGTTCCAAACTATGATGGAAGAGAGTTTGAACCTGATGTATTACCTACTAGAGTTCCAAACTTGCTTTTAAATGGTTCTAGTGGTATTGCTGTTGGTATGGCAACTAATATTCCGCCACATAGTTTAGATGAATTAGTTGATGGACTTTTATATTTACTTAAAAACAAAAACGCTTCAGTAGAAGAAATAATGCAATTTATCAAAGGCCCTGATTTTCCTACCGGTGGAATAATCTTTGGTAAAAAAGGAATAATTGAAGCTTATAAAACAGGTCGTGGTAGAATAAAAGTAAGAGCGAAAACTCACATAGAGCAAAAAGGCAATAAAGAATTAATAGTAATTGATGAATTACCTTATCAAGTAAATAAAGCAAGACTTCATGAGCAAATTGCAGAGCTTGTTAAAGAAAAGCAAATAGAAGGCATTAGTGAAACAAGAGATGAGAGTGATAGAGATGGAATCCGCCTTGTAATTGAGCTAAAGCGTGATGCAATGAGTGAAATAGTTTTAAATAACTTATTTAAAAGCACCACAATGGAAACTACATTTGGTGTTATTATGCTTGCAATTCATAATAAAGAGCCTAAAGTATTTTCATTAATTGAATTACTTGATTTATTCTTAAATCATAGAAAAACAGTAATTATTAGAAGAACAATTTATGAACTAGAACAAGCTAAAAAGAGAGCCCATATTTTAGAAGGCTTAAAAATTGCATTAGATAATATTGATGAAGTTATTGCGCTTATTAAATCAAGTGCAGATACAGCAAGTGCTAAAGAAGGCTTGATGAATAAATTTGCTTTAAGCGAAGTTCAAGCTAGTGCTATTTTAGAAATGAGACTAAGCAGATTAACAGGTCTTGAGCGTGATAAACTTGAAGAAGAGTTAAAAGAATTATTAGCTACTATTGAAAGATTAAACGCTATTTTAAAAAGCGAAGAAAAAATTGAAGAAATCATTAATGATGAATTATTAGAACTTAAACATAAATATAAAGTTCCAAGAATTACAGAAATCGTTGATGATTATGATGAAATAGATGTAGAAGACTTAATACCAAATGAGCCTATGGTAATTACAATTACTCATCGTGGATACATTAAAAGAGTTCCTACAAAATCTTATGAAAAACAAAAGCGTGGTGGTAAAGGTAAGGTTGCAGTTACTACTTATGATGATGACTTTATTGAAAGCTTCTTTACAGCAAACTCACACGATACGCTAATGTTTGTTACCAATAAAGGTCAGTTATATTGGTTAAAAGTTTATAAAATCCCAGAAGGTAGTAGAACAGCAAAAGGAAAAGCTGTTGTAAATCTAATTAATCTATCTCCTGATGAAAAAATTATGGCGATTATTCCAACTACTGATTTTAGTAATGAAAAATCTTTAGCGTTCTTTACGAAAAATGGTTTAATTAAACGCACTAATTTAAGTGAATATAGCAATATTCGTTCAGTTGGAGTAAGAGCAATTAACCTTGATGAAAATGATGAATTAGTAAGCGTTTTAATAGCATATAATGATGCTAGTGAGATAGTAGAAGTTGATGAAAACGAAGAAAATACTGAAAATAATGTAGAAATCATTGAAGAAAACGAAGAAAATACTGAAAATAATGAAGAAAATCAAAATGTTGGAACAATGATTTTTGTAGCTACTAAAAAAGGTATGTGTATTAAGTTCCCACTAACAAAAGTTCGCCAAATTGGTCGTGTAGCTCGTGGTGTTACTGCAATTCGCTTTAAAGAAAAAGATGATTGTGTAATAGGTGCAGTTGTGATTGAAAATAACGAACAAGAGATTTTAAGCGTTAGCCAAAAAGGTATCGCAAAAAGAACTGATGCAGGTGAATATCGCTTACAAAGTCGTGGTGGTAAAGGTGTAATTTGTATGAAACTTACTCAAAAGACTAAAGACTTAGTAGGTATTGTAATCGTTGATGATACTATGGATTTAATGGCACTTACAAGTAGTGGTAAGATGATTAGAACTGATATGCAAAGTATTAGAAAAGCAGGGCGTAATACAAGTGGCGTTATCGTTGTAAATGTTGGAAGCGATGAGGTTGTAAGTATTGCAAAATGTCCTAAAGAAGAAGACGAAGAAGAAGTTGTAGAAGAAGAAACAGGGCTATTTGATGATAATTGATTTAATCATCTTAGCCTTTTCTTTAGGAATAGATGCGTTTTTCGTAGCACTTAGTATATGCTTGGTGCTACGAAACAATATAAAAAAATTAATTGTTTTTAGCTCTTTAGCAGCGTTTTTTCAAGCCTTTATGCCTATTATAGGTTATTACATAACTTATTATCTAAATACAAAATATATGAAGATAATTCAAGCAATTGATCATTATTTAATATTTTTTATTTTTGCTTTTTTATCTTATAAGTTATTTAAAGAATTTTTAGATGAAAATAAAGAAGAAATTAATATAAATTATTTTTCTTTATTTATGCTAAGTATTGCTACAAGTATTGATGCTTTAGGTGCTGGACTTATGATTTTTTCATTAAAATATGATTTGTTAATGTCTATTATTTTAATTTTTAGCATTACATTTTTAATGTGTATTTCAAGTTTTTTAATTAGTAAAATTAAGGCCAACAAAAAGATTTTACAACCCATAGGAAGTTTGCTTTTATTATTCTTAGCTTGCAAAATAGTTATTGTGCATATATTAGAAGATATATAACTTGTAAAATTGTAACAATTTTCATATTTTTTTAAAAAATTTCTTTTTAGATTTTTTATTTTTATATATCATACTCCTTTAACTTAGAAGGAGTATTTATGATAATAGGTTGTTTAAAAGAAATTAAAGACCAAGAATATAGAGTTGGGTTAACACCTTTAGATGTTGTTGAATATATTAATCATGGACATGAAGTTTTAGTAGAAAGCAAAGCAGGGGCTGGAATTGATATAAGTGATGAAGAATATATAAAAGCTGGAGCTAAAATTTTAACAAAAGAAGAAATCTTTGATAAAGCAGGAATGATTGTTAAAGTTAAAGAACCAATTGAGTGTGAATATAAATTCTTTAAAAAAGGGCAAATTTTATATACTTATTTACATCTTGCAGCAGATGAAAAGCTTACAAAAATGCTTATAGAAAAAGAAATCTCAGCATTTGCATACGAAACTATTCAAGAAGGAAAAAGCTTACCTTGTCTAGCTCCAATGAGCGCTATCGCAGGTCGTTTAGCAGTTATTCAAGGCTGTAAATATCTTGAGAAAACTTATGGTGGTAATGGTATGCTTCTTAGCGGACTTACAGGGGTTAAAAAAGGTAAGGTTGTGATTTTAGGAAGTGGTATGGTTGGATTAAATGCTGCACAACTTGCTTTTGGAATGGGTGCTGAAGTTGTAATTTTAGGTCGTGATGCAAATAGACTTGATTATATTGACCATGTATTTAACGGCAAAATCACTACACTTTATAGTAATATTACAAATATTTTAGATAGCGTAAAAGATGCTGATGTGGTTATTGGAGCAGCTTTAGTTCCTGGTGCAAAGACCCCTAAATTATTATCAAGAAAACATTTAAAACATATGAAAAAAGGTGCAGTAATTGTTGATGTTGCGATAGATCAAGGGGGTTGCTTTGAAACAAGCCGTGCAACAACTCACACAAATCCTATTTATGAAGTAGATGGAATTATTCATTATGCAGTTGCTAATATGCCAGGAGCAGTAGCAAAAACAGCTACTTTAGCTTTATTAAACGCAACAACTCCTTATGGTATAAAAATAGCAAACTTGGGAGTAGTTGGAGCTATTACTTGTTTTGAGAGCTTAAGACATGGATTAAATACTCATAAAGGCCATTGTACTCATGAAGGTGTTGCAGAAGCATTTAATTTAGAATATTTTAATCCTAATAATTTCATTGCAAAATAACTCAATTTCCTATTTCAAATTCCAAAAGAATTTGAAATAGGAATTTAAAAATAATATTTTGACCGCATTAAATTAAAAGTATTGATTTATTTTTACGCAAATTTAAATTAAATACAAACTTCATTTGCATTATTTTTAAATTTTAAAAATAGTCTTATGAGTGCTTAGAACAAATTAAAGTCTAATTCCTATTTCAAATTCTTTATTAAAAATATATACTAAAATAAAAGAAACTTCACTTAAGAAGTTTCTTTTAGCTTTTTAATGTAGTGTTTATTAAAACTTATTCTTCATTACAGATT
>NZ_JBYJAU010000021.1:0-19871 GCF_057802535.1 Campylobacter sp. DY7
ATCTGTAATGAAGAATAAGTTTTAATAAACACTACATTAAAAAGCTAAAAGAAACTTCTTAAGTGAAGTTTCTTTTACTTAATTAAATTCATATTTCGTAATTCCTAATTCAAATTCTTTAGTTTTTTACTTAAAATTTTAAGGAATTTGAATTCGGAATTTTATTTTTCTTTAAAATATTTTTTGAAATTTTTTCTTTTCTAAAGGGGAAAAGACAAGGGAAAACTTTGCGATAGTTTTCCCCTATCCTTTCCCCTTAAACCCCTTTCCAACCCCTTTCCTAACGCTACTAAAAGGAAAAATTGCCTAAAATCCATAACCTTTTTATTCGCTTACACTCATAAAAAGCTCGATGGATTTTTTAACGGCAATTTTCCTTTATTTTATGTAATTTTGCTCGTTTCACTCACAAAATTACTTTATAATTCCTATTTCAAATTCTTTAGTTTTTAATACAACACAAGTTAATTCAAAGTAATTTCACGCAGTGAAATTACAAATAAAATCCGTAAAGATAGCGTAAAAAAATCCATCAAGCTGCGAAGCAGGTTATGGATTTTAGCTATCTTTACCTAATAGTAGCGTCGTCAGGGGCGGGGATGGGGATTTGGGGGAAGGGGTGGGGAACGACTTCGCAATTCAAGTCCTCACCCCTTTCCCCATAAAAAATATATAAATTTAAATTACAAAAGCTAGATAATAAAATTTGAAATTCCTATTTCAAATTCTTTAGTTTTTTGCTTGAAATTTAAAAGGAATTTGAATTCGGAATTTCATTTTTATTTTTTTTAAATTCTTTAATTTTAGTGTATGTAAATTTTAAAATATTGATTTAAAGAGAAAGATTTTTAATTATTTAATATTTAAGCCTTTCTTATTTAAAATCTTTTCAATTTTCTTACGCTTTTTTGTTATGTATTTTTCACCTAGTGGTTGTATGTCTTTTTTGTTATCTAATTCATAACCACCTTTGCTAATAGCAGCTGAATTTCTTCTATATTCTGTATATAAAAAATAAACCGATAAATCATCAACAAAAGGCAATGAAACTAGCATAGTTTTAGTTTGATATATTGTATAGGTTTTAAGTTTTATGCCGTTTTGACTAATCAAAATAATATAACTAACTAAAACATTTATTATAAAAAATACAAAATGAAAAGGAAAATAAAGTATTCTAAGAATAGGTTCATCCATTCTATAAGTCCAGCTTTTATCTTCTTCATTTTGTGTTTTAAACATTTCATACTCAAATATGAAAGAATAACTCAATGCTGGACGCTTGGTTTTTAACCTAAAAACTATATCGCTTTTATTTATAATTGCCGTTACTTTTTTAAAGCTTTTACCTATACCTAAAACACCGATATCATCTATTTCGTAGGTTTCAAAATATATATTTTCGTTATCTACACTAATATAAAAATCATTATTTTTAACAAATCTAAGTCTTTTTATCGGTCTATTAATAAAACATTCAAGAAGTGCATAAATAAAAAACGGCAAAACAAACAATAACTTATTTTGTTTTATTATCTCGCTAGTTGTTGGGTCTTGAATAGTAAATAATACACCTGCTTTATCTAAAAGAAAAATAATAATGCTAATTATAAAAAAAATCATAAAATAATCATAAAACAATCTAATAAGCTCTAAGCTATATAAATAATCGTTTTTTATTTTATAATCTTTTAAATTGTCTATATTCAAATTTTTCCTTTAGTTTAAATAAATATTAATATAGCAAATAAACAATAAAAATAATTTAAAAAATAAAGTGTAAGATTAAGTTAAGAATTTGAAATAGGAATTTCAAATTCTTATTTTTCAATTATCCTTGTAATATCGTTAAAGGTTGCAAATATCATTAATGAAAACAATAATGCCATTCCAACATAGCTAAGTGTTAAAAATAGCTTTTGATTTACTTCTCTTTTTGTGATTAATTCATATAGATTAAACGCAATATGTCCGCCATCAAGCACAGGAATAGGCAATAGGTTTAAAACCCCTAAATTAATTGAAAGTAGGGCAGTTATTAGTAATAATGTAGATATTCCTAAACTTGCAGCCATTGTAGTAGTATCAGCAATACTTATTATTCCGCCAAGGTTTTTAGGACTAACTTCTGCTAAGATTAGTTTTTTTAGTCCTTCAAGTATTAAAAATGCTGATTTTATACTCTCATCTAAAGCCCATTTAAAAACGCCAAAATCTCTATGGTATTCTATAAAAAACTCATTTTTAGGAGTTATTCCTAAAAGTGGTTTTGTTATAATTTCTCCGAAAATATTTTGCGTTTTGCCTTCATAGGTAGTAATGTTTAAATCAATAACCTCACCATCTCTTAATACCTTAATATCAAGATTTTTGCTATCTACAAGTGGCTTTATATCATAAAAATCATTCACAACTTTGCCGTTAATTTCTAAGATTTTATCATTTAATTTAAGCTTTTTATCAGCATATTCGCTAAGCCCACCGATAGTTGGACTAAGCTTTTCAACGCCTATAAAACCTAAAGAAATGTAGATTAAAAATGCTAAAAGTAGGTTAAAAAATGGCCCAGCAAAAAGTATTAAAATCTTTTTAAAAGGGTGTAATACCGTGTAACTATCTTTATCATAACTTTTATGACTTGGGTCACTATCATCTTGACCTTTCATCTTTACATAGCCACCTAAAAAAATGCTTGATATTTGATAATCAGTGCCTTTATAGTGTCTAACAAATATCGGCTTGCCAAATCCTATGCTAAAGCATAAAACCCTAACCTTAAAAAACTTTGCAGCCAAAAAATGCCCTAATTCATGAAAAAATATCAAAAACGAAAGTATCAAAATAGTAGCTAAAAAACTAGCCCCATAATGCCAAAAACAAAAAGCTAAAACAAGCAAGGTTAAAAATAAGTTTTTCATTTTTTAACCTTAGCGTATTCTATCACATAAATTGCACCTGAATAAATAGTAAAGAAAAAGCATAAATAAAATAAAATATCCTTTCCCCACCAATCCATTAATAAAAATCCAATCGCAAGCATTTGAAAAGTAGTTTTTATTTTGCCACTCATATTTGCAGCAATTTTTAGCCCATCGGCAACTATCATTACCCTTAGTCCTGTTATAAAAAACTCTCTTACAAGGATAAAATAAACTAATATTTCATTTACTCTTCCCATCATCATAAGTCCTAAAAATGCTGCAAGAGTTAGCATTTTATCAGCTAGTGGGTCTAGGATTTCGCCTAAAATTGTCTTTTGATTCCAAGACCTTGCAATATATCCATCAAAAAAATCAGTAATAGAAGCGATTGTAAAAATTAAAGCCGCAAGGTAATTTATCCAAGTAATATGGATATTAAATTCTTGCATTAAAGCATTTGAATGCGTAAGCAGTATAAACAAAATCGGTGCTAGGATAATCCTAGCACTTGCTAAAATATTTGGTAAATTCATCACTTAAATGTAGTTCCACCATCTACAATAAATGTATGACCTGTAACCCAACTAGCCTTATCTGTGCATAAGAATAGGCAAGCACCAGCTAGATCTTCAGGTTGTCCCATACGATTTAATGGGCTTAGATTCATTGTAGCTTGTTTTACTTCTTCGTAGTTTGTAAATGCTTTTAGAGCATCAGTATCAATTGGACCACCACTTACAACATTTACACGAATGTTTTTATCACCTAGTTCAGTAGCTGCATATCTTGCCATAGCTTCAACAGCTGCTTTTGCAGTTCCATGACCTGCATAATTTTCTATATGAACTAGATTTCCTGTGCTTGAAATTGAGATTATGCTTCCGCCACCAACTTTTTCCATTCTCTTAGCTGCTTCTTGCGCTCCACATACGAAAGCATTTACAGTAGCTGTGAAAATATTGTTAATTCCTCTAGGTTTTAATTTCATAAACTTAGTATATCCACCTACAACTGCACGACCTGTTATAATCGCGTTTGAGATGAAAAAATCAACTCTATCAAAATCTTTATCAATTTCTTCAAATAATTCTTTATAAGTTTCTGGCTCAAGTATATTAAATGGATAACATTTAGCCTTTACATTATAGTTTTTTTCCAAATCAGCTACGATTTCTTGTGCGATTTGCTCGTTTGAATTATAAGTAAATGCAACATTACAGCCTGCTTTTGCGAATTCGTATACAATTGCTTTACCTATACCACGAGTTCCACCGCTTATTACTAATACTTTATCTTTAAAATTAATTTCTTGCATTAAAATCCTTTTATATCGTAATTTTTCATAACTTCTTCAATTTTTTTAAGATTTTCTTTGCTTGGAGCACTAAGCGGCAAGCGATATTCAAGGCTTGGGATAAGTCCAGCTATAAACATTGCTGCTTTTATTGGAATTGGGTTGCTTTCGCAAAATAAAATCTTGTTTATATTATAAAGTTTATCGTTAATAGATTTTGCTTCTTTATAATTTTCTTTTAGTGCTTCGTGAGTTAAATTAGCTATTTCGTTTGGTAAAAGGTTTGATGTAACGCTGATTACGCCACTTCCTCCATTGCTTAAAATAGGATAGTTTATACTATCTTCTCCACTTACTAGTCTTAATCTAGGCTCGTTTGCTAATAAATCAACACATTTATCAATACTTCCGCTAGCTTCTTTTACTCCGTAAATATTAGGGCAATTTCTAAAAAGTTCAATTATTGTTGAACTTGCAATCTCACAACCAGTTCTTCCTGGAACATTATAAAGCATAATAGGAATATCTATTGAATTAGCAATCGCTTCATAATGCTTATATAAACCACTTTGCATAGGTTTATTATAATATGGTGTTATGCTTAAAATCCCATGAGCTCCACAATCTTGAGCGAATTTTGCTAAAGAAATTGCTTCGTGAGTTGCGTTTGAGCCTGCACCTGCTAGAACTTTTACATTTGTTCCTTTGCATACTTCAACCGCTATTTCAATACATCTTCTATGTTCTTCATGAGTTAATGTTGGGCTTTCTCCAGTAGTGCCAACAGGAACAACAGCATCAATGCCATTTGCTATTTGTCTTTTTATAAGTTTTTCGTAGCTTACCTCATCAATCTTATCATTTTTAAGTGGCGTAATAAGAGCTGTCATAGCACCTATAATTTCTTTTTTCATACTTTCTCCTTTAAAATTAATTGCGTTAAATTATCATCTTTTAGGTAATGTTTAAATACAAGATTTAGTTTTTTATAATCTAATTCTTGTATTTTAAGCGAATTTAAAAAGACATTAGCATCACCAAAACATTCAAATTTACCTATGCCATTAGCTAAGGCGCTTGCGTTTGATTTTACTTGATTTATACTTAATTCTAATTGATTATAAATAGTTCTAGCGTCTAATTTGCTAAATTTTGTTTTATTAATTAATTCTTTTAGTTTTTTAATGGCTGTTTTAGGATTAACATTTTCATTACAAACTCCAAAGATTATAAATAGATTTTCAGCCCTTGAACTTTGAGCGTAAAAGTCTAAATCAGCACAAAGATTATAATCATTTAGTATTTTATTTTTAATAATTGAGTTTTTATCAAGATTTAAAAATATAGAAATTGCCTTTAAATATTCAAAATCTTCATGGTTAAATGCAGGTATTTTATAAGCAAGTGCAAAAAGATTGGAATTTAGATTAGGAAATTGCAAATTAATTTCTTTTAATCCTGTTCTATCAGGTTCTATTGCTTTATTTAGTTTAATTTTTTTAGGCTTTTTATCTTTAAATAATTCTTCGCAAATACTAAAAACATCAATACCTTCTAAATCCCCACTAATTACAATGCAAGCATTATTTGGTGCGTAGAATTTATTATAAAAATCTTTTACGATTTTAGGAGTAAGATTTGCTATATCATCGGCAAATCCAATAGGCGTCCAATGATAGCTTGATTTAACAAAAGCATAATTATATAAAGCATTGTATAAGTAGCCAAAAGCATCATTTCCAACCCTAAGACGCTCTTCTTCTAATACCACATCTCTTTCTTTATAAAACTCATCTTTATTAAATAATAAATCGCTCATCATGCTTGAATAAAGCTTTAAGACTTTTTTGATATGAGCCTTAGAAATATTTACATAATATTGAGTGTAGTCAAAACTAGTGCAGGCGTTATTTACTCCACCAAGACTTTTAATAATCTCATCAAACTCACCAGCCTTATGATCCTTCGTGCTTTTAAATGATAGGTGTTCAAGTAGATGAGCTATTCCACTTCTTCCTAATTCTTCATAACTTGAGCCAACTTTATAAAAGACATTAACACTAACTACGCTTGAATTATCGTTTAAATTAATCGCATATATTTTTAAGCCATTTTCTAAAACTTTATTTTCTATATTCATTTTTAACTTTCTTCATAATTTGCTTTTAGATTTTTATAATATTGATTATTTTCTAAACTAGCATCATTTCCATAGCCAACTTGCTTAGTATTATCTAAAACCAAGATATTATCAGCAATTGCGATTGAGTTTAGTCTATGAGCTATTAGAATGATAATTTTATCTTTTTTAATATTTACTAAGCTTTTTGAGATTAGGTTTTGGCTTTCATTATCTAAGGCACTTGTTGCTTCATCAAAAATAATTATTTCAGGGTTTTTATAAAAAGCCCTTGCAAGTGCTAAGCGTTGCCTTTGACCGCCACTAAAATTGCTACCTTTTTCGTTTAATTTAGTATATATGCCATCAGGTAAGGCATTTACGAAATCTAAAGCATTAGCTAATTTTAAAGCTTTTATAACTTGTTCTTCATTAAATTCATTTGCATAAGCTATGTTTTCTGCAATGCTTTCGCTAAATAAATATATATTTTGAGTAACGATTGCTATTTTTTCTCTAAGACTATTAAGTGAATATTCTTTATAATCTTCATTATTGATTTTAATATTTCCATCGCTTAATTCATAAAATCTTAAAATCGTATTTACTAAAGAGCTTTTACCACTACCACTTTTTCCTATAATTGCGGTAATTTCTCCTTTTTTAAACTCTACATTAATATTATCTAAAGCTGTTTTTTCATCATATTTTAAACCTATATTATTTAGGCTTAGTGTTTTAATTTCCGAATTCAAATTCTTTTCGCCACCTTTAATCTCAGGCTCAAGGTCAAGTAAATAAAATGTCCTTGTGCTTGCTGCTAAGTTTGTTTGAAGACTTGCATATAAATTTGTAATTCTTTTAACTGGTGTATAGATTAAAAATAAAGCTGTTAAAAACGAGAAGAAATTTCCTATTTGCATAGAACCATTAATTACTTCCATTCCGCCTATTATTATGGTTGCAGATACACCTAATGCTCCAAAAGTTTCCATTATAGGGCTTGTAAAGGCATTTATTTTTGTTCCACGATAAATTAGCTTAGCTACATTATCATTGCAATTTTTATATTTGTTTAATTCTAATTCTTCAGCATTTGATGATTTTACTAGCTCAATATTGCCTAAAATCTCATTTAATCTTGAAGTTAGACTTGCATAGTTTTGCTGAGTTGCTACACCTATACTTTTTAGCTTTTTTATAAAATATCTAATAGGAAGCATTGCAGCAGGCAAAATTATAAAAGCAAAAAAGGCTAATTTTGGACTTTGAGTAATTACTACTGTAAGTAAGCCAATTGTTGTAATAATTTCTCTTGTCATTTCAGGGATGAAATTAGTTAAGACATTTTGTAAGCTTGCTATATCATTTAATGAGCGTGATATTAATTCTCCACTTGAATGCTTTTGAAAAAATTTCATATCCATTACAATGATTTTTTTAAGGATTTTTTGCCTTAGTCTTCTAGTAATTTCTATACCTATAAAACCCATATTTATTGTTTGCATATAAAGCCCAAGGTTTTTTATAAAATATAAAGCAAACACACCAAAAGGCAAGATATAAAGCAAGGTTACATCTTTTTCTACAAAGATTTTATTTAAAATTGGCTCAATTATTTTAGCACTTCCAGCAGTTCCAGCAGAAGCTAAAATCATACCGATAATTGCTAGAAAAAACCTTAGCTTATAATCTTTAAAATAGTGTTTAAATCTTTTTAAAACATAGCCTAATTTTAATTGATCTACGTTTTGGTTTTCTATCTCTTTAAGGTTCATAAAATCTCCCAATCAACGCCATTAGGTGTATCTTGAATACTAACTCCAAGCTTATTTAATTCATCTCTTATATTATCAGCTTTTGCGTAGTCTTTGTTTTGTTTAGCTACTTTTCTTTGTTCAATCAAGTCAAGAATTTGAATTCGGAATTTCTCATCGCAGTTTTGCAAATAATCATTTGGCTTAAGCAAGCCAACGCCTATTAATTCACAAATAGCTAAAAACTCATCTTTTATAGTATCATTTGGCTTAATTACATTTACGCAATTTATCCATTCATCTATAATCGCAAGAGCTTTTGAAGTGTTTAAATCATCGCTTAAAGCATTGATTAATTTATCTTTTAACTCGCTTTTAGGCGCTATTAAATCTATATTAATCTCATTTAAACTTAGCCTTTTTTTAAGTCTATATATTTTATCAAGGCGTTTTTTAGAGGCTTTTAAATCATCTATCGTGTAATTAAAATCTTGTCTATAATGAGTGCTTAATAAATAAAATCTTAAGGTTTCTCCATTAAATTCTTTTAAAGCGTCTTTTACAAAAAAGCTATTATTTAGACTTTTACTCATTTTTTCGTTATTGATATTTACAAAGCCATTATGTAGCCAAAAATCAGCTAATTCATTTTTAGTTGCTAAGCGGCATTGACAAGCTTCATTTTCGTGATGTGGAAATAATAAATCAGCCCCACCACAATGAATATGAAGTTTAGGAAAAATATCTAAAATCATGCAAACGCACTCAGTATGCCAACCAGGACGACCTGTGCCAAAACTAGCATTATAATATTTATCATCAAATTTCCATAATACAAAATCACTTGCATTTAGTTTAGCAGCTTCATTTTCAAGTCTTGAAATAGTTTCATCTTGAGGTTTGTTTGAAATACTTAAATAAAGATTATCAAGGCTTGTATTTAAATAAATACCATCATCTAATTTATATGCGTATTTTAATTCAAGTAATTTTTCAATAAAGCTAATCATTTGATTAACATATTCAGTTGCTCTTGGGCTAATATCGGGCTTTAAAACATTTAAAGCTTTCATATCGTTTTCATAACTTTTTATATAAAACTCGCTAATTTCGGCTAAGCTTTTGCCACTTTCGTTCATTTTTTTGATTAATTTATCATCTATATCTGTATAGTTTTTAGCTAATTTTACAGCTTTGCCATTTGCCCTAATTACTCTTTTTAATAAATCAAAAGAAATGCTTGATCTTGCATGTCCAAGATGTGCATCATCATAAACAGTTGGACCACATACATAGATATTTACGCATTCATCGTTACTAATAAACTCTTCTTTTTTTCTTGTTTTTGAATTAAAAAATTGCATTTAAAAATCCTTTTATATATATTAAAACATAAGCAAAAATTATGCTAAAAACAATAATTCCAAGCCAAATAAAAGGTCTTAGAATACCCAAAAAGCGTGAATAAGAAAACACTTTTAAATAAGCAAGTAAAATAAACCAAGCACAAATATTTGCACTAATGCAAAAAGCCAAAATCCCAAAATATTTTATTAAACTAAGTGAGCTAATAATACTTATAAAGCAAGAAATTATTGAAATTTTTGCAGCTTTTGAGTGTAAATAATTTGCATTTATCCAAGCTAAAAATAATCTTGAAAGCCCAAGTGGAACAATGCAAAGTATATAAAGCCTTAAAACCTTAGCACATTCAATGGTATTTTCGTGAGTAAAGGCTCCTCTTTCAAATAAAAGTTTGATTATTTCTTCACTTAAAATATATCCTGTAAGTGCTGCTAGAATTAATAAAAACGACATTAATTCAAAGATTTTTTGAATATTTGAAATAGCGTTTTTTATTTTTCCTTGTTTTATATAAGCTATTAGGCTAGGGAAGAATACTTGAGTAAAAGCAATAGCAATTAAAGCAAGTGGTAATTGATAAAGCCTAGTCGAATAATTAAGATATGAAATACTTGCACTGGCTAATGAGCTTGCAAGGGCTAGTTCTATAATAGAATTTAGCTGTGAACTTGATGAACCTATTAGTGATGAGCCAAAGTTTTTAAAGAAATCTTTTAAAGAGATTTTGCTTTTAAATTCCTGTTTTAAATTCCTTGTAAAAATTATCATTGACCGAAAGATTAAATTATCCTTTAAAGCAAGTGTTAAAATAAATATTTGAATAAATGCACTTATTAAAATAAAATAAGTAATCATTCTTAAAAGCTCAATCTTTTCTAAGTCTTTAAAAATTAGCATTGCAAACATACAAGCAAAATTAAATATAGACGCACTAATGCTAGTTATAAAAAATCTACCTTTATAATTAAGTAAAGACGCAAGAAAAGAAGCGCAAAAAATAATAAGCAAATACCAAATATTAAGCCCCACCAAAGGAGCTGCTAAAACTTGCAAATCATCGCTAAAACCATAAGCAATTAATTTTGTAAAAAAGGAAGAAAAAATATAAACAACTAAACAAATAAGGCTTAAAATACTTATAAAAATTGTTAAGATTTTTACACAAAATTCGCCTTTTCGCTTTGTTTTTGCTAGGTTTGGTAAAAAGCTTTGATTAAAAGTTCCTTCGGTAAAAAGTGTTCTAAAAACGCTAGGAAGTTTAATCATTACAAAAAATATATCAGAATAAATACTTGCCCCTAAAAATCTAGCTAATAAAAAATCTCTTCCAAAACCACTAATTCTAGAAATTAAAATACCGAAAATGTTAAAAAAATATTTTTTTATTAATTCTTGTTTCATTTATTTTACTTTTTTAATTTTTTTTTAGGTATATTAACGAAAAAAAATTAAAGGCTTACAATTTGGAAAAATACAGAATTAAGACTACAAAACCTTATGATGAATTAACAAATTATGCTAATCAATTTAATT
This sequence comes from Campylobacter sp. DY7, assembly GCF_057802535.1. Classification (NCBI taxonomy): domain Bacteria; kingdom Pseudomonadati; phylum Campylobacterota; class Epsilonproteobacteria; order Campylobacterales; family Campylobacteraceae; genus Campylobacter; species Campylobacter sp. DY7. Next base: position 10,990 of record NZ_JBYJAU010000021.1, read on the forward strand.
TAGATATAAACAATTTAGATTTTAAAGTAATTCATTATGAAACTATCGTTACAAAAGATGGAATGAGTCAAACACTTTTAGAGCATGAATTAGAAGTATTTAATGATGATAAGTTTTTTAATGATGATATGAAGATAGAGCAGGTTTATGAAATAGAAATCATAGAAAAGATTTATCCTTTAATAGAATTTAAAATAGGAACTAACAAAAACATTACTAAAGTTGTAGCTAATTTTAGTGCTATTAATTATGATGAAAATATAGAAATTTCAGAAGTAATTGAAAATATTAGAGATTTAATAAATAAAAGACTAATTAAGGCTGGAATTTTATTAGGCATTAGGGAGTTTTCTTTTCAAGAACAACTTATAAAAATGTTAAGAGCTTTTGAGAGCAAACAATTAATGGAAGCAAATATTGTATTAGCAAGGGGGATTGACCCTGTTAATGCGATTAATTCAATTACTAAATTATATTATCAAGATAAAAAGCAAGATGAAAATGCAAAAAAACTTGATTATTCTCAGCGTGGTTTTATAAATGCAATAAGCAAAGATGAATTAATCATGGAATTTATTAAACCTATTAAAGCTATTAATGGAAGAGATTTAAAGGGTAATGTTATTAATGCAAGTAATGTTAATTTAAATAATGAGCCAGATTTTAGAGTAAGTGAGAATATTAGAGCCATTAATGATGAATTAAGCATAAAGTATTATGCAAACATTAATGGCTATATTACATTTTCTTATAGAGATAAATTATATGATATAAAAGATAGCGTAAGCGTTCAAGCAGTTGATTTTAAAACAACAGGCTCAATTGATGCAGGGATTAATAAAGACATTACTTTAAATATAGATGAGCAAGATTATTTAAAAGATGCTATAGGAGCAAATTTAAGCATAGAAGTTAGCACTTTAAATGTAAAAGGAAATATCGCACAAAATTCGGTAGTAAGAGCAAAAGAAGCAAATATAGGCGGACAAACCCACTCAAAAAGTAAAGTTTATGCAAAAAAAATCAATATAGAAGTGCACAGAGGATATTGCGAAGGCGATGAGATTTTAGTAAATAGATTAGAGAATGGAACAATAGTTGGCAAAATAGTAAAAGTAAAACATGCTTTAGGTGGTAAAATAATAGCAAATAAGGTTATAGTTGATACTCTTACAACTAATACAAATATAGAAGTTAGTGAAATTGCTTTAGTTAAAGAATGTTTAGGAGAAAATAATAAGTTTTTAGTAAGCGCTAGTAAATCTCCTATAATTGTAAAAAATCTTGAAAAAACTTTAGCAAGTTTAGCTGATACTAATAAGGATTTATTAGCTATACCAAAATTAATTGAGAGCAAAAAATCAATAATTGATGCTAATAAAGATAGCATAATGCAAATAAGACAAAGATTAGCAGAAATGAAGCAAAGTCAAATTACTCCACCTACTGCTTTTTTACAAAAAATTAGGGATTATCAAAACATTGTTACGGAATATAATGATTTAGTAATTAAGCTAAAGGATTTAAAAGATAAACAAAGAGATTTAGAAGATAATTTAAAAATATTGCAAAATAAAGTTTATGAAGCAAAGGTTATAAACCTTAGTAAATGGGCTAATTTAAATGAAATTAAGTTTAAATTATTATATCCTGATATAGAGCTAGCGTATAATACTAAGGCAAATGAAGAGATTTATTGCTTAAAGCTTGAGCGTATTATGAAAGGCGATGAAGAAAGTGCTAAAATCGTAATGCTTGATAAGACTCAAATCGGAGAATTTGAAAATGAATTTGTAGATGAAAGGCAAGAGAATTGATAGTATATTTAGAAGGCGAAGTTATTAAAAAAACTCCAACCTATATAACATTAAAAACTTACGGAGTAGGTTATGGAGTAAATCTTAGTTTATTAACAGCTGCAAAGATTAATAAACAAGATAAGGTAGCTTTATTAATAACTCAGATTATTAAAGAAGATTCACATAAATTATATGGCTTTTTAGAAGAAAGCGAGCAAATATTATTTGAGGCTTTAATTAAAGTAAATGGAATAGGTGCAGCAAGTGCTATGGCGCTTTTATCTTCAATGGATGTTGCTAGTTTACAAAGTGCAATTATTAATGAAAATGCAAAAGCTTTATGTAAAGCTCCTGGAATTGGAGCAAAAACAGCTAGTAGATTAATATTAGAATTAAAAGATAAAATAATTAAACTTGGCATTAGTGCAGAAAACAATTATTATTACGAAGCAAGTGAAGCATTACTTGCACTTGGATTTAAACAAGATGCAGTGATTAAGGCTTTAAAAGATATTAATGCAAATAGTGTTAGTGAAGTAATAAAACTAGCTCTTAAAAAATTAAGTTAAGGAAAAATAATGAAATATGCAATGATTTTTGGTGGTAATTCATACGAGCATGAAATAAGTATAGTAAGTGCTGTAACCGTGGCAAAATTATTAGATAATGTAATTTTTATTTATGTTAGTTTTGATAATGAATTTTATCTAATAGATAAAAACAATATGAATGCAAATTATTTTGCAAAAGGAAGTTATAAAAGCTTAAAACCTTTAATTTTACAAAAAGGCGGATTTTTTGTTAAAAAAATGCTAGGTTTTGAAAAAATTAATTTTGATGTGGCTATAAATATCGTTCATGGAAAAGATGGAGAAGACGGCAAAATCGCATCATTATTTGATTTTTATAATATTTCATATATAGGTCCTAGAACTGCAGCGAGTGTGCTTAGTTTTGATAAGCATTTAACTAAGATTTATGCTAATGAGGTTGGGGTTAAGACAATACCTTATAAATTATTAAAAAGTAAAAATGATGAAGTAGAATTTCCTGTTATTTTAAAACCAGCAAGGCTTGGAAGTAGCATAGGAATAAACATTGTAAAAAATAAAGAAGATTTTGCATACGCTTATGATAGCTCAAGCGAATTTGATGAAAAGGTTTTAGCAGAGCCTTTTATTGAGAATATAAAAGAAGTAAATTTAGCTGGATTTTTTGATGGCGAAAAAATAATCTATTCAAAAATAGAAGAGCCTAAAAAAGATGGGCATTTAGATTTTGATCAAAAATACCTAAGCTTTAAACAAGAAAAAATTGAAGAAGTAGTATTAAATGATGAAATAGTAAATAAGCTTAAATCTGCATTTGCTAATCTTTATATGCCTTTGTTTAAAGGTGCTTTGATTAGATGTGATTTTTTTATAAAAGATAATGAAGTTTATTTAAATGAAATAAATCCAAATCCAGGCTCTTATGCGAATTATTTATTTGATGATTTTAAAACTTGTTTAGAAAAATTAGCAAAAGCAGTAGAAAAAGAGCCAAAAATTAAAGAAAGTTTTGCATTTTTAAATAAAATCGTAAGAGCTAAATAATGAGATTTATTTTAATTTTTTTACTAAGTCTTAATTTGTTTGCAGGAGAGTATTTTGTATCAAAAGTAATGGACGGAGATACTATCCAAGTAAGAAATGGTAAGAAAAAATTAAAAATAAGATTATACGGAATTGATGCACCAGAAACTAGTCAAAATTTTGGTGCATATTGCACTAAAGTATTATCATCAAGAGTTATTGGTAGAAATGTGGATTTGAAATTTAAAGGCAAAGATAAATATAAAAGACATATAGCTATTGTGTATCTTGATGATGTTGATATAAATCGTTATATGGTTCAAGAAGGTTGTGCTTGGGCTTATTCTTATTATACAAATATGTATAAAAGCGATGAATTAAAAGCTAAGCAAGAATTAAAAGGCTTATGGATAGATAAAAACGCACAAAATCCTTATGAGTGGCGTAAAAAACATAAGCATAAAAGAAGCGAAAGTGAAGAGCTTAAAAAGCTATTTAAATGGTTAGTAGCATGAAAAGATTTATTGTATTATTAGCTATTATTTTTAGTTCGTGTGCAAGTAAAGATGGGATTAGACTTCATTATTATGAAGATTGTAATGAATTTTATGACGCAGCAGGAGTGTATCACAAAGAATGTCCAAACAATATTATAGATTTTTAATATTCATTTTCTTTAGTATAAATTTATTTGCTGGAGTTCCTAATTTTGCTTATGAAAAAGAATATAATTTAAAAAAAGATGAATTAGAATGGTTTTTCATAAGTCCAAAAGGTGAAGAAAAATGGCAAAAATATGCTTTTAGATGGACGCATTTTGATAATACAAATTTGATTTTGCTAACTAATTATAAAGATTATAAAAACTATAAAAAACAATATGTTTTATCGCTTAGAAGAAAGTTAAATTATGTAAAAGAACAGATTTTGCCTGATTATAAAAATCCTAGTATTGATAAGGTTACACTTTTTTTAGAATTTAAGGATTTTAAAGATAATAAAGCTAAAATAAAAGTTTTGGTAATTGATAATGATGGAAGAGTAGATATTGAGTTTAATAAAAATTTAAAAGGAAAGTAGTATGGAAAGAATTGATTTTTATATAAATGAGTTTATAAAAGAGTTAAAACATCCTAGTATTTACGAATATTTAGCCAAGGTAAATCATGGTAAAAGACTTCGCTCAAAACTTATTTTAAAAATAGCAGGAGTTAGCGAAGATGCTTATAAATTATGTGCTGTGATTGAATGTATTCATCTAGCTTCACTAATGCACGATGATGTAATTGATGAAGCACTTACAAGAAGAAATGCTCCAAGCATAAATGCTATATATGGCGATAAAACTGCGATTATGTTAGGCGATATTTTATATTCAATTGCCTTTTATAATTTATGCTCATTTAAAAGCGAAATAGCAGCTTGTGTTGGTCGTGCTGTTGCATTGCTTAGTAGTGGGGAATTGCTTGATGTTGAATTAGGCGAGAGTTTTAATGAAGATGAAAGTAAGTATTATGAAATGATTTATAAAAAAACTTCTTCATTAATAGAAGCAAGTGCTTATGCTGCAGCACTTTTAGCTGATTATTCTAATGCAAATGATTATAAAGAATTTGGTAAAAATCTAGGAATTGCTTTTCAAATTGTTGATGATATTTTAGATATTACTCAAGATGAAGCAACTTTAGGTAAGCCAAATCTAAACGATTATAAAGAAGGCAAAGTTACATTGCCATATATTTTACTTGATAGGGTTTTACAAGGTGATGATAAAGCAAGGCTTAGATCTTATTTTTGCAAGAGCTTAAATAAAGATGAGCAAGACTGGATAAAAGAACAATTCTTAAAATACGACTTAATAAACAAAAGTATAGAAGTAGCTAAAGATTACGGCGAAAAAGCATTAAATTATGCTAGTAATGATGATTTAAAAGACATTGTTAAAAAAATGATTTTTAGGGAGTTTTGATGCATTATTTTAGCGTTAGCTTTACTCATAAAAATACGAGCATAGAAGTAAGAGAAAGGCTAGCATTAAGCGATGAATTTAAAAAAAATGAGCTTTATAAATTAATTTTAGCTAATGAATTTATAGATGAATGCGTAATTTTAAGTACCTGTAATAGAATTGAGATAATGTGCTATGTTGAAAGTGTGGTAGGTGTTTATGAATACATAATCAAATGCCTTTGCTTGATTTGTAAAATTGATGAGCAACTTATTAAAAATTCGCCTGATATTTATGAAGATAGTGGATTTATTCATCATTTATTTAGCGTAGCGAGTTCTCTTGATAGTCTTGTAATAGGAGAAACTCAAATTACAGGTCAGTTAAAACAAGCAATGCAAAGTGCTGAAAATAATCCTAATCTTGAAGTGGCTATTAATTACGCATTTAAATGTGCTGCAATGGTAAGAAACAAAACAAAGATTTCAAAAAACTCAGTATCAGTTAGCTCAGTTGCAGTTGCAAAAGCTAGAGAATTAATGGATTTAAAAGATAAAAAAATCGTATTAATCGGAAGTGGCTTGATGATAGAACTTGCTGCAAAACATCTTTTAAACCACACAAAAGGAAATATCTCAATAATTTCAAGAACTAAAGAAAATGCTTTAAAATTAGCTAATGAATTAGGACTTAATTGCTTAGATTATGAAGATCTAATTCCTATTTTAAATTCTAATGAAGTTTTCTTTTGTGCTACAAGTGCAAATGAGCCGATAATTACTAAGGATTTAATAAAAGAAGTTGATTTTAAAAGATATTTCTTTGATATTGCAGTGCCAAGAGATATTGAGCTTGATAATTCTAATTTAATAGAAGTTTATAGCGTTGATAGTCTAAATGAAATAGTTAAGAAAAATATGCAATTTAAAGATGAAGAAGCAAAAATTGCATTTAGTGTAGTAGCTAAAATGGTGAATGAATTTTACAAGGATTTAAATGTAATTCAAGTAACTCCTGTTATAAAAGCTATGAGATTTAGAGCGCAAGATATAATCAATAAAGAATTAAATATAGCGATAAAAAAGGGCTATTTAAAAAATAGCGATAATGAAGAAGCCTTAAAATTTGCGAAGCAAGTTATGAAGTCTTACTTGCACGATATTACGATAAGACTTAAAAATATTGATGAAGTAGGTTTAGAAACCGAAAGTCTAAATTATATATTTGATGTAAAGGAAAACTAATGAAATTTTCAAAATTATACGCACCAACAAGCAAAGAAGCACCAAGAGATGCCGTTTTAAAAAGTCATATCTTGCTTAGCAGAGCTGCATATATTGAACAGCTTGGCTCAGGTCTTTATAGTTATTTACCATTAGGGCTTGAAGTGCTAGAAAATATAAAAAATGTAGTAATAAAGCATATGAAAAATGCAGGAGCAAACTATCTAAATCTTAGCTTTGTTTGTCCTTTAAGCTACTGGGATGAGAGTGGTAGAAGTGCTAAATTTGGTAAAGAATTATTAAGATTTAAAGATAGAAAAGAAAATGATTTTATATTAAGTCCAACAGCAGAAGAAGCAATAGTTGCACTTGTTCGTGGAAAAATTACAAGCTACAAACAATTACCTATAAATTTATTTCAAATTCAAACAAAATTTAGAGATGAAGCAAGACCTAGATTTGGGCTTTTTAGAGCTCGTGAGTTTATTATGAAAGATGCTTATAGCTTTCATGATTCTTATGAATCGCTTGAAGAAGAGTTTTTAAATATGCAAGAAGCGTATTGTAAAATTTTTGATGAATTAGGTTTAAATTACGCAATAGTAGAAGCTGATAGTGGAGCAATCGGCGGAAGTGGTTCAAGAGAATTTATGGTGATTAGTCCTAGTGGGGAAGATGATTTAGCTCTTTGTAAATGTGGATATTGTGCAAATATTGAAACAGCAAAAAGAGCAAAAAGGACATTGAATAAAGAAATTGAAGCTGATTTTGCTAAGTTTCATACACCAAATGTAAAAACCATTGAAGAATTAGCGAAATTTTTTAAATGCAAAGAGCATAATTTCATAAAAGCTATTGTAAAAAAAGCAATTTATGTTGATAAAGAAGAATTAATCGCATATTTTATAAGAGGTTGCGATGAATTAAACGAAACTAAGGCTTTAAATGCTGCTAATGCACTTGATTTAGTAGATGCAAGCGAAGAAGAATTAATTAAGGCTAATTTAGTTCCAGGTTTTATAGGTCTTAAAGATTGCCCTATTAGATTTTTTATAGATAGTGAATTAAAAGATGAGAGCAATTTAATTTGCGGAGCTAATGAGCTTAATTATCACTATGTAGGATTTAAGGTTACTAGCTTTTTAGATGAGCGTTATTATGATTTAAGTTTGGTTAAAGAAAATGATGAGTGTCATGTGTGTAAAAAGCCTTTAAAACTTACAAAGGGTATTGAAGTAGGGCATATTTTCAAGCTTGGAGATAAATATTCAGCTGCTATGAATGCAACTTTTTTAGATAACAATGGCAAAGCAAAGCCATTTATAATGGGTTGCTATGGCATAGGAATTAGCAGACTTTTAGCAGTTATTGCAGAGTGTAGTAATGATGAAAACGGACTAATCTTTAGTAAAAACATAGCGCCTTATGATTTAGAAATCGTAATTTCTGATATTAAAAACGAAGAGCAAGTAAAATTCGCTAATGAATTATATGAGTATTGCTTAGCTAATAATATTAAAGTTTTACTTGATGATAGAAATGAGCGTTTTGGTGTGAAGATGAGTGATTATGAGCTTATCGGCATTCCATCAGCTGTTGTGATCGGTAAGAAATTAAGCGAGAATTTAGTAGAGTTTAGAACTAGAGCGAACTTAGAAAAATGCGAGATTAATATAAACGATATTAAAGCTCATTTAAAAACTATATAATTAGGCATTATTTTTTGCCTAATTTACTTCTAAAATCATTAAATAATCGTAATAAGTAAAATACTAATAAATAATATAAGCAAGCTAAAACTAAAGCTTGCTTTGCTACATTATTTAAATAACTTATAGCATATATGCTAATTGCTATTAATGAATAGCCAAAAATTACATTAATTTTTTTAATAACCAAATGAATGATAAGGCACATTATCATAATTATAGGTGCTATAAATACGCTTATTTTAAATATATCGTTTAATGATATATTATGCATTCCATGAGCTGAAAACATAATAACACAAATATAAAGCAATGATAAATAAATAAAAGCAATAAATATTGATGATAAAATCTTCATAAATCCTTCTTAAAATCAAAGCTTAATTTAAAATTAGAATTTTAGTTATTTTTGATTAATTCGCTAAAGTTTGAAATTCTTAATTCAAATTTTTTTAGTTTTTAAATACTTAAATATTAGCTTTAAATACTTTTATATTTCTTCTTTTCTAACTCTTGCTCGGAGTGTTTGGTTGGTTTGGCAATTGAGTCGGATTGGGTTTGCTTGGGTTTGCTTGGGTTTGCTTGGGTTTGCTTGGGTTTGCTTGGGTTTGCTTGGGTTTGCTTGGGTT
>NZ_JBYJAU010000022.1:0-18833 GCF_057802535.1 Campylobacter sp. DY7
TTTAAAATGCTTATTTTATAGGGATTTTAGAACTTAAAAATTCCTTAAAAATAGAAAATGCTAAGAAATTCAAAAATTTTTATGGAAAAATAGAGCTTTAAGCTATGAATTTTCATTTTTACTTAGCATTTGCTACTTTTTTAAATGATTTTATTTTAAATGCTTATTAGATAATATTAAACATTCTTTTTTATAATCGCTTTTTATTAAATCTTTTTAACAAAAGTATGAAAGAATTAAGGGTTAGAAAGACACTTCCCCGCTTTAGGGGATTGAAACGCAATACTAAAAAATCAACACAAAATAAAGATAATAGGTTAGAAAGACACTTCCCCGCTTTAGGGGATTGAAACAAAAAAACGATACTCCCCGCTATTAACATCTATACAGAGTTAGAAAGACACTTCCCCGCTTTAGGGGATTGAAACAAAAAAAAGTATCACTAAAAATACGCAAAAATTAAATGTGTTAGAAAGACATTTCCCCACTTTAGAGGATTGAAACACATTTATAAAAATACTGAAGAATAAATCAAAGCTTTGGTTAGAAAGACACTTCCCCGCTTTAGGGGATTGAAACTCTTTTATAAGTTTTGAAGGGTCTTTAATGATTGTTGTTAGAAAGACATTTCCCCGCTTTAGGGGATTGAAACTCTTTGTCTTCAATGTAAGTAGCATAGAATGTTAAAGTTGGAAAGACACTTCCCCGCTTTAGGGGATTGAAACTTCATCAAACACAAATGGATTTTTTAATACCTTAATGTTAGAAAGACATTTCCCCGCTTTAGGGGATTTAAATTTAAAACTTCAATTCTGTTTCATAGCCCATTTATTTAAAAATTACTTCAAAATATTTTCGGTCTTAGATTTTAAGACTATCTTTTAGTAAAGTGAAAAATATTTATAAAACTAGGAGAAATTATGAAAAAAACAATTTTATTATCAAGTGTTGCGCTGATGTTTTCTGCTTGTGTGAGTGATTATAGTATTCCTGAAATACCACAACCTACTAATAATCAAAGTTTTTTAGAATATTTAAATAATTATGAGTATCCAAGTTCTTGCTTTGGACATGGACCTCATGCGTATTGCACCAAAAAACCTATAAGAACTATTTATTCTAAAGGCAATGAAGTATTATTACAATATGACAACCTTATTCTTAACGACCAATCGCTAAATTTATACCATCATGCTTATAGATATTGTCAAGGTATAGGAGGTAAAAGCGTAATTAAAAAAGAAGTTTTTAGCTCTATGTTAAGACATAATCCAGCATTATTTAATGCCGATAATCCACAAGTTGATGAGTTTGTAAAAATAAAGGATAATTATTCGCCTTATGAGATTTCTGATGGATATTTTGAATGCAAAGCAGGGAATAAATCATTTGAAATTACGCATAAATTTGGAGAATATGCTTTTGTAGATGATAGCGATAGATTTATTGGCGAGTATAAATCTGAAGTTACTGCTTTATTTGTAATTAAATTCCAAACTCCACAAAATGCTCCTTATATAAATACAGATGATTACTATCGCTATGTAGATGAAAAAGATAATAAAGTAACTTGGGTAAAAAGAGATGCAGGTATTGATAGAAGCACAAATGATAAAATATTCTATTATAGAATTTTACCACTATATCATATTTGTAAAGCTAGATATAATGGAACTCCTTATATTGTAGGAGATACTACTGAAAATAAAGTAATGCTTTTAGGGGATTATTTATTAGAAAGTGTTAAATATGACAAAGGCGTAAGTGAGTTTGGAGATTATACTATATCGTGTGTTTCTAATACTAAGCCATTTACTTTCAAAAAGACATTTAATGGGGAATTAGAAAGATATGTAAATGATCCTAAAAATTCATATTCAACTTATAATAATATGCCTTCTGCTTATTATGAAGTAGTTAGTAGAGCTGAAGACTTAAGTCAATATGAAAAAATTCCGTTTGAGCAAAGGACTTATATAAATAAACTAATACATGAAGCATATCCTAAAAACTACGCACTAACAAGTAGTCTTTATCATAATATATCTGCTTATATATTAAGAACTCCTAATCATTCTAATGGATATATAGGAATTAAATACTTTTCTAAAGTGAATAATGAATTTAATGTCTTGCATACCTATAAAATAGAAGATAATCAAAAGCGTTACATAGGATTTGTTGGTGCAAAAGATATAGAAAAGGCTAAAGAAGTGGTTGAAAAAAATTCAGATACCATACTTAAAAACTGCTCTTTAAAATTAGAAGATTTTAAAATAGGTGCTTATACATTAAATTGCAAAAATGATATTGTCCTTGTAAGAAAAGGGGATAAAATCCACTATATAAATGAACTTAAATAAAGGCTTGGTTAAGCTAATTTTAGCTTTGGAATTTGAATTCGGAATTTGATTTTTAAATTCCTATTTCAAATTCCTTAAAAAGTCTTTAAAACTTCAAAGAATTTGAATTAGGAATTTCAAATTAAATTTATAATAGTCTTAAATTATTTGACTAAAAATTATTAAAATCATAAAAAACAAAAGGAGAATTTATGTTAAGAATTATTTTATTTAATATTTTTCAGGCTATTAAGGATTTAGCACTTTTTGGTGTTTTTATGTCGTTTTTTGTTTTAAATGGGTGGTGGATTTTTGTTGGAATTTTCGTTTGTTTTGTAATTTGTATTGTTTTTGTAATTTTAATGAGTTTAGTTCAAAAAGAATTTAAATATCACAAAGCTTATAAATTTTTTAATAAATGTTATGAAGTGAGCTTTTATGTTTGTGGGATTAGGTATTTGATTGACTTAGCACAAAACGAGCAAGTTAAAGAAGGATATTTTATAGCATTTGCATTATTTTTACTAGGGCTTATTGGCAAGATGATTTTTACAAAGGATGAATGATGCTTTATTTGATTACATTAGTTGTATCAAGCAAGATTTTTGATTTATTTGGATTTTAATTTTATTTCATGTAAATAAAAACCTTGGGGCAAAAAATGATTAGTTTATATATTTTTGGGTTTTATTTTTGTAGGGCTTGTGGTTTGCTTTATCTATAAAAGTGAGCTTGAAAATTACAAAGATTTTTTGATGATTTTGGCTGTTTTTTGGACAATGGCTTGTATTGTAAATATCCTTTATATGGAGCAAAGCACGCCTAAAAACAACGAAAACACGCAAAAAATCATAAGCGAAAAACTAGAAATTATAGAGCAAAATCTAAGCGATATAAAAGAGCTTTTAAAGGAGCAAAAATGAAAGCGTTGATAAAAACACTAAAAGAGTATCAAATAACTATCTTTGCTATGGCTTTTATACTAAGCCTTGGGATGGTTTATGAGTATTATTTACCGTCTGAATACCACGATAGTGAGTTTGTAAGAAGTGCTGTTGTTGGGGTGATATTGCTAGTAGCTTTACTTACAGCTATTAAGATTTAGATTATAAAAACACTATAAATTAAGGAGAAAAAATGGCAACAAATGTAAATATTTTATACACTTATTTTGAGATTTTAAAGATTATTTATAAGCATAAAGATGGGGTTAGTAGCTCGTATTTTATAAACAATCTTGGCATTTCTAAACAAAACTTTAGCAAGTATATAAATCAGATTTTAGATAGTGATTTTGGCAAGTTTATAGAAGTGGATATGAGTAGCAAAACCCGTATTTATAAACCCGCTCTAAAAAGCCTAGATGAAGTCATCAAATACTACATGGGGCATAGATATACTTATGATGAGTTTTTAGCGCTTGAAAGATTTAAGGTCTATTTAAAACAAAGTGATGAAAAGGAGCTTTTAGAAAAGTTTAAGGCTAATTTCATAGCTATTGATAATCCATTGCAAGATGAAAAGCTAAGCAAAATGGAGTTTAATTTCATTCAAAAATGCCTAAAATCATCATATACAAATAGTAAAATCGACATTGATTATATAGATGAGGATATAAAAGGCGCTATATTTTTAAGGGTGATTTATAGTGATAAAAACTGGTATATTTTGGTGAAAATTGATGATAGATTTGAGCTAAAAAGAGTTGCATTCATAAAAGAACTAGAAATCACAAAAGAGCGTTACCTAAGCCTAGAAATTCCAGAAGGACTAGATAGAAAGATAAAAAATCTTAGCAATTCTTTAAGCCTTTTTGAAAAGGCTGAGTATGAGGCGATTTTAGAAATCAGTCCAAAGGTGGCAAGGTATTTTCAAAAAGGTATGAAAAAGTTTTTCAAAGCCCAAAAGATTGTAAATGAAAATCCACTACAAATCAGCATTATCTACTCTCAAGAGTTTGAGATTTTAAGGTTTGTTAAAACTTGGCTACCTGATATTAAAATCATATCGCCAAAGCCCTTACAAAAGGCGTTTTGTGATAATCTAAAAGAAGCTTTAAAAAGCTATGAAAAGGATGAAATATGATAAAAAGTGAGCTCGAGTTTGATTATTTTAGGATTTATACTGAGTGCGATATTGTGCCTAGTGATGCTACGGATTACGAGTTTTCACATGAATTTTTATTAGGAGACTTAGCTAATTATATAAAGCTTTATAAAAACAATGATAAGTTTTATATTAAGATTTTTTCTAGAATATTTGAAATAGAGCAAAGAAGTTTTAATAAAGCCGATGTTATAAACAATCTAAAAAATATTCAAAATGATTTTTTTATTTACCCGAAAAAGGATCAAAATTCTACAGATTATCGCTATTTATATGCTTTGTTTGCTAATACTTCTAAGCCTTTAGAAAGTGATTTTAATGATACGCTAAATATTGCTTCATATATGCTTAGAAATTCTCATACATTAGATAAAACCAGCCAAAATCATTTGATTACAAAAAGTATTGAAATGCTTGTGGATGTTCGTGGATTTTATTCTGATTGCTATTTTTTTGATCAAAGAATTAGAATAATGATGGTTTATTGTCTTTTGATTTATTATATCTTGCGAACAAAAGATTATATAAAGCAACTTGCTGTATATAACGGATTAGAAGATATTATAAAAATACGAAAAGATTTGCTTGAATATGATGTAAGGTATTTTTATAAAAACCCTATTTTACAATCAAGACATGAATTATATGCAATATATGAATTAATGGCGAAAAATTATCATATAATACATCTTTATGAAGAGATGAAGACTCAAACAAAAGATATTGTAAAAATAGCCGAAATAGAATTGAGCGAAAAGAAAGCAAATCAATATAAAAATCTAAAAACAATGATTAATTGGATTGTTATATTAGTTACTATTATGGGGGCTTTGCCTGCCATAGATTCTGCAATTAATATTTATAATAAATTCTTTAGATAATCTCGTATTTTTTGACTATGTTTAAATAAATTCTCCTTACATTTTTAATCTTAAGGAGAATTTATGAAAAAATTATTTTTAGCAAGTGTTTTAAGTAGTCTTATGTTTGCAGCAGGTCCTTTTGGGCTAAATATTGGTAAAAGCAATGTTGAAGATGTAAAAAAGCTAGATTGTAAATATAGAGAAAGCTACTTAATAGACGGAGTTTATCCGAATGATGGTAGGTTTTTAAGCTTTGAGAATTGTCATTTAATGGATAATCTTAAAAATGCTGAATTTGCCTTTGATGATGACGGGATTTTGGTGTATGCAAGGCTAATTTTTGATGGTAAAAACTCTTATAATGAGCTTAAAACTTCACTAAATAAAAAATATAAAATTACAAAAAGCGTAGAACCTTTTGTAGGCGATAGGCTAAGCGAATATGCTTTAAAGGGTGAAAAAATCAAGCTAAACTCACCACATATGAGCTTTTCGGTGTATTTAGAGTATGAGCAAAACGACTTTTCAAAAAGAGTTAAAAAAGCTCAACAAAAAGCAAAAGAGCAAAAGCAAAATGCTACTACAAATATGCTTTAAGGATAGCTTGTGAGAAAGTATATTTTAGATTTTTTACTAGTCCTTACTCTTAGCGTGGGAGTTTGTTTGGATTTTGCTAAGCTTGGATTTAGCTGGAATTTATTTAGTGATGCTTTGCTAGTGATTATCTTAGCTGGTAGTTTTTGGACAAATTATGAAAAAGACAAAATTATAAAAGAGCTAAAATCTTTGCATAATTACTAGCAAACAAAATTGGCAAAGCCTAAACTTTTAAACAAGGCTTTGCTTTATTTGGAATTTTTTAATTTCCGATTTTAAATTCTTTTGAAGTTTAATTACAATAAATTTATAAATGTTATTATTGATTTAAAAAGGTAGTTTGATGAAATATATAAAATTAAGCGTAAAGGGTATAAATATCAAGCCTTTGCATGAGTTTAACGGCTCGGCTGTTCGGGGGACTTTAGGCTGGGCGTTAAAAAGGGTTGATGAGAGTGTTTTTGAGATGTTTTACAACAAAGACAACGCTAGTTCAAAATACCGCCTTGAGATTGATTTTAATACTTATGATTTTAGTATTTATCTTTTTAATGAGTGCGTAAAATATACGCCTTATTTTGCTCTAGCTATTGAGCAAATGAGAGTTTTAGGGCTTGGGGTAAATAGGCAAAAGTTTGATTATGAAGAAATACTTTTAAACGATGAGCCTTTTATGGATAATAAAGGCGAAGTATTAAATAAAGACATAAAAAGCCTTGAGCTAAACCCACAAAGCCACCACAAAAATATAAAAGTGATTTTTAAAACCCCGTTTATGATAAATGATAAAAACACAGATTTTAATCCACTTAGTTTTTTTATCTCGCTAAAACGCCGTATAAATGAGATAAACGGCATAAATGAAAAGGTGTTTTTTGATGATAATTTTTCTTATAGTCAAAGTTTAAGCGACTATAAATTACTAAGATACTCAAATAATCAAGGTAGAAAAATGAACTTTCATGCCAAAATAGGCGAAGTGGATTTTGTAAGCCTTGATGATGAATGTGTAAAGCTACTTGAGATAGCAACTATCACAGGGGTAGGAAAGCATACGGCTTTTGGTTTTGGAAAAATAATTTTAGAAAGGATATAAATGAGTGATTATCTAGTTTTGGTTGATATAGCTGCTAAACAAGAATATATCTTTAGCTCAAACAAGCTAAAAGATATGGTAGGTGCTAGTGAGATAATAGCAAGAGCGACTGATGTTGAAGAGATAAGAAAGCTTAATCTGGCTAAGTTTAGCGAGAGTAGTTTTAGTGGTGGTGGGAATGCTTATTTGTTTTTTAACGAGCTTGATGATGCGAAAAAATTTATAGAAAAATACAGCCTACATTTACTTAAAACTTATCCTAGTTTAGTTCCTTATCTAGTGCCTTATGAAATGAAAGGGGATTATAAAGAAGATATAAGAAAAGCTAAAGATGAGCTAGATGAGATTAGAAACAGCTTTTATCCACTTACGCATTCACTCAATATCGGTTTTGAAAGATTATGCCCTAGCTCAAATATCGGTGTTGAAGACAAAGAAGGCAAGATAAGTAAAGCTACAAAATCTAAGCAAGAAGCTGTAGAAAATAGATTTGATGTATATTTAAAAAATACACAATATAAATTTATTAGCGAATTAGATCGTATTTATATCCATAACAACGCCTTTATAAGCGTGGTGCATTGCGATATCAACGCACTTGGAGAAAAGGTTAGAAAGCTAAAAAATAAAGAAGAATCAAAAGAATTTTCTAAAAAAATTGATTTGATTATGCAAGAAGCGTTTGCGAAGATGATAGATAAGCTAGTTAGTCGCTTAGATAATGATGGTTTTGAGTTTAAAGATATAAAAATTACTAAAGATGATTTTAAAAAGGATAATGAGTATTATTTACCTATTAGACCGATTATTTTAAACGGAGATGATTTTACCTTTGTTAGTGAAGGTAGGCTTGGGGTTTGGCTTAGCAAGGTTTTTATAAAAGAGCTTGAAAAGGCTTCAAAGAAGCACTTTAATGGTGGTTTATATGCAAGTGCTGGGATTGCAATATGTAAGGCTAAAACGCCTTTTAGTAGAGCATATAATCTTAGCGAAGAATTAGCTAGTAAAGCAAAAGCTCTAGCAAGAAAAGATGAATCTAAATCAAGCCTAGCATTTTTAATCCTTTCAAATCAAGTAAAATCAGGGCTAAATTACCTAGAAAATACTTACACAAGCGAAAGAACAACTGGCGAAAATGAATTTATAAATCACGAAGGCTATTTCATCAACAAAAATGAAAAGCATGAAGGTTATGACTTTGATGAGCTTTTAAAATTAATTAGCATTTTAAACAAAATGGCAAGGTCAAAGATGATGAAGATTAGGGATTTGCTTTATTATAGCGATAAAGAAAGTCTTAAAAAATACATTGAGATTTATTGTGAAAACGATGAGTTTAATGCTAGTGATTTGCTAGATGGCGATGAGATAAAACACAAAAATATGCTACTTGATGCGATAGAGCTAAGTGCATTTTACCCACAAAAGGACAGACAATGATACTAAGAATTACACTTTCAAGCAATGCGATTATCACAAACGGAAACGGCGATGCACTAATAGACCTTGATAGCGATTACAACGAATACGGCTTGCCATATATCAGTGCAAAACGCCTAAAAGGAATGCTAAAAGATAGTGCGAATGAACTAGTTTCTATGGGGCAAGATATAAATGCACTTAGGCTTTTTGGCGATGAAAACAACGAAGGCATTATAAAGCTAAGCGATGCGAGATTGCAAGATTATGAGATTTTAGAAAAATTATCAAATGATTTTAAGCCTGATTTGTTTAAAAACTCTTTTTCAGTGGTGCTAAATCAAACTAGCTTAGATGAGCGTGGAGTAGCTAAAAAAGGAAGTTTAAGACGCTTTAGGGCTTATGATAAAGGGCTTGTTTTTGAGAGCGTGATTGAAGGGAATTTAGAATTTTTAAAAGACTTAGAGCTAATTTGCCTAAATCTTCGCTATATAGGGCATAAAAGAACCCGTGGCTTTGGCAAAGTAAAGTGTGAGTTAATAGATAGTCAAAACGATGAAAAAACAGCTCAAACAAACGAAATTCATAAAGATATTATGGTATTTACCTTGCTTGATGATGTTATTTTAACAAGCCTTAGTGGCGATGAAAATACCGTTGATACTAAGGGGTATTTAAGTGCAAGTGCGATTAAGGGAGCGTTTAAAAAGATAGGAGTGGAGTATTCTAAGCCTCAAAATGCTTATTTTTACAAGGATAAAAATATCTTTTATCCAGCACCGATGAACCTTAAAAAATATAAATATAAAGATGATTTAATGGTGTTTAATGAGATTACAGAAAAAAATGATGATGAGAAAAAATCAAACATAGGTGGATATGTTTGCATAAAAAACGGTGTTTTAAACAAAGCAAACATTAGCACTACAAATAAAACCCATGTAAGTCTAGCAGGTAAAGAAAATATGAGCCTTAAAGAGCTTGAAAAACACAAAGATGATAAAGAGTATAAAAACAAAATCTTCTCATATACAGCACTTAGCAAGGGGCAAACATTTGCTATAAAACTTGATAAAAATGATGATTTTAGTAGTTTGAATAGTGAGAATTTAAGACTTGGTAAAAGTGCTAATTCTCAATATGGTAGGGTAAAAATCAGCTTTGAAAACTCAAGCGATAATGAAGCTAGTTTTAACGATGAGTTTTATCTAGTGGCGATTAGCCCGATTTTGCTAAGAGGCGAGGATGGTGGCTTTGAGCCTAGTTTTGACGCACTTAAAAACGAGCTAGAAAAACAAGGCTTAAAGCTAGAAAAAATCGTAATTTCAAGATATGAAAAAGCACAATTTTATAACAATTCTTATAAGTGCAAAACTCCGCAAGTAATGGGATTTAGTATAGGCAGTGTGTTTAAGGTTAACGGGAATTTAAATAGTGAGTTTTGTAGCGTTGGAGTGCAACAAGAATTTGGTTTTGGATTGTTTAAAGCTTATAAAAGTTTTGATAATTTAGTGCTAGAAAAGAACGAACAAAAAAAATCACAAACAAACGAAATTTCACAAAACGAACTAAAAAGCATAGAGCCAGTTTTGAAAAATATCTTAAAACAAGACTTAGAGCAAAGAGTATTTTTAAGCGATGAGTATAAAAACTATGTTATCCAAGATGAAAACTACAAAAAGCATGGAGAGATATTTAGTGCAAGTGAGCTAAGCAGAATGCAAAGTATCGTAAATGCTTTTGAAATTGATAAAGATTTTAAAACACAGTTTGAATATAAATACAAAGATAGTGCTTTTTATAAAAAAATGCAAGATAAAGGGCTAAGGCTAGATAAGTTTGATGTAGCAAAGCATGAAAACGAAAAATATAAAAACTTTTATACTGAAAAAATAAGAAATGAGATAGCAAAAAAGGTGCTAATTAGCAAGATAAAACAAGCTAGAAAAATGCTAAAAAAGGATGAGAAATGAGCCAAGAAGTGCATAAAAAATTAAGAAAAAAGATATTTTATAAAGGTGTTTTAGAAAACCAAACAGCATTTAGCATAGGCTCAAAGGAAGGCGATTTTATAGATAGCTTGTGTTTAAAGGATAAATCTAATAAGCCTTATATAAGTGCTACAAGCCTTGCTGGAGTGCTAAAAGCTAAGCTTAAAAATAATCCACTTTTAGGTGATAATGATAATAAAAGTTTGGTGATTTTAAGTGATTGTGAGTGCGAAGAAAATCCAAAAATTGGCATTAGAAATAGCGTTGCTATAAATAGCAAAAACGGCATAGCCAAAAAAGGGGCTTTATTTGATTACGAAGTGGTTTTTAAGGGTGCTAGGTTTAATTTTGAATGCCTTATAAATATCTATGAAGATGATTTTGCTAATGAGATAGAAGAGTTTGAAAAGGTTATAAACTCAGAGCTTTTAGTAGGGATGAAAACTATGAGTGGTTTTGGGGAGTTTGCTATGAAAGAGCTTTTTAAAACCGAGTTTGATTTTAGTAAAAATGATGAGTTTAGTAGATATGAAAGCTTTTTAAGAAAGCCTTTTTATGAAAGCAAAGTAGAGGCTAAAGAAAGTAATAATAAATTTGAAATAAAACTAGAGCTAGATATTGCAAACTCACTTTTGATAGGTAGCGTAAATAATGATGGCGAGATAGCAGATGTTGCGAGTTTGTGCGAAGATGGTAAAAGTATAGCAAGTGGGACAAGCTTTAAAGGAGCTATTAGACATCAAGCTTTAAGAATAGCAAATACTTTTAGTGATAAGCTAGGCGAAAAGTTTGTAAATGAGCTTTTTGGCTATGTTGATGGCAATACAGCGAAAAAATCAAGAGTTAGAGTAAATGAAAGCGAAATTGAAAAAACACTTACAAAACTTCATCAAAGAAATAAAATAGATAGATTTAGCGGAGCTACCATTGATGGGGCGTTGTTTGATGCTAGGGCTATTTATGGTGGTAAGGTTTATTTGAAAATAGAACTAATTAATTCAAGCCTTAAAGAAAAAGCCTTAATGCTTTTTGTAGCAAGAGATTTATGTGCTGGATTTTTAGCTGTTGGTGGGGGTAAAAATGTCGGTCGTGGGGTGTTTAGTGGTAAAAAAGAAAATTTTAAAGTTCGTGAAAATAATAAGCCTTTAGAAATTGAAGATATTGAGAAAATAGCTAAGGAGTTGCTAAAATGAAAGAACTTTTAAAAGATTTTGTTAATGCAAAAGTAATTATCTGGACAATGGATAAGATTTATTTTGGAATATTTGATGGAGTAGAAGTTTGTTCATACGATAAAAAATTCAGCACATTAGATGGTATTTTAGAACTTCGTGCATTTGATGAAGCTAAAGAGCTTTATTTTTGGGGTGATGGCTCAAGAGTTTATAAGTTTGGTGACGATAAATTACCAAGTAATACTTTTATGTTAGGTAAGGTTGTTGAGTGTAAAAATGGCTGGAGCAAGGTAGATGATGGTAGGGGTGGGAAGTTTTACTTGCCACTTGAAAAGCAATTAGAAAGCAAAATTGAAATACAAAAATACGACATCATAGGCTATCACAAGGAAACACATCAAGCTTACATAAAAGGCTATGCGATAAAGGAGATAAAATGAACGGACTTTCTTTAGATATGTTTAAAAAAGCAGGGGTTGATGTAAGTAAAATTGAACAAAAAAGTGAAAAACCAAACTATGAAAAAGATAATGTAGCTATAGCTCCGTTTAATTTCATAAACATTAGAGAAAACAACAAACCAATAGTAGCTTTGTATAAAAAACAAGATAAAGAGCAGAACAAAAAAGAAAATGATGAGAAGAATAACACCGATGTTAAGCTTGATATTTTTGATAAAAAGCTTTTTACAGGAGAGATTGAAATCACGCTTAAGAGCAAAACTCCGTTTGTAGTAGGCGATAGCAGTAAAGATAAAAAAGACCCTAGTAAGGTTAGCTTTTTTAGTGTAACAAACGAAATTCCGCAAGTATCTGGCTCAAGCTTTAGAGGAATGGTTAGAAATATTTTTGAGATAGTTAGCTTTTCTAAGTTTAACAATATAAACAATCATAGGTTTTATTTTAGAAATGTTGCCGATGGGGCAAAATCATCGATAGGATTAGCTTATGATGAGGTGGCTACTGAGATCAAAGATGTAAAAGATGAAAAAACAGGGAGGCTAATCCCTAAAAAATTCTCAAAAGCACATATGGGATACCTTAAGTGTAATGGTTTTAGAGATTATGTGATTTATCCTGCTAAATATAAACATAAACACGATAAAAGCAACAATGAGCTAGAAAAAAACGCTCACAAAATCATAGGTAAAGCATTTGATTTTGATGTTTATAGTGGGTATATGAGTAGTAAAAAAACTTATTATCATATAGCAGAATATAAAGAAGATGAAAGCCCTATCAAGCTAGATTATCAAAGAGATGTTTTACCATACAAGCTAGATTTTGAAAATGCACAAACTAGCTCGCAAAGAAAAAACTATTCTTCTAAAACAGAGTCCGAAGAAGATATAACAACTCTAAATCTTTTTGAAAGGTTAGAAGAAAGTAGATTTAAAGAGTGTGGAGTGCCTTGTTTTTATATACAGGCAAAAGATACAAATGGTAATGATTATGTATTTTTTGGGAATACAAAGTTTATTAGAGTGCCGTATTTTTATACAACGCTTGATTGTGTTGATGGGGTGTATAAAAAAGATGATAAATATGATTTAACTGAACTTGTATTTGGCAAGGAAGGTGAGTTTGCTACTAGAGTGTTTTTTGAAGATTTGAAGCTTAAAAATCATGAAGAACTACAAAATAAAAATGATTTAAAAAGTTATTTGGATAAGCATATCTACACAAAAGAAGAAACAACCGAGCCACTTTTAGCACCAAAACCAACAGCATTTAACTTATATCTAGCTAATAATAACCTTAGTAAAATTTTAACCTACAATGGAGATGGTAATGCAAAGGCTAAGCTTAAAGGCTTTAAGCTTTATCATCATAAAAACTTAGGCAATGATTTAAAAGAAGCTATATTAGACCCAAATAAAGATAAAAAACAATTAGCAAAAGTCTTAAAAAGCTTTAAGGCTGTTAAAAGTGGCGTTGAGTTTGTTGGAAAAATCAGGTTTTTAAACCTTAAAAAAGAAGAATTAGGAGCCTTGCTTTATAGCTTAAATGTAGATGATAAAAGCGTTTATAAACTAGGTGGAGCAAAGCCACTAGGTTTTGGTAGTGTTGAACTAAAATCAACTTTAAAGCTTTTTGATATAGATAAAAAATACTCGGATTTATTTAGTGATGATTATTGTAAAAGCTATCAAAACAACTCTAGCGATAGTAAGGTTAAAGAGTTTGTAAAGTACTTTAAAGATATAACCTTAAAGAGCATTAAAGAAAACTCAAAAGGCTTTAATGATATAAAATCTTATGATGATTTTGAAAGAATAAAAGAGCTTAAAGCTATGCTTGATTTTAAAAATACAACCTTGCCTAATTGGGATTTAAATACTCGTTATATGGTAGTAAGTGTCAAAGATAGGGATGGAAAAATGGCTATAAAACCAACTGATATTGAGTTTGATAG
This sequence comes from Campylobacter sp. DY7, assembly GCF_057802535.1. Taxonomy (NCBI): domain Bacteria; kingdom Pseudomonadati; phylum Campylobacterota; class Epsilonproteobacteria; order Campylobacterales; family Campylobacteraceae; genus Campylobacter; species Campylobacter sp. DY7. The sequence continues at coordinate 14,005 of NZ_JBYJAU010000022.1, forward strand.
AAAGCTGATTTTACCTAGTCCAAGAGAGTTAAAAGACCATTTCTTATGCACTCGTGAACAACTAGAAGCAAGGCATGATGAGTGTTTAAATGGTAAGAAAGATAAGAATAAAGCAAAAGGAAAATAATGGGATTAAGAGTAACTAATCAAAGAAAAAGGGTTATTTTTTCATCATTTGGGTTTAAAAGTAAATATGCAGAGCCTACCGAATATAAATTAGATGAAAACTTAAAAAATGCATTATCTTTAGATATAAAAACAGATAAATATTTGAATATGGCTGATATTTATCTTAAAAATTTTGAAAACAAAAATGCTGAATTTGTATTTTTTAGCACAGAAGCAGCTAAAAATAATCAATTAGATATTTTAAAAGATTTTAAAAAAGATAAGTATGAACTTATTATTTTTGATGAAAAAAAGCATGAAGAATTATTAAACAAGCTTATTAAAAAAATCCAAGATATAGAAAAAAACCACGAAAGAACAGATATTATAATTGATATAACTCACGGGTTTAGAGACACTACTTCTGTTGGACTTTTAGCTGGACTTATTGAATATAGCTTTTCAAGAGAAGATAAAAAAGATAATAAAATGAATTTTATTTTTGCTAAAGAATTTAAAGACAATGATGGTGTTAAGTTTTATACAATCACATCTCTTAATAACTATGCAGATGTTTTGAAATTATCTTTTATATTAAATACATTTAAAAATACTTTAAAGATAATAAAGTCTGATATAGAGCATAATTTTTATAAAGAATTAGTGAATTTATCAAATAGTATTTTTGAAAACAACATAAAAGAAATTAAAAAAGCTTATGAAAGTCTTCTAGTAGAAAAAGAAAACATCAGTAAAAATCCAAATGATATATTTTTTGCATTACTTCCTATGATTGAAGATATTTTAAATGAATTAAAGGAATTTGAAAATTTTAGCGATGGTATAAGCCATAAGGATTATTTTATTTTATGTAGGCTTTATCTTAAAAAATCATACGCATTAAATGCAGCCGGATTTATGCTAGAAGGTTTGCAAATTGCATTATGGCAATACTTTATGCCAAATACTTCTTATGATTATCCTGAACTTCAAAGGGTAAAAAATATGCTTTTTTTATGTATACAAGGATTAAATGATGAAAACAAAGGTAAGGATGATAAGCAAAAAAATCTAGCAAAAACCTTGGCAAACTATAAATATACAGTGCAAGAAAAAACGTTACTTGCTAATTTGCTAGAGTATAGAAAAAGTGTTGCAGGTTATAGAAATGATATGTCTCATATAAACCCGAAAATGAAAGATAAACGTGGAAAAAAAATAGATATCTTAGAAGAGTTATGCAAAATATTAAGCCAACTTATGCCAGAAATTCAAACAATAAAACTAGATACTATTAGTGCAGACGCCAAAGCTAATATTAAAGCCTATTTAGCTTATGAGCCAAAAAATAATGAGCTAGAACAATGATTACCATGCACTTATTTTTCTCACATGAGCTAAGCGAGGAGCAAATAAACGATGCTAAGGCTAGTCTAAAAGTAGTGGAATTTAAAGCCTTGCCAAAGGATTTGCAAACTAAGTTTTCAAATGTCCCGCCTAGTCTTGATAATTTAGATGATTATGCAAGAGATTTTTATGAATATATTGATAAAAATGCTAAAAAAGGTGATTTTTTGCTTGTTAGCGGGGATTTTGGCTTATGCTTTAAGCTTATAAATTATGCTAAAGCAAAATCATTAAAGCCCGTTTATGCCACCACAAAAAGAGATATTTTAAAAGATGAAAACGGTATAAAACAAAGCATTTTTAAACATGTAAGATTTAGAGAATTTTAAAATAAAATCTCATTTGGTCTCTAAAAATAAGACAAAAATCAATTAAAATGTCTTAAAAAAGGAGATTAAATGAGACTTATTTTGATTGACTGTGAAAATGTAAGCTACAATGAGTTTTTAAAACTAATACCAAATTATAAAGACTATAAAGCCTATGCGTTTGCTGATTTTGATTATGCAAAAGATTGGGATTTAACACAGCTTTTTAAACTCGGCATATATGCTGTTAGCACTATTCATTGTCCAGGCAAGAAAAATAAAGCTGATTTTGTTTTGCTTCGTTATGCACTTACTCATATTTTGACAGATAAAGTAAGCGAATTGATACTTTTTTCAAGCGATAGTGATTTTTCTGATCTTATTAGCTTTGCAAAAACCAAAGATATAAAAGTCATCATTCATAACAGAAAAAATCTTACTTTAGATAAAAAACTAAAAATTATTCAAAATCTTTACAAAAACGAGTATTTAAAAACTCTAAATTACAACGCATTTACCACTAAACTTAATGCTGTGCCTTTAAAACCTAGTGATTTTGGCTATAACTCTTGGAAGAAAGTTTGCTTAAACTTAGGGCTAAAAATATATGATGCAAAAACTATTATAAATGATGTATTTTTAAAATATCAGGATAATTTCGTGCAATTTGTAAATCACGCAGAGTCTAATAATCTCCACCCAAATCACTTTAAACAACCTACATGGGCTGGAGTTTATGAAAAACTCTTAATGCAAAATTTATAAAGATTTACAAGGTAATAAATGATATTGTTATTTGTTTGATTTAGGCTTGATAAATTAAATTTCGTTTGTTTAATTAGTTTTAATCATCGTTTTGCTTTTCTTGCGTGTCCATTTTATCACAATATTTAAAGTATCTATGACAAATAAAAGCAAGAATTATTATGCCTATGTATGATTTCATTTTTTATCTTTTTGATATTTTGCAAATAACACAAAAAATATTGCAAAACTAACGCCTATAATATGCGGTATAAACATATACCAATCACTCATTTTTAATCCTTATCTTGCTCTTTTTCTATTTTTTTTTATCAATCTATCATTCAAATATGTATGAATATACACAGCACATATCAAAGCTAAACCAGTTAAAACCAGCTCAATTATTTTTATTTTTATCCTTATTTTTCTCTTCTTTTTCTTCTTTTCTCTCAATTATATAGATTGCGATACTACTTGCTAACACAAAGGCACATAAGCCATAAATGATAATATTTGCTAGTAGTTCCATAGCTTTTCCTTAAACCTACTAAAACCAACGAAACATACCTATGCTTTTTGCATATTCATATCTTTCTTTTCCTAATTTTTTGTATTCTTTTTCTAGTTTTTTATATATCTATAGTCGTAGTATTTGAATGCAAATGCAATACTAAAAAAATATCACTAAAAACATGCAAAAATTAAATGTAAAAATCTCTTTTAATATTTCCATCATTATCTCCTATTTATGTTTTATCATCTTTGCTTTGTGAATTGTCTAAAAAGGTGTTATCGCTATCTATTTGTATCGCTCTTTTAAAAAAATGTAGCACTACAAAACCCAAAATCACTGGTGCAATGATATCTGTCATCAAATCAAGCATTTTCATCCTTTTTGCTTCCTTGCTCTTCTTTTCTCTCGCTTATATAATTTACGATGCTACCAATTAGCACAAATGTGCCAAATCCATAAATGATAATATTTGCCAACAACTCTTTCATAGCTCTTCTTAATTTTTTTCTTTTTTCTCTAGCTTATAAAATATCGCATAAATTAGACAAAACCCAGCTAAGCCATACACGATAAACCCTCCTATCGTTTGTTGCATTTTCACTCCTATAGCTTATCTGCAAAATCTTTTAGCCTTCTGGCAAACTTTTCGCCACCTATTGCAGCCATTAAAGCACTATCATAACCACCCAAAGAACAATATCCACAATCAAATCAATCATCTTTATCCTTTTTTGCTTTTTTCTTCTTTATGTAGTTTTACTTAAAAGCCAGTCCAACCCACCAAGGCAAGTAGCATTAAAATCTGAACCATCACAAGCCTTTTTTTATATTATCTAGCATTACCACAAGTACCAAAACATCTATCACCACAAAAGCTAAAGCAATTCCTTAAGAGATTTTCTAAGACAAATTCATTTGAAAAAACACATTTTTTAAGTAAATTTTTCATATTTTTCCTTTTTGATACCTAGATGCATTTACCTTGTAAAAGTTAGGCAAATGTTTAATCCTTCAAATACTTGTTAAGCTCTTTGTTTGCCATACTATTAAAGTAAAAATATAATCCAACAGCTACTAAATTTACATTCACCACCACAGCAAGATTAAAGCCAAATGCTAGTGAAAACACTACGCTAAAAAGATAATAAGCAAGATACATTGCACTTAGGATTTTTGCTGCGTAAAATACAGCGAATTTAATTTTGCGAATTTCTTTCATTTTTTCTCCTTTTATTGAATTTGGGAGATTGTAAGAAAAATTAGTCGTATTTTTAAAGACTTAAAATTTTAGTTCAGATTATTGTAAAGTAATATTAAAGATAAAAATACAATCCAAATCTAAATCATTTGTATATTTTACGGAAATAAATTCCATCTAAAAAATAGCTAAAACAATATAAAAGTATTTTTAATCTAATTTATAAAGAAATTAAATCCCCTAAAGCGGGGAAGTGTCTTTCTAGCTTAGCTCATATTAAAGAAGAAACCGAATGCTTTATTTAGTTTCAATCCCCTAAAGCGGGGAAGTGTCTTTCTAACATGAGAGGAATGTTCAGAGGGTGTGAGAATTTTAACCAGTTTCAATCCCCTAAAGCGGGGAAGTGTCTTTCTAACTTATTAATAGAATTATCACTTGTTGTAGGCTCTTTTAGTTTCAATCCCCTAAAGCGGGGAAGTGTCTTTCTAACCCTTAATTCTTCCATACTTTTGTTAAAAATATTTTAATAAAAAATGATTATAAAAAA
>NZ_JBYJAU010000023.1:0-17714 GCF_057802535.1 Campylobacter sp. DY7
AAAATAAGCCCTTTTTATAAAGGGCTTACCTACTAAAACAATAAAATCAAATTCCTATTTCAAATTCTTTGGTTTTTATCAAATTATTTTCAAACTAATTTGTAACTATTTGTATTTTTTAATAATTTGTAACTTTAAGTAATACTTTTTTTGTAATTTTTATGATATTTAAAACTCCATCAAAATTTCTTTTATATTTTTTGATAATTTATTGATGTAAATCAATTAAGGAGGGTTTTATGCAAGAAGAATTGTTTGTAGATGATAGAGCCAAAAGGCTTAAATCTTGGCTAATTATCGCTATTGCAATTGTTTCAAGCGTTGCTTTGTATTATTTGTTACCTTATGATACAAATGCAAACAAAGGTTTAGCTTTGTTACTTTTTGTAGCGATTATGTGGTTTAGCGAGGCTATTCATATTTCTATGACGGCTATTTTAGTTCCTGTTATTGCTATTTTTATTGGGGTAGGTAAAAGCAATGCTGATGGGAGCTTTTCTGCTTTTAGTATCAAACAAGCTTTAGCTAATTTTTCTGATCCTACTATATTTTTATTTTTTGGTGGTTTTGCACTAGCAACTGCACTTCATATGCAAAGCATTGATAAAAAAATTGCTATGAAGATTTTATCGCTTTCTAAATCTCATTTAGGAGTAGCTATAATTGCAATATGTATTGCAACTGCAGCCCTTTCAATGTGGATATCAAATACAGCAACAGCAGCTATGATGTTACCACTTGTAATGGGTATTTTAAGCGAACTTGACCCTAAAAAGGATAGAAATACCTTTGTTTTTGCACTTTTATGCGTTGCGTATTCTGCTAGCATTGGAGGGCTTGGAACTATCGTTGGCTCACCACCTAATGCAATCGCTTCTCAGGCTTTAGGGCTTGATTTTGCATCTTGGATGAAAATAGGAACACCTTTAATGCTAATGATTTTACCTTTAATGATTGTTGTTCTTTATTTTGTGTTTCGTCCTAATTTATCACAAAAAATTAATATGCAAATAGAAGAAATCCCTTGGACAAGACCAAGAGTTGCAACTTTGATATTATTTAGCGTAACTGCACTTGCGTGGATTTTTAGCAAACCACTTAGCAAACTAACAGGCATTCCGTTTTCTGATGCTTTAATCGCTCTTAGTGCAACTGCTGTTATTGTGGTGCTTCATCTTGCGACTTGGGAGCAAATCTCAAAAGGAACTGATTGGGGAGTTTTAATATTATTTGGCGGTGGTTTAGCTCTTAGCTCAATTCTTAAAGATTCAGGAGCTTCACTTATTTTAGGTAAAGAAGTTGCAAGAATATTTGGAGATTTTTCTACTTTAGGAATTATTTTTGTAGTTTGTACTTTCATAATAATTCTTACTGAATTTACAAGCAATACTGCTTCAGCGGCTTTATTAGTTCCTGTATTTGCAACCATTGCTAGTAATATGGGAATGCCTAAAGAAATCTTAGTTATGGTAATAGGAGTTGGTGCAAGCTGTGCTTTTATGTTGCCAGTTGCAACACCGCCAAATGCTATTGTTTTTGGAACAGGACATATAAGACAAAAAGATATGATAAAGGCGGGTGGATATTTAAATATAGGCTGTGTTATTATTATTTCATTGTTTGTATATTTTTATTTCTAAGCGAGATTATTTTAAAATCTCGCTTAATTTATCAAAGCAAATTCCTAATTCAAATTCCGTTAAAATTTCAAAGGTATGAGCGTTAAATTTCTTATTAAATGTGCGTTGTCTTTTGGCAAGTTGTCTTGTATGAATTGTGATTAATTCTTCTAATTCTTCTTTTTTAATTCTTCCTTTATAGCAATCTATTATTTCTTTTGCTCCAATTGATTGTAAGGCTTTTGTATATCCATGTAATTTATATTGATTTATCACTTCATCAAAGGCATTAAGTTCTAGCATTTGCTTAGTTCTTAGCTCTATTCTTTTGTTTAATTCAACTTTGTCCCATAAAATATCATAAATTAAAACTTCCTTTATTAAAGGCTCTTGAGTGTTGTTTTTAAGCCAAAGACTTGGGGTCTCATTTGTAGTTAAATAAATGCTATACCATTTATTTAAGCGATACTTATCATTAGCTGCGATTTTGCTATCTTTATCAATACTTTGCATTAGATTATAGATTTCATCAAGGCTTAAATTATGCTTAATATCATCAATTTTAGGGCTTAAGCCATTAATTAAAGCGCTTAGATAAAATCCACTTCCACCTACTATTATTAGATTTTTTTCATATTTTTTTGCATGATTTAAAGCATTTTTGTATTCATCAAAATAAAGCCCTACATTATAATCATCTTTAACGCTAATTATATTTATTCCAAAATATTTAACTTCATTAAGCATAGCATTATCAGGCTTAGCATTTATAATATTTAGCTCTTTATATAAACATAAGCTATCAAGACTTAAAATCACTGCATTATGCTTTAGTGCAAGCTTATGAGCTAAGGCTGTTTTGCCACTTGCTGTTGTTCCTATTAGGGCTATTTTTTTCATTTTTATCCTTAAATCTTAATTAAAATATTATAAACTAGCATAAAGGATAGTTATGCAAAAGTTAAAAAATATTTTAGAATTAATTGTGTTTAAGCATAGCATTTTTGCTTTGCCGTTTTTATTAGTTTCAATGCTTAGTGCTATAAAATTATATGATTTAAGCTTTAATGATATTTGGCTTAGGTTTATTTTGGCTCTTCTTTGTGCTGTTAGTGCAAGAAATTATGCAATGGCGCTAAATCGCTTGCTTGATGCAGATATTGATATCTTAAATGAAAGGACAAAAAATCGTCCTAGCGTAGATGGTAGGGTAGGTAGATTTAATTTAGCTTTATTTATAATTGCTAATGCTTGTATTTTTGTTCTATTAGCATATTTTATAAATGAATTATGCTTTTATCTTAGCTTTTTTACACTTATTTTACTTGGTTCTTATTCTTTATTTAAACGCTTTTCATATCTAGCTCATATAATTTTAGGTTTATCATTAGGTTTTGCTTGTGTTGCTGGAGAAATTGTGCTTACTAATAGTGTTAGTTCTTATTCTATAGCTTTATGTTTTGCTGTTTGTTTTTGGACTGCTGGATTTGATTGTTTGTATGCTTTACAAGATTTAGAATTTGATAAAAATCAAGAATTATTTTCAATTCCTTCATGTTTTGGAGAAAAGGCTACATTATTTATCGCTGCTATTTTTCATTTAATTGCGTTTTTGTTTTGGCTAGTATTTTTAGCTAGTGTAAATGCTGGATTTTATGCATATTTAGGCTTAGCTATTGTGGGGCTTATGCTTATTTTAGAGCATATTATCGTAAGAAAAAATACAAAAAATATTGAAAGAGCTTTTTTTGATATTAATGCTTTTATTAGTATATTATTCTTAGTATTTTTTATAATTGATTTAAAGGTTAGCTAATGATTATGTATGAAACAAGATTTAAGATTGAATATGAAAAATGTGATGAATTAAGCGATAAATTTTTACAAGAATATAACGCTATGAATTATCATAAATCTTTGCAAGATTATAGACACAGAGCTTCTAAAATGGATATGTATCCTGAAGATAAATTGTTTTTTGAAATGCTTTGTGATATTAAAAGAGATATTTTAGAGCTTAAAAACCTTAAAAAAGATGAATTAATAACTCTTAGTGATGAAACATTTGCTAATGCAATTAATTATGATTTTATTAGAGTTGATGGCGTTTTAGAAGTTAATCAAAGCTATTATGCAAGGCTTGTTTTAGTAGATAGAACCATATCTTGCTGGCTTAAGGCTATTAGTGAAGATACTTTTAAAATCACACAAATGAAAAGATATGATCAAGAAGGTTTAAATATTTTCGTAGCAGATACGCAAAGAAATCTAATTCATATTAAAAAGGAAAAAAATGGGGATTGATTTAATAATTTATATTGTTTTTATAATTTTTATCATTTTAATGTTTTTGTATGTAAGACTTACATCAAGAGATTTAAATGATAAATTAGATGGAGTTTTAAAGGCTATTGATGAAAATTATAAATCAATTCATAGGCTAGAGCAGGTTATTGAAAAGATGAAAATCGCTGAAATAAATCATTCAAAACAAAACGAATTTAACGATAATATTATGCAAAATTGCGAGTTTTTAATACATTCTATTATTGATGAAAGAATTAATGAATTAAATAGTGATTTAGGCATTATTCAAGAAAGTATTCAAGAAGTCACCAAAAGTCAAGATAGCAGAATTGCTAACTTAGAACTAGCAACCGAGCCAATCTCTAGGCTAAAACCTGATGATGATTCTACTAGAATGCAGATTTTAAAGCTTTATGGCGATGGCAAAAGCGTTGATGAAATCGCAAGTCTTTTAAATAAAAGTCCGCAAGTAATTAATATAATTTTAAAAAGTTTATAAGGTTTAAAAATGTTAATAGATTCGTATGGAAGAAGAATAAATTATTTAAGAATTTCACTTACTCAAAGGTGTAATTTTAGGTGTTTATATTGTATGCCAAAAGTTCCTTTTAATCATGTGCCAAAAGAAAATTTATTAAGTTATGAAGAATTGTTTTTATTTGCAAAATTATGTATGGATAAAGGCGTGGATAAAATCCGTTTAACAGGTGGAGAGCCACTTGTAAGAGCAGATTTGGATAAATTTATAAAAATGCTAATTGATTATAAAAGCGATTTAGATTTAGCACTTACTACAAATGGCTATTTATTAAAAGAACAAGCTGCTAAGCTAAAGGCTGCTGGACTTGTAAGAATTAATGTTTCTTTAGATACTTTAGTGCCTAGTAGGGCTAAGTTAATTTCTCAAAAAGATATATTAAAAGAAGTTTTAGAAGGCATTGAAGAAGCCTTAAGAGTAGGTCTAAAAGTAAAGGTAAATTGTGTTCCTTTAAAAGGCATTAATGAAGATGAATTGTGCGATTTAATACTTTTTGCAAAGCAAAGAAATATCCAAATAAGATTTATTGAATTTATGGAAAACGAACACGCTTATGGACAATTAAAAGGCTTAAGAGAAGCTGAGATTTTAGGTAAAGTAAAAGAAAAATATGAAATCACAGCTTTAGAAAAAGAGCCAAATTCACCTGCAAGTTTATTTAAAATTAATGAGCTTGATTATGTTTTTGGTGTGATTAATCCACATAAGCATGACTTTTGTGAAAGTTGCAATCGCTTAAGACTTAGTGCTGAAGGATTTTTAATACCTTGCCTTTATTTTGATGAGGCTATGAGTATTAAAAAAGCTTTAAGAGATAAGGATATTAATAAGGCTTTAAGTATTTTAAATACGGTTTTAGAAAATAAACCTGAGAAAAATAAATGGGGCGAAGATGATAACAAAAGTTCAGCTAGGTCGTTTTCGCAAACGGGTGGATGATGAAGCTAGTTGAAGAGTTTTTGAGTATTCAAGGTGAAGGAATTTTTGCTGGAAAATTAGCTTATTTTATTCGTTTTGCAGGTTGTAATTTCTCTTGCTTTGGTTTTGGTGTTAAAAAAAGTAAGAATAATAAAGAGTTTATAGGTTGCGATACTTTAAGAGCTGTTTATACAGCAGATTTTAGCGATGAATACAAAGAATTTGAAATAGGAATTTTAAAAGATAAATTAAGCTCATTTAAGCATAAACCTATGATAGTAATTACAGGTGGAGAGCCTTTAATTCATCAAGAAGAGCCTGAATTTATAGAGCTTTTAGAGTATTTAACGAATAATGATTATTTGGTTCAGTTTGAAACGAATGCTAGTATAAAACTAAAAAATTATGATTTTTACAAAAAGTGCTATTTTGCAATGGGTGTAAAGCTTGAAAATAGCAAAATGCCAAAAAATAAAAGAATTAATTACGAAGCAATTAATTCAATTATAAATAATTCAAAAGGAGCATTTTTTAAAATCGTTTTAGATAAGTTTGATTTAAATGATACTAGCGAATTACTTGCTTTAAGAAAAGATTATTCTAACAATGATTTTTATTTAATGCCAAAAGGCTCAACTAATAAAGAATTAAGTATGAATGCAAAAAGTGTTTTAGAATACGCAATTAGCAATGGTTTTAATTATACTGATAGGGTGCATATTAGAATTTATGATGATTTGGAGGGTGTATGAGAATAGGAAAATTATTTGAGTTTGAAAACGCTCATATAGTTAGATTTTGTAGCTCAAAAAGGTGCAAAACTAGCATTCACGGACATTCATATAAACTTGAATTAGTATTAAAGGCAAATACACTTGATAAGGCTGGAATGGTATATGATTTCGGACTTTTAAAAGGAAATATTAAGCAAATCATAGATGCTTTTGATCATAGCACTTGCCTTTATATAGATGATTATAAAGAATATTTAGAAGATATTAAAAAACATTCAGCAAGATGGATAGAACTACCTTGCAATATCAGTGCAGAAAATCTAAGCATAGTATTTTTTATATTAATTTCAATTATTTTAAAAAACACACAAATGCATAATAATGAAAGCGTAAAAGTTGATAGAATCAAGCTAAACGAGACTAGAACAGGCTGGGCTGAATGCGAATACGAAGATGCGTTTTATAATGATTTACCGATAATTGATATTTCTAAAATTACATTTTCACAAGCTATTTTAGATGATTTTAGCGACCCTAGATTATTAGAAAAAATAAAAAATAATGAAATTTTTATAAATCCTAAGGAAGTTTAATGAGCGATTTTATTAGCATACATTTGTTTTTTGTCTATATTTTAGTGTTTTTAGAAATTTTATATTTTGTTTTTTCGCAATATCTTAAAGACATTCATAAATATATTTTTAGAATTAGAGTGCTACTACCAGCATATTACACCATAATTGCTTGTGTGTTTTTTACAGGGATTTTGCTTGAAGCAATGAAAGGCTTTAATGATTTTAGATTTTTGATGTTATTTGGATTAATTTTAATTCTTGCAATTTCTATCTTTCAATTTATTAAGTTTAAAAAATATAGAAGAAGTAAAGAATATACGAAATTTAAAAAACTAAGCTTGTTTTTAGAACTAGCAAAATTACTTATTATGATAGGACTTTTTAATGTTTTATTATTTTTCTAAACTTGCTGGAGATAGTGAAATTAGGCTTGATAGTGAATTAGTAGCTCACTTTAAAGCAAGAAGACAAAGCTTAGGAGATATCGTAAAATTAAGTAAATTAGATGGACTATTACACGAATACGAAATCGTATTTATGCAAAGAAACGATATTAGATTAAGTCTTAAAAATACTTTTGAATTTAAAACAAATAAAAGCGGAGTAAGATTAGCTCTTGCAATGATAGAAATTGATAGTATTTTAGAAATTGCTCCTTATTTAAATGAATTAGGGCTTGAAGAATTATTTTTAGTTTATACAGATTTTTCTCAAAAATCTTATAAATTTGATGAGAAAAAATTAGCAAAGCTTGAAAAGATTTTGCATAATTCAAGCTCACAATGTGCAAGAGCTGATATTTTAAAAATCACTATTTTAAATAGCTTAAGCGAGCTTGCAAAACTATATAAAGATTTTATTTTGATTGATTTTAATAAAAACGATTTATGTGAATTTAATAAAGATTGTTTATATGTAATAGGCCCTGAAGGCGGATTTAGCGAAAAAGAAAGAAAATTATTCAAAACTCAAGGCTTAAAAATATCAAATATTTTAAAGGCAAAAACCGCAGTAATTAGCATAAGTGCAAAAATTTTAATGTAGATTTAATGTAAATTAAGATACAATCTGCGTTTTTATTTACGCAAAAAAGGAAATATTATGAAAAAAGACATTCACCCAGATTATAAAAATTGCACTGTAACTTGTGCTTGTGGAAATACTTTCGTTACTAAATCAAATAAAGAAGAATTAAGAGTAGATATTTGTTCAAATTGCCATCCATTTTTCACAGGTAGTGAAAAAATCGTAGATGCTGCAGGTAGAGTTGAGAAATTTAAGAAAAAATATCAAATGCAATAATGCTTTATTTCGTTCCTACACCAATAGGAAATCTAGGCGATATCTCATATCGTGCTTTAGAAGTCTTACAAGTTTGCGAGTTGATTTTTTGCGAAGATGTGCGAGTTTGTAAGGCTTTAATTAACTTACTTAGTGCTAAATATAATATAGATTTTGGAAGTAAAAACTACATATCATTACATTCACATAATGAAAAAGAATTTGACTTTTCAAATATTGATTTTTCAAAAAATATAGCTTTTTTAAGTGATGCAGGAATGCCTTGTATAAGTGATCCTGGAATTTCGTTAGTAAAATATGCTCAAGAAAATGATATAAAATATTGCGTAATTCCTGGTGCAAATGCTGCTATTACAGCACTTGTAGCTAGTGGGTTTAGCGATAAAGAGTTTATATTTTTGGGATTTTTAAATATCAAAAAAAATCGTCAAGCACAAATAGAAAATGCACTAAATCAAGCTTATCCTACTATTTTATATGAAGCACCTACAAGAATTATGGATTTAATACAAGATATTGCTAAAATTGATGAAGATAAGGAAATATTTTTAATTAAAGAAATATCAAAAATGTACGAAAAAACATACAAAGACAAGGCAAAAAATTTAGCTAAATTGCTAAAAAATGAGAACTTAAAAGGCGAATGGGTAGTAGTAATAAATAATCAAATTCCTAATTCAAATTCTAATATCTCAAGCGAAGATATTTTAAGCCTTAATATTTCTTTAAAGGATAAGTCAAAATTGCTTAGTAAATTAAACGGACTTAGCCCAAAACAAAATTATGAAAATTTATTAAAAAGTGAAGAAAAATGATTATTTATGGCAAACAAGTGTTTATGCACTATCTTAGCAAAGCACCAGAAAAAATAGAAGAAATATATTTAGCAAAAGATTTAGATAAACAAACTTTTAAAGATATTAATAAAATAGGTAAAAAAATCACAAAACTTGATTTTATAAAAGCTCAAGCAATGGCTAAGGGTGGAAATCATCAAGGTTTTTTAGCAAAAGTTAGCGAGTATGAATTAGCTAATATTAAAGATTTTAAAAATATGCAAAAAATTGTAATCTTGCATGAGTTAAGTGATGTAGGAAATATAGGCTCAATTACTAGAAGTGCTTATGCTTTAGGTTTTGATGGGATAATTCATTCAGGAAATAATGTTAATCTTGAAGCTGTTATGAGAGCTAGTGCAGGTGCTTTACTTGAGATGAAATTTACTCAAACTAAAGATATTTTAAGTTTGATTAATGAGTTTAAGCAAATTGGTTTTAATTTTTATGCAGCAAATCATTCAGAAAATGCAAAAGAGCATAATAAAATAACTTTTGCTCCTAAAGCAGCTTTAATTATGGGAAGTGAAGGAAAAGGCTTAAGTGCTAAGATAATAAGAGCTTGTGATTTAGAAGTAAAAATTACAATGAAGAATAATTTTGATAGCCTAAATGTTAGCAATGCTTTTGCTATTTTAGGAGATAGGATAATGAATGAATAATTTAGATTATTTAAAAAGTTTTTCGGTAAAAGAAATTGCCTCAAAAACACATTTAGATGAAGCTAGAATAAAGGCTATTATTAATAAAGATTATGAGAGTTTAAGTAATGTTAATGTGGCTATGAATATTAAAATCTTAGAGCGTGAGTATAATATAGACTTTAGCGAATGGCTACAAGAATATAATGAATATAAAAGCAATAACCTTATAAATACTAAGAATTCTTTAAAAGTAAAGCCAAAGGTAATGGGCTATAATTCAGGTAATGAATCAAGCAGTAATTTAGCTTATTTTATCTATCTTAGTATAGCTACGATTGTTGTAATTGCAGGGGCTTTTTATTATTTTAATTACTATAATGAAGACACCGAAGAAGTAAAAGAAACTCCACAACAACTTGTAAAAGAAGAAGTAAAAGAAGAAATAATAATACCTTTAGAAGAGATTAAAAAAGAGCCTATAAAAGAAATCATAAAAGAACCTATAAAAGAAATCAAACAAGCTCAAGAAGTAAAAGAAGAAATCAAACAAGAAGTAAAAGAAGTAGAAGAAAATAAGCAAGAAATTATTAAACCTATAAAAGAAGAAGTTCAAGAAAATACAGAAATTAAAGAACTCAAAGATACCCCAAAACCAAAAGAAGAAATCAAAGAAGAAGTAAAAGTAGAAGTAAAAAAAGAAAACAAATTATTACTTACTCCAAGCACTAAAGCATGGGTTAGTGTAAAAAATCTTAAAACAAAAGAAACCAAAAATTATATGGTTACAAAAAATGTAAGCTTTAATCAAGATTCTTTGATTTTCGTAGGAAATAATTTATTTTCACTATCTTTAAACGAAACAAATATAGAACTTCCTAAAAATAGCGATCCAAGATATATATTATTTAAAGATGGAAAAGTTAAAT
This sequence comes from Campylobacter sp. DY7, assembly GCF_057802535.1. NCBI lineage: Bacteria > Pseudomonadati > Campylobacterota > Epsilonproteobacteria > Campylobacterales > Campylobacteraceae > Campylobacter > Campylobacter sp. DY7. The sequence continues at coordinate 10,400 of NZ_JBYJAU010000023.1, forward strand.
TTATAACACAAAAAGAATACTCTAAATTAGACAAGGCGAAATGATGAAAAAATTATTATCTTTATTAGTATTTAGCTCTTTAATATATGCAAGTTCATCTTATGAAATAGCTTCTAAATTAGTAAATGATAGCTCAAAAGATGCTAAGCTTAGATTGTTATTTCCAAGTGGTTCTTATATGCAAGGTGGAATGCCAAATATTAAGGCAATTACGCAAGTTTTAAAAATGAATTCATTACTTACTTACGCATATAACGATGCTTTAAATATGCAAGTAAAATTTAAAGCAAAGGCAAAAGCTGGAATATTTTTAAAAGCAATAACTCTTGCTTATGAGCAAATCGGAATTAATTATTATTTAATAAGCGAATACTCAAAAAACAACGATGAAATGAGCGTTGCTTTTACTATTAATTCAAAATTTAGCATAGACCCAGGTTCTTTATATGAAGCTTTAAGAAAAACAGGTGTTTATATAGTAGATGCTAAAAGAAATGGCAATGAATTTAGCTATGAATTAGACTTTAGTAGAGCAAGTATTCAAGCAGATTTTATGTTAAATAGTGGAAGCTTATTAGAACTTAGTAAGCCACTTGATTCTTATTTTATAAAGATTAACAATGTTTCAAAGCTTATTATTGATAGAAATCTAAATAATATTTGGTATCCAAAAATTGAATTTTTAGATAAAAATCTTAATCTAATTTCAACTTATAAAAGTGATAAATCATTTAAAGAATTAAATCTTGCAGTGCCAAAAATGTGTGCTTATATAATTGTAGGAGATGCATTTACCTTAGAAAATATTAAGCTAGGATTAAATATAAAAGGAATGTAATGAAAATAGCATTATTAGGATTTGGAACAGTTGCTAGCGGGGTAGCAAAATTAATAGAAACAAATAAGGAATTAATAAAAAAACGCCTTGGAAAAGATATAGAAATATCTTTAGTTTATTCAAGAACACATAAAAACAATTGTCCTTATAAACAAACAAATAATTTTGAAGATGTTTTAAATAGTGATGTTGATGTGGTTTGTGAGCTAATGGGTGGGACAACATTTGCTTATGAATGTATAAAACAAGCTTTAGCTAAAGATAAGCATGTAATTACAGCAAATAAAGCCTTACTAGCTTATTATCGTTACGATATTGAAAAAATGCTAAAGCCAAATCAATACTTTGGATATGAAGCTAGTGTTGCTGGTGGAGTGCCTATTATTAAGATTATTAAAGAAGGTTTGAGTGCTAATAAATTTAATTGTATAAAAGGTATTTTAAACGGCACATCAAATTATATTCTAACAAAAATGCAAAATGAAGGGATAAGCTACGAAATAGCTTTAAAACAAGCTCAAGAATTAGGCTATGCTGAAGCAAATCCTTCGCTTGATATTAATGGAATGGATGCAGCTCATAAGCTTACGATTTTAGCAAGTTTAGCTTATGGGATTAATGTTAAGCCTGAAGATATTTTGGTTCAAGGAATTGATAAGATTAGCAATGATGATTTTTATTTTGCAAAGGAATTTGAATTCGGAATTAAGCTTTTAGCAATCGCAAAGCAAAACGAAGATAAAGTAGAAATAAGAGTTCATCCTACTTTAATAGACAAAAATCATATTTTAGCAAGTGTAAATAATTCTATGAATGCAATTTTATTAAATGACAACGCTTTAGGAGAGAGTTTATATTATGGAGCAGGTGCTGGTAGTCTTGAGACTGCTAGTGCGGTTTTAAGTGATTTAATGCAAATTGCTGATAATAAAACTCGCAAAATGTTAGGCTACAATGAATTGCCACATGTAAGCCTTGTAAGTATTAATGATATAAGTTCAAAATACTACCTAAGACTTTGCGTAGATGATAAAATAGGTGTTTTAAACAAAATTACAAGCTTTATGAGTAATAACGAAATTAGTATAGATAGCCTAATGCAACGCCCATCAAAAAATCAAACAAGAACGATTTTTATAACAACACATATTGCAAATGAAGCAAAAATTACTAAATTGCTAAGCGAGTTACAAACTCAAGAATTTGTAAAAGGTGAAATTAATTTAATTAGAATTGAAGAATAATAATTCATTTAATAATTTGGAATATTATTTATAAAAGATAATTTTTATCCCATTTTTAAAATGGTTAAAAAGAAGGAAAAAATATGAAAGAGATTTATTTAGATAATAACGCTACAACGATGATTGATCCTAGCGTTTTTGAACTTATGAAACCATATTTAGAAAACATTTATGGTAATCCAAATTCGCTTCATCGTTTCGGACAAGCAACACATAAGCCACTAAATGAGGCTTTAGATAAATTATATTCAGGTTTAGGTGCAAGTGATTTAGATGATGTAATCATTACTTCATGTGCTACTGAGAGTATTAACTGGGTTTTAAAAGGCATTTATTTTGATGAGATTTTAAACAAAGATAAAAACGAAATCATAATAAGCGGAGTAGAGCACCCTGCAGTTGGAGCCACCTGTGCTTTTTTAGAAGCAAGACTTGGTGTAAAAATCAAAACCTTACCTGTAAATAGCGAAGGCACTTGCAATGTGCAAGATTTAAAAGAAATGATAAGCGACAAAACTGCACTTGTAAATATCATGTGGGCGAACAATGAAACAGGAATGATTTTCCCTATTAAGCAATTATGCGATATTGCTCATGAGCATGGGGCTTTATTTCATACAGACGCAACTCAGGCAGTAGGTAAAATCAAAGTAGATTTTAGAAGTGCAGGGGTTGATTTTGCTTCATTTTCAGCTCATAAGTTTCACGGACCAAAAGGAGTTGGTGGGCTTTATATCAAACAAGGCTTAAAGCTTACTTCATTACTTCATGGCGGAGAGCATATGGGTGGTCGTAGAAGTGGGACATTAAATGTTGCAGGAATTGTTGGAATGGCTGAGGCTTTAAGACTTGCTAATTTAATGCTAGATTACGAGAATTCACATATAAGAAGATTAAGAGATAAACTTGAAGATGAGATTTTAACCATACCTGATGTTAGTGTGGTTGGAAGTAGAGAAAATAGAGTTCCTAATACTATTTTAGCAAGTATTAAAGGCGTTGAAGGCGAAGCAATGCTTTGGGATTTAAACAAGGCTGGCATAGCTGCAAGCACAGGAAGTGCGTGTGCATCTGAAAACCTTGAGAGCAATCCTATAATGGAAGCTATCGGAGCTGAAGCTGATTTAGCCCATACTGCATTAAGACTTAGTTTAAGTAGATTTAATACAGAAAGCGAAATTGATTATGCAGCAGAGCAAATCAAAATAGCTGCAAAGCGTTTAAGAGCAATTTCAAGCACTTATGCTTATACACCAAGCTTTCTTAAAAAGGATAAATAATGGCAAAGAATAATTTAATAAGCGGTTCAATTTGGGATGAGTATTCACAAAAAGTTCAGGATTTAATGAATAATCCAAGACACATGGGAGAGCTAACTGAAGAAGATGCAAAAGCAACTAATACAAAGCTTATTGTAGCAGATTTTGGAGCTGAGAGTTGTGGAGATGCTGTTAGACTTTATTGGTTAGTTGATGAGGTTACAAATATCATAAAAGATGCTAAATTTAAAAGCTTTGGCTGTGGAACAGCGATTGCAAGTAGCGATACTATGGCAGGTTTATGTATAGGTAAAACGGTAGATGAAGCAGTAAAGATTACAAATATTGATGTTGAGTTTGCTATGCGTGATAATCCAGAAACTCCTGCAGTTCCACCTCAAAAAATGCATTGTAGTGTAATGGCTTATGATGTTATAAAAGCTGCAGCTGCTCAGTATAAAGGTGTAAATCCTGAAGATTTTGAAGAAGAAATAATAGTATGTGAGTGTGCAAGAGTTAGCCTTAAGACAATAAAAGAAGTAATAAGATTAAATGATTTAAAATCAGTTGAGCAAATCACACAATATACTAAAGCAGGTGCGTTTTGTAAATCTTGCGTAAGAGCTGGCGGACATGAAAAAAGAGAATATTATCTAGTAGATATTTTAGCTGAAACTAGAGCGCAAATGGATAAAGAGCGTTTAGCAAAAGCTACGCTAAGTGATAATTTTGATGATTTAACCGTTGTAAAACAAATTAAAGCTGTAGAAGAGCTATTAGATGCTGAAATTCGCCCAATGCTTCATATGGATGGCGGTGATTTAGAAGTTATTGATATTCAAAAAGGCAATGATGGTATGTGTGATTTATATATTCGCTATTTAGGAGCATGTAGTGGCTGTTCTAGTGGAAGCACTGGGACATTATATGCGATTGAAAATGTTTTACAAGAAAACTTAAGTCCAAATATAAGAGTAATTCCTGTATAATTTATGGCAAGTTAAATTGCCATAAATTTTAAGGAATTTGAAATAGGAATTTCAATATCTGTTTTAAAATTGCTAATATTAAAATTACAAAAGACTTTCCGAAATTTAAGTTCCATTTCTATAAATGCTTAAATTAACTAATTCCTAATCTTATTTTATTGTTTTCCCCTAGTTTTAAAAGTTCATCAAATAATTTATCCTTTTCTTTATCAAAATCAAATTTAAAGCTTTGTTTCATTAGCTTTTCTTTATCTACAAATTCATCCATTGAAATTCTATGTTTGTTAAAAATAGCTTGTAATTTAGGGTGATCAAGTCCTACACTTCCAGATGGTAAATCAAAATTATTCATAAATTCTTTTGATGATTTTTTAGCAAATTCAATTATTTTTAATTCTAAATCAGGTGTTATTTGATAGTTTTCTATAATTTCTTCTGCTACTTTTAAAACTTCGTAATCTAAATCATTTTTAATTGGATCTAATTTTCTAGTCTCAACTATCCCACAAGCTTCTAAAAACATCATTACCCCTACATCTTCTTTAGGAATTCTATTTAAATACTCGCTATCTAATTCTTTATCTTTTCTAGGAGTATGCCATTCGGTTGGAAAGTAAGTACAAAAACCAAACATAGACCAAGCAAAATCATCTTCAGCATTTGATATACACTTATTAATTAGTTCATCATTTATAGTATTTGCTGCTTTACTTTGAGCTTGTAAGGCTTCTTCAAATGAAGTGTTTTTATTATCTTTTAAATTATTTGTCTTAGTGTAAGAACTAAGAACAATCCTATCATTTATTATCATTTGCTCTCCTTTATTTGATAAGAAGTAGCAAAATATGTTCCTTTTAATTAAAAGAATTTGAATTAGGAATTTGAAAAATTATTAAAATTTTATAAATGTTTTGATATTCTATTATTTAGAATAATTACTAAATTAATGTGGGTAAAAATATGAATATCACTAAACCTATTTATAACCTTACTTGGTCTAATTTTAGTTTTTTAAAAGACACTACTTTAAAGCAAACTAGTTTAATTGATGAAAATAAACTAAGTGATGAAGAAATTAATCAAATTAATATAACAAGCATTACAAATGATTTTAAATATAAAACCAATAAAGAGCAAGATTACAATACATTCTTTTCATTTTTAAACGAAAATATAGGAGTAAAATTAGATGAAAAAAATTTATTAAGAATGCAAGATTTTTTTGACAATGATAATTTTATTAAAAATAATAAAGGTTTTATATTAGATAAAAGTGCTGCTAGTTTTATTGGTTCTTGGTTTAATGAAATTGCATTTAATCAAAATTTTTTAAATGCAGATACCAATAAAGATGGTTTTTTAAATAAAGCAGAGATGCTAAATACATTCAAATCTACAGCTTATAATCAAGGTAATATTTATGAGCGTTTTGGTGAAGTTGATTATAAAATAGCTAGTTTGTTAGGGGAGTTAAAAAATTACACTAGTATAAGTAATGCATTAAATAAGGTAATAAGTGATGATGCTAATTTTGATTTAAGAATAACCGGTAAAGAAGCTTATGGGGTTAGTGGAATTGCTAGAAGTGTTGATATTAATTTAAACAATATTGATAAAGCAAAATTAGAAGAGTTGATGAAAAAAAACATAGAAGAAGAATATGAAATGTTAATTAAATTAGCTGCAATTTTAGCAAAGGCTGAGAGAAATGATAAGTTAAGCGATGATGATATAAAAGTTTTAAAAGCTTTTAATATGGATTATCAAGATAAAATAAATAATATTTCAAAAGAACTTAAAATAAATAAAAACGATTTAGAAAACATTATTAACAACGATAAACTAGATGAATTCGGTGATTTTTTAAAAGATTTTTTAAAAGATTTAAGTAAGGTAAAATTACTAGATATGAGAGTTTAAATTAAGATTAAGCTTTTAAATCTAGCAGTTTATAATCTTTAAGCTCATCAATTAGCTTTATGCTGAACTTACAAAAATCTTCTAAAGTATTTTTATCTTTTAATTCTTTTTCTTTATCTTCATTTATTTTTAAAGCATTTGAGTTTTTAAATAATTTTATATCTTGCTTTAGCTTTCTTATGCGATTGTTTTCTTCATTTATTGCGTATTCTTTTAGCTTTTTGTCTATTTTAGGTTTTTCATCAAGTTCAATTTTTTCGCTATATTTATATAAGTTTTCTAAGTCTTTTAGATATTTTTCTTGACTCTCGTTTAGCACAAGTTCATCTAAAGTTAATGAACCATCTTTGTTTTTATCCTTTAAAATAGTATCGCTTAAATCCTTTGAAATAGTATTGTGAGCTTCGTATATTTCATCACTAATATAATCTCCTTTAGCGTTAAGTTCTACATTAGTAATTTGCAATAAATTATATTCGTTAATTTCACCATTAAGCCTTACACCTAGTCTTGAGTTTAATATCTCTTCTTTGCTAAGCACTGCGTTTTGGCTAACTTCTAAAAATTTATTAGCAATCTCACTAAACCAACCCGCTACATAATTAGCCGCATCGCCTTTTAAAATAGTTTTTCCATTTTCTTCTAAAAAATCATTTTTATTAAAAAAGCTTTTTAAATCTTTTAAAATATCTTTATCTAAGCTAATTCCTACGCTTTTATTATCAAGGCTAAAAAATACATTTAATTCTTTATCGCTTGTTTTATATTCAAAATTATTTGTTTTTATATCTTTTCTTATTTGGCTTAGATTAATAGTGCTATTTACATCAGCTTTTTTACTAACACTTGTATTTATACAAGAACTTAAATCTACGCAAAATCCATCTATTTTTAGCATTTTTTCTCCTTTATTTAGAAAACTAATTAAGCTTTTAAATCTAGCAGTTTATAATCCTTAAGCTCATCAATTAGCTTTATACTAAACTCGCAAAAATCTTCTAAAGTATTTTTATCTTTTAATTCTTTTTCTTTATCTTCATTTATTTTTAAAGCATTTGAGTTTTT
>NZ_JBYJAU010000024.1:0-11923 GCF_057802535.1 Campylobacter sp. DY7
CTAGTATTGGGGCGACTACAAGTGATAAGATTGGTTTGACTAGGTTTGAGACTGGGCATAATGTTAGGGCGAGTGATATAGCAGGTATTGCAGCAAATGACGGTAAAGTTTCTTTAACATTTAAAAACGTAGATGGTATCAATGATGTAACTTTAGAACCGGTGCAAATAGCTGCGAATGTTAACACTGATGCAAATGGAAAAACTTCTTTTGATATTAAAGCAGGTATGGGTTTAGGAGCGCTTGCTGAAGCTGTAAATAAGGTTACAGATAAAACAGGAATTAAGGCTAGTGTTACTGCTCAAAGTGTGTTCGCGCAACCTATTAAAGAAGGTGCTACAACAGCTGATTTTACAATCAATGGTGTAAAAATTGGTAAGATTGAAGTTAAAGAAAAAGATGGTAACGGCGCTTTAAGAGCTGCTATTAACTCAGTTAAAGATCAAACAGGGGTTGAAGCTTCGGTTGATAGTAATGGTAGATTAGTATTAGCTAATAGAGATGGTAGGGGTATTAAGGTAGAAGATGGTCCGGCTACTTATACAACAGATGCAGCAAAAACTATGAATCCAGGTTCAAAAAAAGATGGTGCAGTTAATATAGGCGGAGATACTTTAACATTTGCAAATGGTACTACTGCCGACACTTTAACCGACTCAATTACCGCAGCAGCTACTGGAAGCCCAAATAAAAATACAGGTACGGGTTTATTAAAAGAGCTAAATCAAAATGGTGTGATGGATGCTATTAAAGAAAATGCTGCTAAATCGTTTCTTGATGCTATAACTGGTTTGGATGCAAATACAGGTGTAATAGCTGGTGGTGTTACGGTAGCTGCAGCTGCTGGTGTAACAGGCGGTAATACCGGAGCGTTCACTTCAACAAAAACATCTATTGATGAAATTATAATTGACTTAAAGAAAGAGTTAGCGGCTAAACAAGAAACTCATAAGACTGATCTAGCGGCAGATGCTCCTGTAGGTGGAGGTGATGGTACTGATAAATTACCAGACGGCTCTGCAAAAGCTAAAGCCGTACTAGATAGTGCTGAAGAAGTAGCTAAATTAGAAGGTTATTTAAAAGCAGCAACTGATTTAAGAAACTCATTTGGTATGAAACATACTGTAAAGCTTGATGATGAGAACTCAGTAAACTTCGGAAGATTAAGCCTAAGCTCTACAAGTGGTAAAGACATTCAAGTAGTAGCTCATGCAGGTGCTGCTGATGTTACAAATGCTATCGGCTTTGATAAAAATGTTAGTGAAGCAACAGTTTCACTAAGAGAGACAAACTCGACTATCACAAGAGAGCAAGCAGATGCTATGGGCTTTAATACTGAAGAATGGCAAGCAACTGATGCAGGAGATAATAAAAATGGTTATCCAGCAGGTGTTATGACACTAAAAGGTGCTCAAGCTATGATGAATATTGCAGAAAACGCTCAAAGAGCTCTTGAAGCAATCAGAAGTGACCTTGGTTCTGTTCAAAACCAACTTGTTTCAACTGTAAATAATATTAGTGTTACTCAAGTAAACGTTAAAGCTGCTGAAAGTAATATTAGAGATGTTGACTTTGCAGAAGAAAGTGCTACATTTAGTAAGCACCAAATACTAGCTCAATCAGGTGTTTATGCAATGAGCCAAGCTAACGCTGTTCAACAAAACGTAATGAGATTATTACAGTAGTAATAATAGAAGTTTTTAAGGTGCTTGTCACCTTAAAAACGACTAAAGTTATTACAATAGTAATAACATTTAAAGGTGCTATTCTTAGCACCTTTTTTACTTTTTAAAACACAAAATTTTTAAAACCTAATTACATAAACAAATCAATTTATATTTTTTATAACAATTAATAATAATTATTTTATAATTATAAAAAAAGGTATAAAAATGTTTTATGAATGGGATGAAGTAAAAGAGAGATTAAATATAGCAAAACATCAAGTAGATTTTACAGAAGCTAGTTCAGTTTTTGCAGATGAATTCGGTTTAGTAAGTTTTGATGAGGAGCATTCAGATGACGAAGAAAGGTTTCACCTTTTAGGTATAAGTCAAAAAGAAAGAATTCTGCTTGTAGTTCATTGCTATAAACAAAACGACACAATACGCATAATATCAGCAAGAAAAGCGACAACAAGAGAAAGCAAAAAATATAAGGAGCAAATATGAAAGAATTTAATTTTGATAACGCTATAAGAAATCCATATGTAGATAAAAACCTAAAAAAACAAATTACTATTAATTTAAACGGAAAAGTTATTGATTATTTTAAACAAATGAGCGAAAAAAAGGGTGTTCCTTATCAAACGCTAATTAATATATTTTTAAATGATTGTGTGGAGAAAAAACTAGATATTGTTATTAAATAGTTTTAAAGGTGCTAAAAATAACGCCTTTATGGTTTTTTCTTGCAAACAATTTTGGATTATTATAAATTAAAATTCCTATTTCAAATTCTTGAAAATTTCTTGGAATTTGAAATAGGCATTTAGCTTGCTTGTATTATTTATTTAAGAACTCTTAAGATTATTCTTTTAATTAAATTAAAGTTTAGTTAAAAAAAGAGTAATAAGAGTTAAATTGTAGTTTATAAGCTATTTTTTGAATTATTTATAGAAATAAAATATATAAAATTAATTACTTAAAAGCCCAAATTTTTTAATCTCGTTTTTTAGCTTAAAATCCTAATTCAAATTCTTTAAAAAACTCTTGGAATTTGAAATAGGAATTTTAATACAAAAATTAAAATAATTTTTTGTGTTTTATAGCATTTGCTAGAAGTGCTATTGTCGTTCCGTTGTGTGCAAAGGCTGTTGCAGCAGGGCTTAAAAAGCCTAAAGTAGCAGCACCTAATATAAACGAATTCACCCAAACGGTTGTGCTAAAGTTTTTATCAATTTTTTTCATAGTTTCATTTGCTATCATTTTAGCTTCTAAAATACAAGCAAAATCATCTCTTAGTAATCCTATATCAGCACTTGCTTTTGCCAAATCAGCACCTTTTTGCATAGAAATACCAACATCAGCCTTTACAAGTGATGGAGCGTCGTTTATGCCATCTCCTATGAAAGCAACTTTTTTACCTTCAGCCTTTAATTGCTCTAAAATACTTGCTTTATCTTGTGGTAAAAGCTCTGAATAAACTCTATCAATTCCAAGCTCCTTTGCAACTTCTTCGGCTCTACTTTTAATATCGCCTGTTAGCATTATTAGCTCTTTTACGCCGTTTTGTTTAAGCTTTGCAAGGACTTCTTTTGCGTTATGTCTTATTTCATCTTTCATAGCGATTACGCCTAAAAGTTCTTTTGCTTTTGCAACATATAAAAGAGTTAAACCCTTATCTAAAAGCTCTTTAATCTCGCCATTTGCGATAGAAAAATCAACGCCTTCATCATCTTCTAAAAAGTGTCTTGAGCCTATGATTACTTCTTCGTTATCAATGCTTGTTTTTACCCCATGTGCAACGATAAATTCTACTTCTCCGTGATTTATATGAGAAAATCCACGCTCTTTAGCAGCCCTTACAATGGCTTCTGCAACAGGGTGAAAATAATGCTCTTCAGCACTTGCGCTAAGGTTTAGCAAGGTTTTTTCATCGTATTTTGGACTAAATACATGAACGCTTTCAACCTTTAAATCCCCGTGAGTTAAAGTGCCTGTTTTATCAAATACAAAGGTATCAACCGAGCTTAAATTCTCTAATGCAGTGCTACCTTTAAGTAATATTTGTCTTTTTCCTGCATAAGAAATAGCACTCTTAAACGCTACTGGAGTTGCTAGTTTTAAAGCACACGAATAATCAGCTTGAAGAACGCTAGCCATCGCTGCACTTCCTTTGTATAAATATGCAAGTCCTGCAAGTCCTAGTGTAACAGGAACTAGGCTATCAGCTAGTTTATAGGCTTTTTGACCTATTTTTGATTTTTCTTCTAAGCAGTCTTTCATATAATGCAAGATTTTTGCAGTTGATGTGTTTTCTCCAACGCTTTCAGCCCATATTTTAATACGCCCATCAACTACCACGGTTCCACTTAAAACCCTATCTCCACGGCTTTTACTAACTGCTTCAGCTTCTCCTGTCATAGAAACTTGATTAATACTTGCATCGCCATCAACAATATAGCCATCAACTGCAATGCTATCTCCTTGACCAACAACAACGATATCGCCTATTTTTAAATCTTTTGTGCTAATTTTTTTAAGTTCGCCATTAGATTCTACCCAAGCATGAGTTGTTTGTGGTTTTGCTAGTTCTTTTATCAAATCATCACTTTTTGCCACAACACTTTCTTCTATATATTCACCTATGCTTAGCATTAGATTTGTGCTGTTTGCAGCTTTATAATCTTGTCTAATTAGACTTACTCCAACCGCTGCAGCTTCAAGCACTTTAGAAGTTAAACCTTCATTTACTAGCTCTAAAGCACCTTCTTTAAGTAATGGAATAGCACTTAATTTTGAAAAAGCAGCATCAAAAACAGGATTTGTTTTATAGCTATTTGCTAATGCTAAGGCTGAAGTATAAATCATAGCTTTGCTAGGAGTTTCTTTTGCTTTTGCAAGTTGCTTTACATTATAAGTGCTAAAAAAGCTTAATATTTTTTCGGCTAATTCTTTTGTAATTTCTTTTGAGCTTGTAAATACTATACTTTTTGCAGCATTATTAACACTTACGAAAATACCTGAAAAGCTAAGGTTAAACTCGCTTACTAATAAATGATTATCGCTTAGATTATTTAGAGCATTTAGCCTAATTCTAAGACGATTTTTAGAATGATGAATAATTTTATAATTATTCTTGCATTGAAGCTTTTGCATCTTCTACTTGCTCTTTAAACTCTTCAATAGCTGCACTAGCAAAATTTTGTAATTTCGCAACGCCTTTTGCTAAAGTATCTTTTGCATCTTTATTGCTTAGTAAATAAGTAACCGCAGCACCTATTAAAATCCCTTTAACTAAAGGAGAGCCAAAAAGACCATTTCCTTGCTGTGTAAGTGAGCTAAATAGTCCTTGATTGTTTGCTTGATTAAAATTTTGATTATTGTAATTTTGGTTATTTAAATATGGATTGTAAGGACAATTTGGATTGTTCCAGTTATTATTCCAATTATTATTCCATTGATTGTTTGAATTATTGTTTAAATATGGATTATTATTTGCCATTTGTTTTTCTCCTAAAAATTGATTTATTAAAATTCCGCTAACGCCTGAAATCAAAGCGTTTTTATAATCTTTTTTAGCAATTTCATTACTAGTTTTAATAGCAAAATATGAAATCGCACCTGCCTTTAAACTTGTTTTAAAATCTTGCGTTGTAAAAAAATGATTTAGTCCCGAACTTAATAAATGGTCGTTCGGAACTCTACTTGAAGTTAGCATTATTTTTCTGCTTTTTTATTGCTTTTTTTAGCTGCTTCTTTTTCACATTTACAGCAAGGTTTTAGATTTGAAATCTTTAAAATTGCGTTTTCTGTCATTTTTCCTGCATTTTTCGCAAAATCTTCTGAATTAAATTCACTTATGCATTTTTTAATACTATCTTTTTTATTATAAATTGTTACAGCAGCAACGCCTAAAGCTGCACCTAATATGAATGGAATTGGCATGGTAATCTCCTTTTATTTTAAAATATCTTTTAAAAAATTATTAACTAACGAATCCATATTAATTTCATTAGTTACTAGGCTTTTTCTTAAAGCCACCTGATACTCATTAACAGAGCTTGCCCATAACCTAAAAATAAGGTCTTTTAGCGTTTCGTTTTTGCAAACTGTTGCAGCTATTTTATAAGCTTGAACGATTTCAAACTCTTTTGCTAAAAGTATCACAAAAGCATCATTTAAAGGACATTCAATAAGCAAGGTTTCGCTAGAACTTTGCATAATTTGACTAAGTTGTAATTTAGCATTTAAAATATCTCTTAAAACACCATTATTAAAGCAATTTGCAAAATATTCATAATGCTTTATGCTAGCTAAATCAAGCTCAAATGCTCTTGTAATTTCACTATTTTTTAAGTCTTGTAAAAAGTCTTGATTTTCAATTTTTAGCTCAAGCAATGTTAAGCTCCTTTAAGGCTTCATTAATTTCATCAATATTTTTCGCATTAATTAAATTATCAAGACTTGCTTTGCTAATAAGGTTAAAATCATATAAAATAGTAACCTTGCCTAAAATTTTATTAACTTTTACTTCGTTAATTCCTTTTAGTGTAAAAACTTCGTCAAGATTGTAATTTTCTAAATCTTTTAATTCTTTAATTTTGCTAGAAATATCAAGTCTTAATCTCCCATTTGTATGATGGGTAATCGTGATGTATTTTAAAACTTTTTCTAAAATTTCTGCCTTATTCATCAAAAATCCTTTCGTTTTACGCTAGAAATTGTAGTCCTTAAAACTTAAAATAAAATAAAATATATAAGATAATGATAATCAAAAAGTGATAAAACCTAGCATTTAAGCTATTTTGATAATCTTTCCATTATTAAATTTTTAAGGAAATTTTATGAAAAAATTATTTTTTATTACGATTTTAAGCACGATTTTATTATCAAATGACCTTATTAATGGTAAAGTTGATATTAGCATTCAAAATCCAACGATTAGTAAAAGCGAAATCACTTATTCAAAATACCCTATAAATGGCAAAACTTTATTAATCTTAGCTCCTAATTATCGCTCAGCTAATAAGACTTTAAGCATTGTTTTAGACGATAAAGAATATAGCTTTTTGGTTAAAGAAGGCGAGTATAAAAAAGAGCAAATCAAACTAGCAAAACCATCAATCATAAAGCCAAATAAAAAACTTCAAGAAAGAATTAGTAAAGAATATAATGAAGCAGTTAAAATCTATGCAAAAAGCACACCAAAAAGCTATATAAAAAAGCCTTTTATTTTGCCATTAAATAGCGTTATTACAAGCCCATTTGGAAGTGCAAGAGTATTTGAAAATACTCTTAAAAGTTATCATTCAGGAACTGATTTTAGAGCGGCAATTGGCGTTAGTGTTCCGGCTAGTAATGATGGCGTTGTAGTAATCGCACAGGATAGATATTATTCAGGCGGAAGTGTTGTGATTGATCATGGATTTGGAGTGTATTCTCAGTATTATCACTTAAGTAAAATAAATGTAAAAGTTGGAGATTTTGTTAAGCAATCAGATATCGTTGGGCTTAGCGGAGATACAGGAAGGGTAAGTGGGCCGCATCTTCATTTTGGTATCGCTATAAAAGGAGTTAGCGTTGATCCGATTGATTTTATAGAGAAATTTAACGCAAAGGCTTTTAATTGATATTTTCTAAATATTTTGATGCTTGGAGCAAAGAGTATTATAAACAAGGCGTAAATGTCGGTAAAAGCGGAGATTTTTATACAGCTGTTAGTGTTGGGGAACTTTTTGGCTTTTTGTGTGCTAAAAGATTTATTTCTTTGGTTGATGAAAAGATTTTGAGCTTGCCTATTGATGTGGTTGAAATCGGTGCTAATGAAGGGTATTTATTAGGAGATTTTTTAAGGTATTTAGAAGACAAACGCCCTGATATTTATAAGCAAATTAGTATAAATATAATTGAACCGCACGATAATTTAAGAGCTTTACAAAAAAGGAATTTGAAACAGGATTTTAAACATTTTTATTTAGACGAATTTGTAAGTGATAATGCCTTTTTCTTAGCGAATGAACTTTTTGATGCCTTTGCTTGTGAGCTTTATAAAAATAAGCAATTTGCATATATGGAAAATGATGAAATCGTATTTAAAAATCACAATGAAAAATATGAATATTTAGATGAATTTGGTTTTAGTAATTGTGAGTTTTCACCTAGTATTTATGAGTTTTTAAAAACTATTAATAAAAATTGCAAAAGTTTTTATTTTCTTACATTTGATTATTTTAATACTTATGTTAAAGATGATTTTAGCATTAGGGTTTTTAAAAATCATGAGCTAATTGACCCATTTAACGCTAATTTAAAAGAATTATTTGGAAAATGCGATATAACTTGGAATGTAAATTATCACGAATTTGAGTATTATCTTAAAAAACTTAATTTAAAGCATAGTTTTAAAAAGCAATCAAGAGCTTTAATGGAGTTTGGAGTAGATGAGTTTAGCGATATAAAATACGCTAATGCTATAAAGTATTTGTTCTTTGGATTTAGTGATAATTTTCATTGTTTAGAATTTAGTAAAATAAATTAAAAGGAGGCAAAATGAAAGAAGAAAACAAAAAAGAATTAATCAAGGTTGATGCAAACACCATAAGCGAACTTGAAAACGAATTAAAATCATTGCTTAAAACTCGCAATGTAGAGCTTAAAGAGCAAATAAAAAATATTCAAGAAGAGCAAAATAGATTTGAATATCAATTAAATGATAAATTAAATAAAATTGAAAAAGCAAAAAAAGAGCTAAAACCTAAAAATAATAATACTTTAAATATTTTAGTATCAATTTTAATTATTTTAGTTTTAATTGATGTTGGATTTAGAATATTTGCAAATTAAGTTTGGGAATTTGAAATTCCTATTTCAAATTCCTTAATTTTTAATCTTGTTTATTAGGCAAGATTAGATTTAAAACAATAGCCAGTAAAGCACTAAGCCCAACTCCAGAAAACGAAATGCTTCCAAAATTCGCACTTAATCCGCCAATGCCTACTATCAAAGTAGAGCTTATGATTACTAAGTTTTTATTATTAGTTAAATCTATTTTAGCATCAACTAAGGTTTTTACACCAAGGCTTGCGATTGTTCCAAATAAAAGTATCATAACGCCACCCATTACAGGTAATGGAATAGAACTTAAAATCGCATTAAATTTACCTACAAACGCAAGGCAAATCGCAAATATTGCAGCCCAAGTCATAATCTTTACTTGTGCGTTTTTTGTAATCATAATTGCACCAGTTACTTCTGAATATGTTGTAACAGGAGGACCACCAATTAAACCTGCAACACAAACTCCAACGCCATCACCACTTAAGGTTCTATGTAAGCCTGGGTCTTTTGTGTAGTCTTTTTTTGTTACTGCACCAATTGCCATAACCGCTCCAATATGCTCGATTACAGGAGCAATTGCAACAGGTATCATAAAAATTGCTGCACTAAAATTAATGCTAGGTGTCTCAAAGTGTGGCACAGCAAACCAAGGAGCTGCTTTAATCGCCGTTGTATCTACATAGCCTAAAACAAAAGCTAACAAATATCCACAAATAGCACCTATTAAAATAGGAACTAATTTAAACATTTTTGAGCCAAAAATAGCAATAACAATAGTAACTAAGAATGAGAAAGTAGAAAGCATTAAAGCTATATCTTTATCAATCACTTGAGTTGAGCCACTCATACCCATAGCCATTCCTGCTGCACTTACTGCAACGCTAAGACCTATTACTATAATTACAGGGCCAATTACAACTGCTGGAAAAAGCTTTTCAATAAACTTTTCGCCTTTTGTTTTAATAATTGCAGCGAAGATAAAATATACAAATCCCGTGCAAAATAAAGCAAACATAGTTGAATTAATTCCCCATTCTTTCATAGAATAAATTATAGGGGTTATGAATGCAAACGATGAGCCAAGAAAAATAGGAACTTTAAATTTCGTAATAATTTGAAAGATAATTGTCCCACACCCAGCACCTAAAAGAGCCATTGCAGGGTTAAGTCCTGTAAGCAAAGGAACCAAAACCATTGCACCAAAAGCTACAAATAAAATCTGAAGTCCAGATACTGCATCTTTAAACATAAAAAAATCCTTTTTTATTTTGAGTTATTATCTCACAGGGGTAAGGTAAAAAAGGATTTTTTCATTAAATTAAATAAACATAAAGGAGGATTGGTGACCCATACGAGACTCGAACTCGTGTTACCGCCGTGAAAGGGCGATGTCCTAACCGCTAGACGAATGGGCCTTTTAAAAGTTTTTCTTGTGTTGTAAAAGCCGTTATTATATGTGAAAATTCTTAAAGTTTTCTTAAATTATAAAAAATTTTTTAATTTTTTTAAAATTTTTCTAAAAACCTAGTTTTTAATGCCAAAAAATACCACTAAAACGACTATTTTAATCTTTTATATTTAAAATACGGCTTTTTTATAAGGAGAATATATGAAAGAATTAAAAGAAGCTACATTAAGATTAGTAGCAATGCCACAAGATACAAATCCCGCAGGAAATATTTTCGGTGGTTGGATAATGAGCCAAATAGACTTAGCAGGTGCAGTAGCTGCTAAAGAATTAGCAAATGGTAGAGTTGTAACTATTGCAGTAGAGCAAATGACTTTTAAAAAGCCTGTATTTGTAGGAGATATAGTAAGTTTTCACGCAAAAGTAATAAAAGTAGGAAATACATCTATTCAAGTGCAAGTTGAAGTTATTGCTGAGCGTTGCTCTCCTAAATTATATGGAGTTTGTGTGCCTGTTACAAGCGCTGTTTTAACTTATGTAAATGTAGATGAAAACGGAGAAAAGATAAAAATAGATGAAAATCTAAAACGCTATAAGGGATTTTAATTATTCTAAAATCCCTAATTTTATTTCACTTGCATTAAGTTGCAAAATCACTTCATCATTTTCGCTTAAACTTAAAGCTTTTATTTCTTCTTCGCTTAATAAAATACTAAAAATATGATTATAAGCATTTATTTTTATATATCTTAATTTGCTTTCATTTTCGCTAGGGCTAAATTCTTTGCTACAAGAATATATTTTCTCATTATTAAGTTTGCTAATTACCTTGCCAAATAGCTCGTTTTCAACGCCAAGTCTTAAGGCACATTCGTTCTTAGCTAGCATAATTTTTGTAGGAAAAATTATTTTTATATTTGAGTTAATTCCTAATTCAAATTCTTTAAAAATATCGCTTAAAAGCTCTAATTTTATTAGCTTTTCTGTGTTTTCAAGCTTTGCTTTTATAAAGGTTTTAAAACCAAAATCAGTATAAGTGATTATTTTTGCATTAAAAATATTTGGCGAACTAATCATTATTATCCTTAATTGTTAAAATAGTTTTAAATATTATAAAGGATAAAAATGAAATATATTTTGTTTGACACTGAAACTACTGGAAATGGCGAGCTTGATAGGATAATTCAAGTTGGAGCTATGGTGCTAGATAGTGAAAAATACGAAACAAAAGACATTGAATATGCCGAAAATCTTTTTGATAGTATCAAAGAAAGAGATGTTTTAATTTATGATGAGTTATGTAGCTGCGATCAAGAAATCGCTTATGAAGCTATGGAAGTGCATAACATAACTCCTGAAATGCTTGTAAATAAGCCGAAATTTCACGAAACAAAATTCGCAAAAATGCTAAATGAATATAATTCAAACGAAAATTATTTGATAGCACATAATATTAAATTTGATTTAGGAATGCTAGAAAAAGAAGGTTTTAAAAACAATTATAAATTAATTGATACTTATAAATGCGTTAAGGCGATTTTCCCTGATTTTAATCATCACAGATTGCAGTATTTAAGATATTTTTTAGGGCTTTATAAAATTGAGCAAGCCGAAGCAAAAAGACTAGGAATAATTATAAAAGCTCATGATGCAATAGGTGATGTTTTGGTTATGAAATTATTATTAGATGAATTATTAAAGTACAAAAGCTATGAAGAACTGCACGAAATCACAAAACTTCCTATTATTAGCACAAAATTTGGCTTTGGCAAATACAAAGGTAAAAGCTTTGATGAGGTTAGGGCTATTGATAATGGCTATTTATTATGGGCTATGAATAATTTAGATGATGAAGATTTAAAATACTCAATTAAGAAATTTTTAGGCTTATTATAGAATTTGAAATTCCTATTTCAAATTCTTTTCAAACTCCCCTGCATTAAGCGCTCACGCTAATGCTTCTATGAACAATAGAGCTATTGATAGCTCACTTTCAAAGCTAAACTCAGGTTTT
>NZ_JBYJAU010000025.1:0-8785 GCF_057802535.1 Campylobacter sp. DY7
TTATATAAACAATCCTAACTTGTTTTTAAATACTTAATTCCTAATTCAAATTCTTTGAAAATTTCTTGGAATTTGAAATAGGAATTTGAATGTTTATATTATTTGCTTAAGAACTGTAATGAGAGTGAAATTGTTGTTTATAAGCTATTTTTTTGAATTATTAAAAATAAATAATTTAAATAAATAAAATATATAAAACCAAAATTTCTTTAATCTCTCTCTTTAAACCATTGTTAAAAACTAAGAAATTTATATATTTGATTTTATTTGCAATGGTTTGTTTGATGTTGTAAATAAATATATTAAAGCTTATAAAAATAAGCTTTAATAATTAACTCATAAATAATCTAAAATCAAGTTTTTCGTGAGCTAGCATAGCAAGGTCAAGCTCTTGATGAGTAGCAAATAAATGAGTGTTTTCTGTGTAATTTAAACTAAAATATCCGTGTTTTAAAACATCTTTTGCAATTTCTTCTGCTTTTTTTGCAGCTTTTTTCGCTAAATCTATGTTTATATGTAGTAATTCGCTTGATTTTTTGTAAGATAGCGGAATAGCTCTTGTAGCGTTTTGGGTTAAAGTCTTAATGCTTGCATAAGCAAACTCGCTTAACTTATCTTCACATAAAACACTAAAAGCCACTGCAAGATTACAAAATTCATCTTTTTCGCAAGCTTTATAATACCAACTTGCTAAATCATTATGCATAAACTCGGTATTTTTCAATGTTGCTCTTGCCATATTTATTGAACCTGCACGGCATTCAGCACTAGCAATAGAAGCATTTGCAGCTTTTGCTAATTTTAAAAGACTTAGTTTTTTATCCTTTAAGCTACAAGCCATTGCATAAACAGCACCTTCGCCAGTAGCAAAAATATTTAACATATAATTTTCTAACCATTTTTGATAACTTGAAGCGTCTTTTATAACGCCCCAAGAAATATAACTTTCAAGCCCAAAACTATGCGAATAAGCACCATTTGCAAAGGCACTATCAAATAAAAATTGACCTAACATTAGTGATGGTGACTTGCGTGTTTTAATGCGTGACGCAATACTTTTTGAGTTTTCTCATAATCTATATTATTATCATCAAGCCATTCAGCAATTAAATAATCATCTTCAACTATCATAAAACCATCTTCAAAAACAGCCGGCATATGTCTATTACCGATAGAATGAGCCACAAAACCCATTTGCATAATATCTTTAGGTTTAATTAAAATTACATTTTGTGGTAGGCACTCTACCACAAAAATCTTTTCATCATTTTCTGCTAAAACATCACCATTATGAAAATGACCGCCATCTAGACTAACGCCAATTTCTACTCCGCTATCGCTAACTAAACGCAAAATATGCTTTAGTCTATCATCAGGAGCAACTTTTACATTATCTATTGCTTTACCTTTTGTATCGTAGTTACTTATATTGCCTAGTATGGTTTTTACTATCATTTTTTCTCCTAAAATAAGTAATATCTTTGTGCTAACGGTAATTCACTTACAGGCTCGCTGTAAGCTACTTCGCCATCAACTGTAACTACATAAGTTTGAGGATCTACTTCAATTTTTGGAGTTGCATTGTTTAGTTTCATATCAGCTTTTTTAGCTGTTGATGCACCCTTAATTGGTAGAACTTTTTTCTTAAGACCATATTTTTGGGCAACATTATCATCAATTGCCATTTGGCACATAAAGCTATAACAAGTTTTATAAACTGCTGAACCAATACTGCCAAACATTTTGCGATGCATTACTGGTTGTGGAGTAGGAATTGATGCGTTACTATCACCCATTACAGAATATACACAAAATCCTGATTTTATAACCATAAGAGGCTTAGTTCCAAATGTTTTTGGATCCCAAACAATAAGATCAGCTATCTTACCAACTTCAACGCTGCCAACATAATCAGCAATACCTGCAGCAATAGCTGGATTGATTGTATATTTTGCTATATAACGCTTGATACGATTGTTATCATCATATTCGCTATCGCCTTCTAATGCACCGCGCTGTTTTTTCATTTTATCAGCTGTTTGCCAAGTTCTACTTACAACTTCACCGATTCTTCCCATTGCTTGAGAGTCACTACTCATAATTGAAATAACTCCCATATCATGTAAAACATCTTCTGCACCGATAGTTTCTTTTCTAATACGGCTATCTGCAAATGCTACATCTTCTTTAACATTTTTGCTTAAGTGATGGCATACCATAAGCATATCTAAGTGTTCTTCAATAGTATTTATTGTAAATGGCATTGTTGGGTTTGTTGATGCAGGTAAAACATTTGCATCGCCAGCAAGTTTAATAATATCTGGAGCGTGACCACCACCAGCACCTTCAGTGTGAAATGTATGGATTGTTCTGCCTGCAATAGCAGCTCTTGTATCATCAACTGAGCCATATTCATTTAGAGTATCTGTGTGAATTCCTACTGATACATCTGCAATTTCAGCTGCTTTTAAAGCATTATCAATTGCACTTTTTGTTGTTCCCCAGTCTTCGTGGATTTTAAGACCAGCAGCACCTGCTCTTAATTGCTCTAAGTTAGCTTCAACATTTGAGCCATGACCTTTAGCATATAAGCCGATATTAATTGGTAAATCATCAGTTCCTTGTAGCATACGCTCAATATGAAAAGCTCCTGATGTGCAGGTGGTAGCTTTTGAACCATCATTTGGACCTGTGCCACCACCAAATAATGTTGTTGTGCCATTGCTTAGTGCTTCATTAACTTGCTCTGGATTTATAAAGTGAATGTGAGTATCTATTGCACCAGCAGTTACGATTAGACCTTCACCAGCAAGTGCTTCGGTGCTAACGCCTGTAGCGAAATCAATACCATCAGTAATATCAGGGTTACCACCCTTGCCAATAGCATGGATTTTGCCATTTTTAATACCGATGTCAGCTTTATAAATTCCTGTATAGTCAATTATTAAAGCGTTTGTGATAATTAAATCAACTACATCTTTACCTAAGAATCTTGAGTTTTGGCTCATACCATCACGAAGTGTTTTACCACCACCGAATTTGCACTCTTCACCATATATTGTATGGTCTTTTTCAACTTTTGCAAAAAGATTTGTATCGGCAAGTCTTATGCTATCACCAGTAGTTGGTCCAAAATGTGAAGCGTAATCTTGTCTGCTAATTTTAAAACTCATTTATTTCTCCTTAGTCTAATTTACCATTAATTTTGCAGTTTTGTCCCCATACTTCACGAGAACCTGCTAAATCTATTAATCTAACTATTTTTTTCATACCAGGCTCAAAACGAACAGCTGTTCCACTGATAATATCTAAACGCTTACCACGAGCTTTTTCTCTATCAAATTTTAAAGCTGTATTTGTTTCATAAAAATGAAAATGAGAACCTACTTGAACTGGTCTATCTCCAGTGTTTATAACTTCTAATTCTATTGCTTCGCGACCCTCATTACATATAATATCGCCTTTTGCAAAAATGATTTCTCCTATTTTCATCTTTTTACTCCTTATTGTATTGGATTATGTATGGTTACTAGCTTTGTGCCATCTTTAAAAGTAGCTTCCATTTGAACTTCAGTTACTAAATCAGCTATGCCTTCCATAACTTGGTCTTTGCGTAAAATATTTCTTCCTTCATTCATAAGTTCGCTTACGCTCTTACCAGCTCTTGCACCTTCCATAATAAAATCACTAATAATAGCAATTGCTTCTGGTCTATTTAATTTAAGACCATTATCTAAACGCTTACGCGCAACTACTGCTGCATAACTTAACAAAAGTTTTTCTGTTTCTCTTGGCGTTAATATCATGTTTTTTCCTTTAATTGAAATTAATTTATCTAATTGATGTTAAAGTCATATTTGACTTTGTTAAAAAGCTATTTTTTATATTATTAATATATCTAATAGCTTCATCGTTACTATCTGATAAAATACGAATTATAGTAACCCCATTAACCTTACTTGCGTGTGCTTTGATATTAGGTTTATGCAAAGTTTCAAATTCCACATCTGCTACCATTATTACATTATAAAAATACTCATGTTTATATAAAGATTGTAAATCTTCTTTACTTTCATAACAAAACACATCATTTAAAACTAGTTTTGAATTAATATAAAGTCTAAGATACATATTAGCTCTAAAATTACCTTCAGCATACCCTAAAAAGCCACCATCTAAAAAGAATAATTTTGAGTCTTTATCTAAAAATATTGTATTTTTGCTCATGAAATTAGAATTAGGATAAAAAATATTAGCATCATTGTGAAATACAAAACTTGAATTTCCTTTAAGATTAATTTTTGTATTTACTCTTGAACTACCTTTGTATATTTTTTGGCTTGATTGTGAGTTAATAACAGCTTTTGCGTTTTCTAATGTAAAGCTTTGATTATATTTATCGCCTTCTGCTAAACCACCACCTAATGCGCTAATATAAGCAAAAAATTCGCTATCTTCATCAGGACAATCCACGCCATAATTAACTGGAACCCTTAATAACTTTAGCATTCCATATTGGTAATGTTCTACTAACTTATTTTTAATAAGTTTTATATTTAAAACATTCACCCTAAGCCTTTAAGAAGACAATTTTTCTCAATCCAGTTAATAACACTTTCTAAACCTTCATCTTTTTTAAGGTTTGTAAAGAAAAATTCTTTATCTTTTCTAAAGTGCATTGTGTCATTCTTCATAATCTCTAAATTAGCACCAACGTAAGGAGCTAAATCGGTTTTGTTGATTATGAATAAATCAGACTTAATCATTCCCGCACCAGCTTTGCGTGGGATTTTTTCACCTTGAGCAACGTCAATTACATAAATGCTAAAATTTACTAAATCAGGACTAAATGTAGCAGCTAAATTATCTCCGCCACTTTCTAAAAATAATAAATCTAAATCAAATTTCTTTTGAAGTTCTAAAAGTGCTGCTTCGTTCATAGAAGCATCTTCTCTAATTGCAGTATGAGGGCAACCCCCAGTCTCAACACCTATAATACGATCAGGCGATAAAACGCTATTTTTTGCTAAAAATAAAGCATCTTCTTTAGTGTAAATATCGTTTGTTACAACACCTATTTCGTAATCTTTACTCATCGCCCTTACTAATCTTTCAATAAGCAAAGTTTTACCAGCTCCAACAGGACCTCCAACACCTATAATTACAGGTTTTTTCATAACAATCCTTTAAATAAAAATGAAGTTTTTAAGTTTTTTATAAAGCCTAAGCGTTACTAAAATATTTTAAATATAACAATAATAAATTATTTATAAATAATAAAATTATCATCATATTAGTGCTTTAATTTTACAAAAAAACCATGAATAATAATTCAAATTTAATAATAGATATTTTTATTAATAAAACGGCTTAATAAATAAAATTAAAGGCAAGTAATTTTTAAAAACTTCTTATTAATATAGGAAGATTTATTCACATTCTTTACTAATACTTAAATCGTATTCACAAGCTATATTTATATAAGCTTTCTTTTCATCGCCTTTTAGCTCATTTGCTTCATCTAAAAATAATTTAGCGCTCAAATATTTCACTGCATTATTTTGTAAAACTTCATTATTTTTACAACCATCGTTAAGTAGTTCGCATTTTTTATAAGAATAATTAGCTAAAGCACACAGCATAGGCTCATCTTCATTGCAAGCTTTTGCATATAATTCATAGGCTTTTTTATAATTTTGTTTTTCTAAAGCCTTGCTAGCATCTTTTGTAATAGAAGAATTTGAATTAGAGTTCGCAACACTTAAAGTAGATTTTCCTATTTTATAGATTGCTTTTATTGGCAAAGTTACCGCAGCTATTACAATATCGCTAGCCAAAGACGCAACACCAGTAATCACCGAACTACAACCTAAAAAAACAAATGCAAGTAAAGTAAAAATTATTTTCATATTCAATCCTTTAATAAAAAACGCTAATATTAATAAATGAAAGTTTTAAAATCACCTTGTTTTGATAGTTTTGAGATAAAGGGCTCAAAATTTTTATGTTTTTTTGAACCACTTAGTATAAATGAGAATGTTCGCACTAGACAAGAAGAACTAAGAGCCGAGCATTTTAAATGCGTTCATGTAGTATATGCGAGCAGAGTACTAAATGAATTCGGGCAAATTGTAGAAAATCAAAGCGATGATGGAGAACCAAAAGGAAGTAGCGGAGCACCTGCGCTTAATGTATTAAGGGGAGCTAATATAGTTAATGCTGTTTGCTATGTTGTAAGATATTTTGGTGGCACATTGCTTGGGGTCGGTGGGCTTGTAAGGGCTTATTCAAATGCTGTAAATCTAGGAATTAGCAAAGCTTATGAGCTTGATTTATTGATTGATTATGTAAAAAAAGAAAGCTTTTTTTTGGACTTAGAGTATTCTCAAGTAAATAAAATTAGTTATATTTTGGATAAATTAGAGATTAAATATAATAAAGAATTTGGAATAAATGTAAGATTTATTTTAGAGCTTAGCGAAAGCGAAAAAGAAAATCTTGAAAAAGAATTAAGTGAATCAATGCTTAAACTAAAAGAATATAAGGGATAAAAATGAAAAAATATATAATAGTTTGTGGTTTATTGCTTTTAAGTGCTTGTGGGAATGAAGATATTAAAAATAGCGTAAAAACTTGTATGAATGATATTGCTACAAAGCCAAATGAAGCTATATTTGATAAATGTTTTTATTATGAAAACGAGTTTCAAAGACAATTAAGCATAAATTTTGAAAATATTTTGCCAAAATTATTTGATAATTACGGCGGAATTAATGATATAGAAGTTGAAATTTTAAACAAAAATGAAAAAAGTGCAAAAGTTCAAATAATTACAAAATTTAAAAACGGCTTCGTTAAAAGCGAAAAAAGAAATATGATAAAGTTTGACAAAATTTGGAAAATGTCAGCTGAAATCATAAAAGATTAATTCCTATTTCAAATTCCACGAAAATTTCAAAGAATTTGAAATAGGAATTTAAATTTTCTAAATTAAAGCATATTATTTAGAAGATTTAATCATACTTGATTTTAAATTAGTAGTTATAGCGTAATTGCTTTAGTTAGGTTAATTGTAATATTTAAAATTAAAATAATTTCATAAAATTCTATCTACAACTATCAAATAATCTTAAGCAAAGAAGTTAATCTAATCACAAATAAGCATAAATCAAGGCAAATATTCTTCTTAAAAACAAATCTTTTATATTCAAATTCCTAATTCAAATTCCACGAAAATTTCAAAGAATTTGAAATAGGAATTTGATTTAACAAAATACTACAAATAATATTTATATGAATGAAAAATTTTGAAAATATTTTGAAGTTTTATAATAGCTAGGGAAAGCCCCTAGCATAAAATTATAGTTTATCGCTGTTGTTAGCTAGATAATCAGCTACGCCTTTTGGATCAGCTTTCATTGCTTTATCGCCTTTGTTCCAACCAGCTGGGCAAACTTCGCCATGCTCGTTTGTAAATAGCATTGTATCAACCATTCTTACCATTTCATCAATATTTCTTCCTAGTGGTAGGTCATTGATTACTGCGTGGCGAACTGTTCCATCTTTATCTAATAAGAATGAGCCTCTTAGTGCTACTGCTTCATCAAATAATACATCAAAACCACGAGCGATTTCTTTTGTTAAGTCTGCTACAAGTGGAAATTGAACATTACCGATACCGCCTTGATTTACTGGAGTGTTTTTCCATGCAAAATGGCAAAACTCGTTATCGCCACTAATTCCGATTACGTTAATTCCTCTTTCTTGAAAATCTTTAAATCTTTTATCAAATGCAATAATTTCGCTTGGGCATACGAATGTAAAATCTTTTGGATAAAAGAATACTACTGTTCCGTTTTTACCCATATTTTTATATAGGTTGAAATTATTATCTATTGTATTGTTTCCTAATACAGCTGGAGCTGTAAAATCAGGTGCTTTTTTTGTAACTAACATTTTGTTTCTCCTTATTAATAATTTTTATTAGTAGAGAAATTATAAACATAAAAGTTAATCATTTTGTAAATAACACTAAAATTATCCTAAAAAAATTTTATAAATATTTTAAAGATTTGAAGTTTTGGCATTTTACCTACCTTATTTTGGTAGGTAAATTCTTATTCAGCAGCTTTTTCTTCTAATTTTTTTAATTTATTTTTTGCTTTCTTTTCTTCTTTGCTAATTTTTTCATTTGCTTTGTGTTCTAATTTATTAGAATCTTTTTTTAATTCTTCTTTGAATTCTTTTTTAGCATTTTCTTTATTTAGTTTTTTATCTAATTTCTTTTCTTCTTTTTCTTTCTTAGCTTTGATTTTTTCTAAATCTTGCTTGTGTTTGTTTTCAATTTTTTCTTTTTTTTCATTTATTTTTTCTTGTTTTTTTGCAAGTTTTTTGTTTTCATAGTCGTATTTTGTATCAGCTTTAATAGTTTTTAATTTTTCATTATCTATTTTGCCATCTACACAATTTTTGCTAATTTCACTTTTTTGTTTTTTTAGATAATCAAGTCTTTCAGGGTTTTCTTTCTTTTGATTTTGAACTTTTACGATTTGCTCATCTAATTTTTGTAAAACCTTATCACAGCTAGTAGCCGCAAACATTGAACTCACTAGAGTTAAACTTAAAAGTATTTTTTTCATAATTTTCCTTTAAAATAAATTAGAAAAAAATTATAAAAATATTTAATAAATAATTAGAAACTCCCCCACCATTAAGCGCTCACGCTAATGCTTCTATGAACAATAGAGCTATTGATAGCTCACTTTCAAAGCTAAACTCAGGTTTT
>NZ_JBYJAU010000026.1:0-7694 GCF_057802535.1 Campylobacter sp. DY7
TCTCTCATTTAAAAGCTTTCTTTTTTGTTTTTCTGCTTTCTCTTGCTCTGCTTTTTTTCTTTGCTCTTGTTCTTGTTCTAATCTTTGCTTTATTTGTTTATATACTTCTTTTTTAAAATCATCACTTCCCCTAACATTTAATTTATCTAACTTCCAACCCTTAGCTAATGCTAAATCTAGCATATTATTAACGGCTTTTTCTTTGTCTTTGCATTCTTTAAAATTGACAAATAAGGTTTTATTATTATCTTTGATTTCTATGTTATCCTTTTCATTAAAAAATCTTACTTGCTTTGTATATTCATCAATAAAAGTTCTATAACCTAATAAATCAAAATTAATTTTATTTTTGTAATGCTCGTATAATATAGCTTTCTTTGTTTCATCTATACTTATACTTGTTTCTTTTGTCTGCTCTTGCTTATTATTATTTAATATATCATTTAGTTTTTTTGTATCTCTTTTACTTCTCCTTTTGCTTATTTCATTTATTCTTTTTTCATAATAATTATTTAAAATCTTTGCTAGTTCTTGCGTGGTTTGTGTGTGTGGATAAATATAATTTTTATTAGCTGTTAATGTTTCTAAATGCTTAAAATCTCTACCCCTTAGATTAATATTATAATCAACTAATTTATAATAATGATTTCTTTTAGTTTTTATTTCTTTATAATTTAGCTTATTAACTTCAAAATATTTTATAAGCTCATCGTGGCTTTTAATATCTTTTAACTTATCTTTAAAATATGCCCTTAATTCTGATTTTTTTGTTATTATATTTTTGTCTATTCTTTTATGTTCTTTTGGGTTATCAAATCCGTAAAGGTTATTTACATAACTTTGTAAAGTATCATCTATAAAAGTATTTGCAAAAGTATTTATTATTTTTGTATTGCTTAATGCGTTTTGACTGCTTATTACTATATGGATATGTTCTAGCCTTTCGTATCCTTTTTCGTTTTTCTTTATTTTTGGTTTGTGTATTTCTGCATAGGCTATAACTTCATTTTCTAAATTATAGCCTTTTGTGTGGTGTCTAATATATAATTCCGTTATATCTTTTAATGTTTGTTCTCTCTCTTTCTCGCTCATATTATCTAATTTATTTATATCATCTTTACTAAATGATAATGTAATATGTAAATAATTATCCTTATAATTTTTATTATCGTTTAAATATTTAATTGATTTATCTAATGTATTTATATTTCCATAAATACATATAACATTATCTTTATCTTGTCTTGTGTAGCTGCTATCTGCTCTAATGCCTTTTTTTAAATATTCTACAATTCCATTTTTATGGCGTGTAATTCTTGCTATCATTCAAAATCTTTATTTAGTATTTTATTAATACTTGTTTCTATTATATAAAGTTGGTTTATTATTGTTTCATAATCTACATTCTTTAAATTATTATTTTGTTTTGCTATGTTTAAATTATGTGCTATTTGATTTATATTATTTCCTACTCTGTTAATTGCTCCGATTAATTTGCCTTTGTCTTTTGTATTATTTACGCTTATTTGTGTAGTTAAAATTGCATTGCGTATAAACTCGCTTATATTTCTATTACTTGCATTAGCTTTATTTATAAGTGTTTCGTGTGTTATCTCATCTAGCCTTAAAGCGATTAATTTTTTTTTCATTATAAAAAACCTTATTTGTCATTATTAAAAATTACTTGTAAAAGTAATTTTTAATTACACCCTACGCCGTAGGGTGTGGGGGATTTTAAAGGGGGCAACCCCTTTAAGCACGGCGTTAATGTTAGGAGCGTATGCGTATAACATTGACAGCCGTGCCTATACTTAAACTTAAAATATTTACGAAAAATAATTATAATAATAAAAAGTAAATAAAACCACAAATAAGGATATAATATGCAAATGCGTTTAATTTGTAATAGGCAAGAATTAGAGAAAATCAAGGGGGTATGTTCTGCGTTAGGTGTAGATGTTCGCTTATATGATGATAGATATAATAAAAATAACAAGCGTTTATATATTAATTTAGATGATGATTTAAGTAGCTTATTATTAGATAAATTAACAAACTACTTAAAAGGAGATTTAAATAATGATTAAAGAACAAGATTTAATTAATTTTATAAAAGAAATGCAAAATAAATATAATGATTTATTAAATGATAATATACATTATAATCTAAAGGGTATTTATATCAACGATAAGAATGAAATTATAACAGGCTATAAAGTAGATAAAAACAAATTAACAAAAGCTAATTATGATGAATATATACAAGCAAATAATAAGCAAAAATGCGTAATGAGTAAAATAGGTGCTGTTACTATGTGGGGTGGATTTGAATTATTAGAAAATTATTTGTCATTAACATTTAAAGCACCATACACAAAAGAAAGCATAAAAGAAACAATAAAAAACGCTTATAAATGCCCCATAAATTTAAATGATGTGGATAGCTTTTTTTAATACCGACTATTTTGGGGACAAAAATACCGACTATTTTGGGGACAAAAATACCGACTATTTTGGCACTAAATACCGACTATTTTGGCACTAAATACCGACTATTTTGGCACTAAATACCGACTATTTTGGCACTAAAACGCAAAAAAAATTTGCTCTCAAATACCGATAAAATAAGGCTTTAAGGCATTTTGCAAATTTTCCTATTAAATACTATTTAATGCTAATAAATAGTATTTAGGCAAAAATACTTTTTTTAAGCAAAAAGTATTTTTGCAACCGATACTAATAAACCTTATTTGTCATAAAAAGAGAATTCCCTCGCCGTTTAAGTTTCGTTTAAGCTCTAGCAACGATTTTAAGCCGTTTTTTTTGCTTTGGTAATAGTTTCTATTGTCTAAATATATATTTTTGATTTTAGGGGCGTTTTTGTGCGTTTATTAACCTTTTTAAGGAGGTGGGGTATTTCAACCCCACAACTCAACCTAAAATTTTAATTTTATTTCAAATCTTATTGCAAAGCAACTAAATTTGATGTATAATAATTTTAAGTGAGTTTTCTTTTTATGTTGTGAGAACATAATAAAACTCCGTTAAAAAGTGTTAAGCCGTGTTTTGCACGGCTTATTAATTATACTACTATTTGATTAATTCAATGTAACTATAATTTTTATTTGCATTTTCTATTAAATTATTTTTATAATTCTTTTTATTTATCGCTAAATAAACCTTATTGTTTTGTTCGTGTATTGCTATATCATATTTTTTAATTTGCATTTCTTGGCTTTGTAGTTTATTTATTAGTGCTTGTTGTTCTGCTATTACTTTATTTAAGTTTGTTATTGCTGTGGCTGTTTGTTCTGTTTGATAGTAATTAAAGTAATTAATTAATACATATTTATTAATTAAGATTGCTAAAATTAATCCTATTATAACGCCTAAAGTTGGTAAAACCCACCATTTATAGCTAAACATATAATTAAAAATATCTAGCTTATTTGATATATTTTCATTTATACTATCTTGTTTTTTTATTATCTCTTTTTGATTTTCTATTAGTTTATAATGGCAAGTTTTTAAAATGTCTAAGTTTTTACTATTTTCCAAATCATTATTAAAAGCTTTTAAATCATTAAAAGCATTATTAAAAATTGTTTTATATGTTGTTTTAAATTCATTTTCTAAAATATCTAATTTATAATTAATATCTTTTTCTAATTCTTTTTTAGTGGTGGTTATTAAATCGCTTTTTATTTCATTGATTGTATCTTTAATACTAATTGATAAAACTTCTATTTGATTATTAATTACATTCTTTACCTTGTCGTTTAAATCATTAATATTATAATTTAGATTATTACTTAAATCATTAAGACCATTAAAAATATAATTTTCTTTTCTTATTTTTTCGTTTGTTAAGTTTGATAATAATTCTAAGTCGCTTTTTATTTCATTGATTTTTAAAATTAAATCAATGGGGGTTACTTCATTATTCATTTATACCCCCTTTTAAATTACTTCTTTTGCTCTTGCTTGTTTGCTTGTTGTTTTGCTCTTGCCTTTATTGGGCTTACTCTTTCAATGCCTAAAACTTCTTTAGCATATTTGCTTATAGCTTGATTGCCTATTTTCTCGCCCGTTAATTCTAAAATTACGGCACTAACTTGAGAGAATGTAAAATCCTTGCCCCCTTTATCTGTTGGTAATAACATTTGTTTTAGTGGCTCGTGCATTTGTGCTAAAATAATTGTTGCTTTACTTACTCTTTTTGGTCTTTTAGCAACTTCTTCAATAATGCTATTTAATCTACTTAAATCAAGTTTATTTAAATCCATTGTTTGCTCCTTAAAAAATGATTTTGTATTATATTAATATGTTTTGCTTAATATATTCTTATTTTTGACAAATAAGGTTTATTTTTTTACTATTATATAACTTTCATTTTTAGGACTTTTAATTACTAGCTCTATATTATTTATAATTGGTTCTTTATTTTCTTTGTTTATTAGCTCTAATAATGCGTTAATAATATTATTTAATGCTTTAGCTTTATTTGAACTTGTCATATTATTATAACTTTCATCATCTAAGCCATAAACATATTTTAAAATAGTAGTTAATTTTATAGCTTTATTATCAAATGTTAAAGTTTTTAAATATGGTATTAAAATACTACTTGCTTTATTTTCTAATTCTGTAAAATAATTAATATGTAATAATGTATAATTTGGTTCAAACTCTCCTAAAATATTTTTAGATAATAATTGATTAAATTGTAAAGATGTAAAAATATTACCTTCTTTATCTGCTGATAATTTTACTAATTGAAAACTATCAAAATATAATTTATGGTCTTTATGCTCTATGCTTATCATTGTATGGTTAAGTTTTTGCAATGATTTTTTTATTTTATTATATGTTTCCCCTTTATCGTGTAATTTTAAAACCTTTGCTATATGGTAATATGTTGTTTTAGTTTCTATTACTGAATTATGTATTCCTTTTCCATTATCTAATATTTGCTTATTATCATCAATTAAAGCAATATGTAATAAAGCTATAAAAACATTATTATCAAAATAATTTAATGGTGTTTTTGGTGGTCTTATTTTTATTATTAAATTCCCCCAACTTCTATCAATATAAAAACCTATATCATCTAATAATAGATTTTTATATTCTTTCCCCATTATAAAAATGGGGTTATGGAGTTCATTAGGATATAATAATTTATCTCTATCTTGTTCTACTTCTTTTATTGTATTGTTTCCGTTTTCCATTTAATTCCTTTTATTGGTTTTCTTTGTGTTACTTCTTTTTCTTTAATAGGAAAAACTTGTATTTCTTTTTCTTCAACTCCGCCTAAAAAATACTTTGCGTTTAAATTATCTTTTTCAATCTTTAAAATATGCTTTTCTTTCTCTTTATCATACCTTAAAGAATAATGTAATCTTACGGAATTTACTATTGCACTCGCTCCCCTTATTGTGCTAAATCCGTCCTTATCTTCTTTTGTGTGATGATGTAATAATAATATGGCTTGATTATTTTTAATTGCAATTTCTATTAATGATGATATGTAATCAGTCATAGCAATATTATCATTTTCATTACAAGTTAAAAATTTTGCTAAAGGGTCTAATACTACTAATTTATAATCCTTTAAAGCTTGTTGTAAATAATATTGATTTTCCCTTTTAAATATATCCCTTATAGGTTGTTTATCTGCTCCATTAATTGCTATATTTGACAAATAAGGTTTATTATTCATTGTATTTACAATATCATTAATTCTTATTTTTATTTCTCCTTTTGTGTCTTCCGATAGCCATAATGCAATTTTTATATTTTCATTTATTGCTAAATCTAACGCACATTTTATAGTAAAAAATGTTTTTCCTACTCCCCCCTTAGATGATAAAATACTCACGCCACCGAGTGGTAAGGGCATTAAATTATGTAAAATAAATTCTGTTCTTTCTGCTTTAATTTCATTTGCGTGTTCTGTAAATAATTCCTTAGAATATTGTTCTATGTTTGTCATTTTTTCTCCTTTTTTTATTATTACATTCTCATTCCAAAACTTCGCTTATTTTCTCTTTCTTGCTTTTCTCTTTCTTGTTTTGCTTTTCTCTCTTGTATATTATTATTTATATTATCATTAATTATTTTTGTATTCTCTAAACCTAAATCCAAATCTTTATCAAATATTTTGATTTTAATAGTTGGTTCTTGTGTGATAGTAATTTTATTAATTTTAAAATGTTCCGATATTTTATTTTTTATATCATTTACATTATATAAATTATCCATATTGTTATTAATTATTTTGTAAATCTCATCATCA
Source organism: Campylobacter sp. DY7 (assembly GCF_057802535.1). NCBI lineage: Bacteria > Pseudomonadati > Campylobacterota > Epsilonproteobacteria > Campylobacterales > Campylobacteraceae > Campylobacter > Campylobacter sp. DY7. The sequence continues at coordinate 6,299 of NZ_JBYJAU010000026.1, forward strand.
TTTAATTTAGAATAATCACCCATATTATTGTTTTTTAAAAAATTATTTATAGTTGTTAGATTATTTGTATTTAGCATTTTTTCTAAATATGTAATATTATTATATGTTTGTTCGCTTTTAAAATCATATATTACATTATTAGATATAATGCTATAAACTGCCTTATCTGTTTTATAGTATAAATAATTTTCACTATCGCTATAAGGCTCGGATTTTAAAGGTTCAAAATGTTTAATAAGTTCTTTTATATCCACATTCTTTAATATTTCTTGATAATCAATTATATTAACATAATTTCTTAAATCTTGATTTTTATATTTACTTAATAAATTATCATTAATTTTAGTTTCATTTGTTCTTAAATTATCCGTTGTTTGTCTTAGTTCTCTTAGATAATTAATTTTATTTATTGCTTGTTTTTCACATTCTGCAATATTTAAATAATCATTATTTTTTATAATATGATATTCTAAATTATTATTTAAAGGTGTTTTATAATAAAATCTTGCTTTATCATTTAATGCTTTAGTATCTGCATATTTATTTAAACCTAATTTGTCGCTTATAATTTTTTGTGTTTCTCTGTATATCTCTTTATCTGTATTTTGTAAAGGATTTTGTAAAGGTATTATAATTCTAAATCTTTCGGCTTTGTGTCCGTTTTTCTCTATATTGTGTGATTTGCTATTAATGATTAATCCGTTAATATTATTTTCATTTAATAAATCTTTGGCTTGTTCTATTGACAAATAAGGTTTATTTATATCATTGTCTATATCATAGATTAATACATTATTAAAGCTTTCTACATTATCGCTATTTCTGTAACCACTTTTATAAACTGCTACGCTATATGGATATGTAGTAATAGCTTTTATAATATCATTATAATTTTTAATTTCTACTTGCTCCCATTTGTTTAATGCGTTAGGGTTTTCATCTTTACAAATTGATAAAAACATTCTTTTACCTTTATTATTTATTTCATTTGTTATTTTAGTTTGTTTTGGTAAATTATTTATTAAATCTTGCTTTATTTCTTTAATGTTTTTTTGGTTTTGTTGTTCTTGTAATTGTTCTTTATATATTTTTGTTAATATTTGCATACTTTCGCTTAATGTTAATCCTAATTCTTTGTTAAAAAAATCAATTACGCTTTTAGGTTTTTGTTTATTTGTTTTATTATTAATTTTGTTATTCTCGCTTGGCTCATAGTCGTTTATATTTATTTTATAATGTTCTTGTGCGTATTTCAAAACTTTGTTTATATCAATATTATTTTTAATATCTTTGTAAATGTCTTTGTTATCTTTATTTATTAATAGTTCATTATTAAAAGCATTAATATATTTTTCATTAAAATTATCTTTTACTACTTGTTGTGTTGGTGTTTCTG
>NZ_JBYJAU010000027.1:0-3700 GCF_057802535.1 Campylobacter sp. DY7
AAAACTTAAACAGAGCATTTAAGCAAATGTTCTTTCTAGGTTTTATTTAATTTAATTCTATGTTTATATATAGTTTTAACCTAGTGTTATTTTATTTATCAATGTTAAGAGTCACAAGCAAGTAATATAAAACAATTTCATAAGCTTGTTAAAGGTAATTAAGTCTTAATCTCTTTCTTAAATATTAAGAAAAAGTTTTTAAGCATCACAGCTTAGACGCTTTCCGTCTTGAAGGTTAAGAATAATTACATAAAAACTTTAGCAAGGAAGTAATGCGTTTTAGTAATACTAAAAACAATAACAATAATGCATGCAAATATATTTCAATTTTAATTGTAATAATATTTAACATTATTAATAAAGGTAAGCTAATAAGAGCGAATGGCGGATGCCTTGGCAGACAGAGGCGATGAAGGACGTACTAGACTGCGATAAGCTACGAGGAGCCGTCAAGGGGCATTAATTCGTAGATTTCCGAATGGGGCAACCCAATACATAGAGATATGTATTACCATATATGGAGCGAACGTTGGGAATTGAAACATCTTAGTACCAACAGGAAAAGAAATCAATAGAGATTACGCTAGTAGCGGCGAGCGAAAGCGTAAGAGGGCAAACCACTAGTTTACTAGTGGGGTTGTAGGACTGCAACAAAGACTAAGCAAAGATAGTAGAACAAGTTGGAAAGCTTGAGCATAGAGGGTGATACTCCCGTACATAAAATCTTTACTTTACTTAGCAGTATCCTGAGTAGGGCGAGACACGTGAAATCTTGTCTGAAGCTGGGTCGACCACGATCCAACCCTAAATACTAATGTCTGACCGATAGTGTACAAGTACCGTGAGGGAAAGGTGAAAAGAACTGAGGTGATCAGAGTGAAATAGAACCTGAAACCATTTGCTTACAATCATTCAGAGCACTATGTAGCAATACAGTGTGATGGACTGCCTTTTGCATAATGAGCCTGCGAGTTGTGGTGTCTGGCAAGGTTAAGCTAACGTGAAGCCGTAGCGAAAGCGAGTCTTAATAGGGCGATAAGTCAGATGCTGCAGACCCGAAACGAAGTGATCTATCCATGAGCAGGTTGAAGCTAGTGTAAGAGCTAGTGGAGGACCCAACCGACGGCCATTGAAACGGCTCCGGATGACTTGTGGATAGGGGTGAAAGGCCAATCAAACTTCGTGATAGCTGGTTCTCTCCGAAATATATTTAGGTATAGCGTTGTGTAGTAGCTATAAGGGGTAGAGCACTGAATGGGCTAGGGCATACACCAATGTACCAAACCCTATCAAACTCCGAATACTTATAGTGTAATCACAGCAGTCAGGCGGCGAGTGATAAAATCCGTCGTCGAGAGGGGAACAACCCAGACTACCAGCTAAGGTCCCTAAATCTTATTTGAGTGGAAAACGATGTGAAGTTACTTTAACAACCAGGAGGTTGGCTTAGAAGCAGCCATCCTTTAAAGAAAGCGTAATAGCTCACTGGTCTAGTGATTTTGCGCGGAAAATATAACGGGGCTAAAATAAGTACCGAAGCTGTAGACTTAGTTTTTACTAAGTGGTAGGAGAGCGTTCTATAGGCGTTGAAGATGTACCGGTAAGGAGCGTTGGAGCGTATAGAAGTGAGCATGCAGGCATGAGTAGCGATAATTAATGTGAGAATCATTAACGCCGTAAACCCAAGGTTTCCTACGCGATGCTCGTCATCGTAGGGTTAGTCGGGTCCTAAGCAAAGTCCGAAAGGGGTATGCGATGGAAAATTGGTTAATATTCCAATACCAACATTATTGTGCGATGGAAGGACGCTTAGGGCTAAGCAAGCTAGCTGATGGAAGTGCTAGTCTAAGGTCGTAGGTTGTTATACAGGCAAATCCGTGTAACGTTAGACCGAGAACTGAAAGGCTTTCTGAAGTCTTCGGATGGAAGGAAGAATTGCTGATGCCGTCGAGCCAAGAAAAGTTTCTAAGTTTAGATAATGTTGCCCGTACCGTAAACCGACACAGGTGGGTGGGATGAGTATTCTAAGGCGCGTGGAAGAACTCTCTTTAAGGAACTCTGCAAAATAGCACCGTATCTTCGGTATAAGGTGTGGTTAGCCTTGTATTAGGATTTACTCCGAAAGCAAGGAAACTTACAACAAAGAGTCCCTCCCGACTGTTTACCAAAAACACAGCACTCTGCTAACACGTAAGTGGATGTATAGGGTGTGACGCCTGCCCGGTGCTCGAAGGTTAATTGATGGGGTCAGCAGCAATGCGAAGCTCTTGATCGAAGCCCGAGTAAACGGCGGCCGTAACTATAACGGTCCTAAGGTAGCGAAATTCCTTGTCGATTAAATATCGACCTGCATGAATGGCGTAACGAGATGGGAGCTGTCTCAAAGAGGGATCCAGTGAAATTGTAGTGGAGGTGAAAATTCCTCCTACCCGCGGCAAGACGGAAAGACCCCGTGGACCTTTACTACAGCTTGACACTGCTACTTGGATAAGAATGTGCAGGATAGGTGGGAGGCTTTGAGTTATAGACGCCAGTTTATAATGAGCCATCGTTGAGATACCACTCTTTCTTATTCGGGTAGCTAACTAGCGTGAGTTATCCTCACGTAGGACAATGTCTGGTGGGTAGTTTGACTGGGGCGGTCGCCTCCCAAAAAATAACGGAGGCTTACAAAGGTTGGTTCAAAACGGTTGGAAATCGTTTGTAGAGTATAAAGGCATAAACCAGCTTAACTGCAAGACAAACACGTCAAGCAGAGACGAAAGTCGGTCTTAGTGATCCGGTGGTTCTGTGTGGAAGGGCCATCGCTCAAAGGATAAAAGGTACCCCGGGGATAACAGGCTGATCTCCCCCAAGAGCTCACATCGACGGGGAGGTTTGGCACCTCGATGTCGGCTCATCGCATCCTGGGGCTGGAGCAGGTCCCAAGGGTATGGCTGTTCGCCATTTAAAGCGGTACGCGAGCTGGGTTCAGAACGTCGTGAGACAGTTCGGTCCCTATCTGCCGTGGGCGTAAGAAGATTGAAGAGATTTGACCCTAGTACGAGAGGACCGGGTTGAACGAACCACTGGTGTAGCTGTTGTTCTGCCAAGAGCATCGCAGCGTAGCTAAGTTCGGATGTGATAAGAGCTGAAAGCATCTAAGCTCGAAGCCAACTCTAAGATGAATCTTCTCTTAAGGTCGCAGCAAGACTAGCTGCTTGATAGGTTGGGTGTGTAAGTGGTGAAAGCCATTTAGCTGACCAATACTAATAGACCGTCCGCTTACTTTAAATAAGCATTACTTCCTTGCTAAGGTTTATTACTTTAGTAAGTTTAATAGTTTAAATTACTTGCTTTTAACATTGTTATTTAAGTTTATTAAAAACTAATAGATTTAAATAACAATGTCCGTGATTATACAAATGTGGTAACGCCTTGTCCCATCCCGAACCAAGAAGCTAAGCACATTGTGGGCGATGATACTGTACCTTACTGGTATGGGGAAAGTAGCTCGTTGCGGACTTGTTAAAATCTTTTTTAACTCCTTTCTTTTTAATAATAATTAATTTTTACATATTTATTTTTTTAAATCAATTTTTATATTTATTTATTTTTTAAAAACGGGATAGGGCTAGAAGGTGTTTTTATTGCATTTGTTCTGGTTTTTATGGTTGGTTGGTAGGTTTTTATTTTTTTAGTGTTGTTATTTTTATAAAAT
>NZ_JBYJAU010000028.1:0-3351 GCF_057802535.1 Campylobacter sp. DY7
GCAACTAATAAAATCACATCTACAAATGCTAGTTTTGAATCAGAAATAAAAACAGCATTCCTAGACGCTCAAAAGGACTCTACATTTGGTGCAAGTAGCAATGTAATTGCAACAAATATAAATGCAGTTGGCGCTACATTTAGTGGCACAATAGCAAAAAATAATTCAATCACAGCTGATAGTTCAACATTTGAAAAAGCAATCGATACAAACAAATTAACAGCAAGTAATGGTTCTAAATTTAACGGCACTGTAACAGCAGGAAATTTAGAAACCTTAGCAGGAACAACAGCTTCAAGTTTTACTAACACAGTAAATGTTACAAACACACTAACATCAGCTAATGTTAATTTTACAAACAATGTAACAGCAGGAAACATAATAGCTAACGATAAGGCAATTTTTGGTGGAACTACACCAACTACTATTACAGCAAACACAATCACAGCTAATAGTGGCTCAGTATTTGATACAAATAGCAATGTAAAAGCAAACGATAGTATCATAGCAAACGCAGGTTCAAGCTTTAAAGGCTCAACAATAGCAACTAATAAAATCACTTCAAACGGAGCTAGTTTTGATGGTACGATAAATTCAGCATTCCTAGAAGCAAACTCAGGTTCAACATTTGCAGCTACTAGCAATATAAATGCAACAGATATTAAAGCAACAGGCTCTAAATTTGAAGGTCAAGTAGCGAAAAACAATTCAATCACAGCTGATAGCTCAAGCTTTGCTAATGCAATTGATACAAATACACTAACAGCTACTAATAACTCAAGTTTTAAAAATGTAAATGCAAATACAATCGAAGCTACTAATTCTATTTTTGGTGGCATAGTAACAGCAAGCGATACAATTACAGCAAACACTGGTGCAAACTTTACAAACGAAGTTAATTCAAACATACTAATAGCAAATAATGGCTCAGTATTTGATACAACAAGTAAAGTAAATATAACAGATAGCATTATTGCAAACGCAGGTTCAAGCTTTAAAGGTAGTGTAACTACTGATTTCTTAGCAGCTGATAAAGGTGCAGAATTTATAGGAACAACTGATGTAAGACAATTATATGCTAATGGCTCAGTATTTGGTGGTAAAGTAAGCATTAATTGTGAAGATCCAGCTGTTTGCGGTTCAGTAATTAGTGGCTCTACTTTTAGTGATTTAGAATTAAAAAACAATACCCAAGCAATCATTGATTCTGGTTCAAAAGTTGCTAATCTAACTCTAAGCGATAATACAATGGCTAAGCTAGATAATAATTCAAACATAGGTAATCTAAAACTAACAAATCAAGCTAATAAGGTTTTAATAGAAGGTGGCTCAAACATCACAGGAGATATTGAAAACCACGGCGAAATTTATGTAAATAATGGAACAATCTCATCAGTTATTACAGGTACAGGTGATTTATTCACTAATCAAGTAACCTATGAAAAAGATGTAAGCCTAAGCGATATAAGAAATAGTAGCAATGCTACTTATAAAGGCGATACAAAAGTAAGTAATAATGCAGAAGTAGATAATAGCACATTTAATGGAATACTTAATGTTGATAATAAACTTACAGCATATCAAGGAAATAAATTTAATATAGTTAATGCAAATAGTGCTGATTTCTTATACGATGCAAATAAAGGTGCTAGTAAAGATATAACAGCAAATGATATTAATGTAACTACTGGATTAGTAATTGATAATATCAATGTAACTTCTAATAAAATTAGTGCAAACACAGCAACTATTAAAAATAGTGCTAATGTAAGTTCTTTACTAACAGGTGCTAGTGATGTGGCTACTAAAGTTTATGATGCAAACATTACTAAAGGAAATACTTATAATGTAGATAATTCAACCATTAAAGGTGGTATAAGAGCTGATAAACTAAATACAAGCAAGTCAAGCATTCACGCTCAAGTAGCAACAAATACACTAAATGCAAGCAATACTACATTTTACATCTATGGAAATGGAACTAATACATCTTTTTATGATGGATATAGTGGAGCTATCATAGCTAGAGAAGGAGCAATTGGTGGTGGCAATAATATTCAATTAGCTAATACAAACCTAAGCCTACTTACACAAGGTTTCGTTCCTGTTGCTATCATTAAACAAAGCACACCTACCGGAGGCGTAGTAACAGCAGCTGCAACTTCAAGCATAGGAGAAGACTTCTTTAAAGTTACTTATAAATCAAAGTTAGCAATGTATGAATTAGTAGATAAATACAAGCACTTTAGTGATATTAATGGTAGTTATGTTTGGAGTGTTGGAGTTAGTGGAGAAGACTTAGTAAATAATACAAACATAGACAATGTAATAAGCGGAGCAGATAGCACTAACATAGCAAATGGTGCAAACAATAATTATAATCTAACAAGCCTTGAAGTAGAAGTTGGCGATATGTTTAAACCTACTGAGTTTGATAAAGAAGCAATAGATACAGCTAAGTTCATTCTAACAAGCCCTGATTATATAATTAGAACTAAAAACAATACTTTAAGTAAAAGATTTAGAGCTTTAAAAGATTATAAATTAGGCAATGGTTTTTGGCTTGATAATCAAATGGGTTATGCAAAGTATGAATACAACGCAATCCGCTATAAGAATATGAGCGTTGGAGTTGATAAGACTCATGAGTTTAATAATTCAGATTTAACTCTAGGTTTAGCTGCTAGTGTTGGTAGAGCTGAGACTAAAGGTAATTTAAGCTCAGATGCTGATTCTAAAGGATTTGGAATTTATGCGCTAAATAAATTTAATAATAATGTTTTTATAGGTGCTAATGCTTTCTATCACAATATCGCAAGCTCTTATGAAGCAAAAATGCTAGATGTAAAAGCTAATAAAAGCCACAATGTATATGAAGCAAGTATTGAAGGTGGTGTTAGATTTGGAGATAAGGTATATTTCGAACCTAGCTTAAAATATCATCTAACTTCATATAAACCAACTGCAATTAATCAAGAAGGTTTAGTATTAAAAGGAGATAGTCAGTTAAAGCATGAATTAGGAGTTGCTTTAGAAGGTGGATTTAAAGTGCCTAATGTATTTGATGCGTATTTAGCAGTAGGACTTAGCAAAGAATTAAACCATAAGCCTGATTTAATCTTTATTGATGAACTTAAAATACAAAACAAAGTAGATGGAAGCAAAGGCGATACTAGTGTAGGAATTAATTTCGGGGTTGATTATAAACTAAGCCCTAATGCTTCATTTAATATAGACCTAGGAAGCAATCTATACACTAACTCAGATAAAGAACTAAAAGGAAACATTGGTTTTTCATATAAGTTTTAATTCTTAATTCCTAATCCAAATTCTTTTAGAGTTTGGGTTGGG
>NZ_JBYJAU010000029.1:0-2030 GCF_057802535.1 Campylobacter sp. DY7
ATATTATTTACAGTTGAAACAAGTTGGTTTTGAACAGAACCAAGGTCTGAACGAATTGCTTCAAGAGCTTTTTGAGCCGTTTCTGCAATATTCATCATAGCTTGAGCACCTTTTAATGTCATAACACCTGCTGCGTAACCATTAACATTATCTCCTGTGTCAGTTGCTTGCCATTCTTCATTATTAAAGCCCATAGCATCAGCTGTATCTACATCTATCTTAGCATTTGTTTCTCTTAATGAAACAGTTTTTTCGCTAACGTTTTTATCAAATCCTAAAGCAGAGTTAGCTATAAAGCCATTAGCATCTTTAACTTCAACTTGAATATCTCTACCATTGTTTGCAACTAGGCTTAATCTTCCCATGTTAGTTGAGTTTGTAGCATTTAAGCCTATCATGTTTCCTAGACCACCTGCTTCAGGCTCGTTTATGCTTGTTTTTACAGCACTGAAGTATTGTTGTAATGAGTGAGCTATGATACCTTTTTGAGCTTCTTTAGTATCCATGCCTTTACCAACAGCTCCATCTACTAGTTCTTTTAGCTTATCATCAATCTTTTTAAGAGATGCGTTAGCACCTTCGATTGTTGTTTGTGATTGTAAATCTTTAAACATATCATTAATAGCTTTCATATCAGGATCTGTTGAAGTATCACTTATAACTAAATCGCCTGCAGCCATAGCCATAGCGCCAGTTGTAGGCAATGTTAAATTTGTTAAAATAACTTCTTTTCCAACGACACCTGCAACAGCTGTATTATAGCCTGCATCAGGAGTAGCTAAAGCAGCGATAGCATCAAATTTTCCAGTAGCTGTTGCTGCATTAAAACCAGCTGTTGCTGCTAATTGTCCATCGATTCCAGTTTTATAATCTGTCAATGCATCATTTACAGTTTTTGCTGTTCCTTTTGTAATATCAAGTCCATTATCCAACATCGATTGTTGAGCTGCACCCACAGCTTTTTGCATTGTTTCAGCATATGTTTTTACATTTCCTGCTGCCAATTCTCTTAAACCATCTAAAGTTCCTCCATCTGCCACGGTATCAAGATTAGCTGCAGCGCCAACTAAGGTGGTAAGCGCAGTTGATATAGCATTTAAATCGCTTGCTTTATTAATATCAGAAATAGCTGTAATAAAAGCTGATTGAATTGTATTTAAATCTGCTTGTTGTTGTCCTGTTTTAAGGCTTAATGCACCTCTAAATGTATCTAAATCATCAGCTAATTTAGACTTTAAACTATCTATAGCTTTATTTTGCGTAGCTGCTACATCATTTGCAGCTTTAGTAGCTAATGCTTCTGCTTTTGCTGTATCTGTAGCGTTTTTTCTAATTTGTGCATCTTGAGCACCTAAAGCATTCTTAACATCTGCAAATGTATTATCTTTATTCTTAATAGAGCCTTCAGTTCCAGCAGGTGTTGTCCAAGTAGCACCTAAATTTAAATCTACAGCTTTTTTTACATTATCTTGCCCTGCTTTACCTTGAGTTACTAGGTTATGGAAGTCTTTTGCAGGAGCTGCACCTGTTGTGTTATCTTCTACCTTAATTCCCCTACCATCTCTATTTGCAAGTACTAATCTACCCTTAGCATCTACAGAAGCTTCAACCCCTGTTTGATCTTTTACAGCATTAATTGCAGCTCTAAGCGCTCCGTTAGCGTCTTTGTCTTTAACATCAACTGTTCCGATTTGAACTCCGTTTATGCTAAATCCACTTGTAGTAGTTCCCGCCTTAATAGGCTGCTCGAATGTAGAAATCGCTGTTACACTAGCTTTAATTCCTGTCTTATCACTAGCTTTATTAATAGCTTCAGCTAATGCACCAAGACCTGTAGTAGCACTGATATCACCTTTTTCATTTGTTAGTTTTACAGGCTCTAGTGTAACATCATTAATACCATCTACGTTTTTAAAAGTAACTGTAGCTGTTCCTGTTAGGTCACTTTGTCTCACATTATGCCCAGTCTCAAACCTAGTCAAACCAATCTTATCACTTGTAGTCGCCCCAATACTAGCCTTAACAGTCTC
>NZ_JBYJAU010000002.1:0-227091 GCF_057802535.1 Campylobacter sp. DY7
TTTTTATTGCATTTGTTCTGGTTTTTATGGTTGGTTGGTAGGTTTTTATTTTTTTAGTGTTGTTATTTTTATAAAATAACTTTTTACTTTTTAATTTAACTACCATCTTTTTAAAAGGTTGGTGGTGAGTGCTAAATTATGCTTTAAGAATTTATATGGATTAGTTTTTGATAGTAAATTATAGAGATTATAATTAGTAAAAAGTTATATAAGGGAAATAAAATGGCATTTAAAGATGAGAAAGCTAGAAAAAGGTTTTTTGCTATCAAAAAGGCAAAAGAAGAAAATCAAGTAGATAAGCGATATATAAAATAATTTAGGTATGGTTTAGAGGCTTGGTAATAACATATAAAAAGCTAATTAAATAGGGTAAGTTATTTTAATTAGTTTGACGTTAATTATATATAAGTAATTAATAACTTATATCAAAAGAAATAAACTATTAAAAATAAAGTTATTAATTAAAATCATTACAATCAAATTAAGTTAAAAAACAAATAAATCACACAATAATATTCAAATAAAATAAAGAATAATAAAAGCTAAAGAAGTTAAATGAGTTTTAGTGTTTAGTGTATTTATGAAAATAAAACTATATACAATATTTTCAAAATCTATATAATTTTATTAAATAATATGAAATATTAAAAAATAATTCATGTATTTTTGATTTTATATATGAAATTAGTAGTAATCTTATAAATTGTTATAATAAAACTATCATTTATAAAAAATATAGTAAATTTAATGGTTAACTTTTTAAATGTTTATATTTAGCAATTTTGATTCTTGAGAGATAGTGATAAACATATAGGATTTAGACTTTATGAAAATATAATCAATTTTTATATATTTTTTTATTTAATTCAAATAACAAGTTATTAAAGTATAAATTTAATAAACGAAATTTAATTTTAAATTTCGTTTATTTTTTTGTAAAGTAGGTATATAAATTATGATATTTCAATAACCACCAAAAGTTTGTTCTAGTGCTCTTATTATATCTTCACTAGCTTCTGCGTTTTCACCACCAATTTCTAACGCTATAGCTCTTGCACGATAATCGCTTGCTTGCTCTTTTAAATCGTGATAGGCTTGAGAATTACTAGCAGCATTTGCTCTTTTTTCAAGTTCTGCGGCTTTAGCTTTTAATTCTTTAATTCTTGCTTGTTTTGATTGTTTTGCTTGTGGAGCTTGTGTTAATTTTTTATATAAAGCACAACCATCTTGCCTGCCAGCCTTACAAGCTTTATTGCTAAAGTTGATTGCACTTTTTTTATCTTTTAACATAATGGCTAAGTTTGCTGATTCAAAACATGCATAATAACTACTCACTCCGGATTGATTTGTAAATGGTTTTAGATTGCACACTTTATACATAATATCAATCATGCCAATTTTTCTAAATTCTTCTTCACTTCCATAGTCTGCTAAAATAGTAGCTCCAGCACAAGCTCCAGCACTATTTGATTTAAGACATAGATTTTTAACTGCATTAAAATGATTAGAATTTATTAATTTTTTATTCCAGGCATCAAATATTTGATCAAGACATTCTGTTTGTTTATTTGGATTTTTACAAGTAGGCTCAATTTGCTTTATGTCAAAAGCAAATAAACTTAACCCTAGTGCCATAAATAACATTATTTTTTTCATAAAATCTCCTTATTTTTTTCAGTTTCTTATAAAATAATCTTCATCTACATATTTTTTAGGATTTTTGTAAGTTGCTTTATTTTTATCTGTGGTAATTGTTATGCTTTTTAATCCCGCTTTCATTTCTAGATTAAGACATTTAATCTTATACCATCTAGTTTCTCCTGCTTTTAAAACACCTTGATTTGGTGATTTTTCATAAATTTGTCTGGCATCTGACGTGCAATTAGCTACTTCTTTTGGTATATTTTTATTTACTTCTAAATTTAAAATTTCTATTTTTTCTTTAGCTGTTATACTAAACTCACATATAGAATAATCGTTCATTATTATATTATTGTTTACAACCGCGATTTCTGGATTATATCCAGTCGTAAAGCAATCACCATCTTTTACTGTTAAATAATTTCCACCAGTTGTGCTTTCAAGTTTAAGTTCTCCAGAGTTTGCAATACAAGCAAATAAAAGGCAACCTAATAATATTTTGTTTAATTTCATTTAAATCTCCTTAAATTATTTTTGTGCGATTTGATAAGTATTTTTTAGTTTTTTTAAAACTGGGAAAAACTCAGCGATAATATCTATAGTTTTATCTAGAGTTTTTGTTGTTTTTAGCTTTTGAGCTAATTTTTGTATATTTTCTTTTTCGCTACCCTCCTTTTCTAAAAGTGTTATGAAATCACTTTTTAAGATTTTTATTTTTTCTTTATTAAGTGTGTAGTCGGCTGTATCATTACAATGCTTTTTTAGTTTTGCTTCTATGAAGTTTCTTATAGCTTTATTTTCTATGGTAAATATATAGTGAGTTTCGTCTTCTTTTATATTTTTACTTGAAAGCTGTGATAAAAAGTCTAAAAATAAGCTTTCGTATTCACTATCATTCATAAATTTAACGCTTATATTTGCCCTTAAGGCATTTACTTTACTAGAACTTATCTTTAAAAGCCTTGATAATTCGTCGTTTGATTTGTTTAGTAGTCTTTCTTCTTTATCTAGTAGGTATATAAGATAATCATACAAATCAGTTTTATTATACGCATATAAGCCATCTGTTTTAATTTTCTCAAAAATATTTTTTGATATTTCACACATAAAAATCCTTTATTTAAAATAAGTATAATACCCCCCCCCATTCTTAAAATTTGCTTAAATAATATTAGTATTTATTTTTGATTTTATAGGGTTATTTAGCAGAATAGAACAAATAAGCTTGTGGTTAATCGCAGTTATTGTTATAGTTTTTTATCAGTTTAATTTGTTATTGCATAAAATATATAGTTAAAATTTTATAATTCCTAATTCAAATTCCACAAAATTTTCAAAGAATTTGAATTAGGAAATTGAAATTATTTAAACCATGATTTTATAGTATCAAATATGCCATGTTGTTGTTCTTTCGCATCGTTTTTGATACCAAAACTCTCATTTAATTTTTCTAATAATTCTTTTTGTTCTGCATTTATATGTTTTGGATACATAATGCTAAGTTGAACGAATTGATCGCCTGTTCTTCTTGTGTGATGATTTTTTACACCTTCGCCACTAATTTTTACAAGTTGTTTATCGCTTAAACCAAATGGTATTTGAATAGTCGCTTCGCCTCTAATTGTAGGCACAATTATGCTAGAGCCTAGCGCTGCTTGAGTAAATAATATCGGCACATCAATATAGATATCATCGCCTTTTCTAATAAATCTATCATCTCTTGCTACTCTTAATTTTATATATAAATCAGAGCGTTCGTTTTTGCCAATTTCATTACCTTTATTAGCGCATTTTAGGGTTACTCCGTTATCTACTCCTTCAGGAATTGTTACTTCTAATTCTTCTTTTTTGCTTTCTTGTCCGCTTCCTTGACAGCTTGAGCATTTATCTTTTATAACCTTACCTTTCCCACCACAAGCATCACAAGTGCTAACCATTTGGAAAAATCCTTGTCTAATAGCTACTTTGCCTTTACCATTACATCTTGAGCAAGTATGAGTTGTTTTACTTGCAGAACCTGTGCCATCGCATTTTATGCAACTTGTTTTGTATGAATAATTGATTTTCTTTTTGCAGCCAAATATTGCTTCTTTAAAGCTTAATTCAAGAGTTATAAATAAATCTTCATCAATTTCATCATCGCTATCACCAAAACCACCAAAAATATCGCCAAAAATATCACTAAAATTTGAAAATCCACCGAAATCAAATCCACCAGCACCACCGCCGTTAATCCCAGCTTCTCCGTATCTATCATATCTAGCACGCTTAGCATCATCGCTTAGTGTTTCGTAAGCTACGTTTATTTCTTTGAATTTTTCTTCTGCATCTTTATCGCCTTGATTTCTATCAGGATGATATTTTAAGGCTAATTTTCTATAAGCTTTTTTGATTTCATCAGGACTAGCGTTTTTGCTAACTCCTAGAATTTCATAAAAATCACGCATTGTTTTCCTTTTGCAATTTATCGTTTATAAATTAAATATTGTTAGAATGAAAAGACTTTAATAAATAAAGGTGAAAAAATGATTAATGTAATGATGATTGAAGACGAAGTAGAATATGCTGGTCTTATTACTGAGTTTTTGGCAAAGTTTAACATTAAAGTGACTAATTTTAGTACTCCTGCAGAAGGTTTAGCAGCAGATATTAGTCAATTTGATTGTTTAATATTAGACTTAACTCTACCAGGAATGGATGGGCTTGAGGTATGTAAAGAAATTCGTAAAAAATATGATATTCCTGTTATTATTTCTAGTGCTAGAGGTGATACAAGTGATAAGGTTTTAGGACTTGGATTAGGAGCTGATGATTATTTACCAAAACCTTATGAGCCTACTGAATTACAAGCTAGGGTTTCATCACTTGTAAGAAGATATAAAAAAGCTATATTACCACCTGAAGAAGAGGTAAGCACTTTATTTAAAGTAGAGCATGAAAAACATGAAATTTATTATGATAAAAAACCACTTAGCTTAACACCTGCTGAATACGATATTTTAAGTTATTTAGTAAAAAGACATAGCTATTCGGTTTCAAGGGAAGAATTAGCTAGTAGCTGTAGATCTTTAAGAGAAAAAGATAGTAAAAGTTTAGATGTAATTATCGGAAGATTAAGAAATAAAATAGGCGATAGTTCAAAAGATCCTAAACATATATTTTCAGTTCGTGGCATAGGCTATAAGCTTATTGGCTAATGCGATTTATTTCAATTAGAGCAAAGTTAGTAACCATTTTTATAGTTAGTGTGTTACTAACTTCTATAATTTCAGCAACTATTTTAAAATATACGCAAACAGCATTAAGATTAGAGAATGAAAGTAGGCTTTATTTTGCGATTTTAACGCTTGATAAGCTTTATTCTAGTGGTGTTGCTTCTCAAATAAATAAATATTTATTAGATATTGATTTTGAAGAAATTAATGATGAAGATTTTATTAACGAAATATACACAAGCACGGATAAGCCTATTGATATTAAGACAAATTTTGGTTTAGTAAGTGGTATAGTTTATGATAATAGATATTTTTTAAAGATTAATAATATTAAAAACAATACAACAAGAGTTTATGAAAATACCCACGATAGTAATATAACAAGTAATAATGTTTTGGTTTTAACTTTTTGTATGGTAGGTCTTTTTATATTATCTTTATTGTTTTGTTATTTTTTAATAGAACCGCTGCATCATTTAAAAAATCACATAATTAATTTATTAAACAATAGACCTAGTAATTTTGTATATGAAAAAAACAATGAAATAGGAATTTTATATAAAGAATTTAATAAAGCTATTAAAAAGAATAATGAATTAACAGTAGCTAGAAGATTTTTCTTAAGAGCAATTATGCATGAGTTAAAAACTCCTATTGCTAAGGGAATGTTTGCAGCAAGCATGCCAGAAAATGAAAAAAATAAAGAAATATTGTTAAATGTTTTTAAGAATATGAATAGTTTAATTAATGAACTAAAAAATCTAGAAGAAATCTTATCAAGCAATCATGATGTGGTTTTAGAAGAAAAAACTTATTCAACTTTATTAGAAGAATCTCTTAATGCTTTATATTTAGATGATTTAAGTGTAGTTGATGTAAAAATGCATGTTAATAAAAAGATTTTAGTAGATAGTTCTTTATTAGTTATTTTGATTAAAAATCTATTAGATAATGCGTTAAAGTATTCAAGTGAGCGTAAGTGTATTATAGAATTCTTTGCGAATGAGATAATAGTTAGAAATAAAGGCGAAGAACAAGATTTTGATGTTAATGAATATTTTAAGCCTTTTATAAGAGGTAAAAATACTGCAAATAGTTTTGGTTTAGGTCTTTATTTGATTAAATATATTTGTGATACTCAAGGCTATAAAATAGAGTATTTTTATACTAATGAATATCATAATTTTAAGGTAACGCTTGATACATTTTAATAATTTATGCAAAAGCATAGGAAAAATTCAAGGAATAGGCAAAAAAACTTCTTTAAAAATGGCTTATTATTTGTGTTATGAAAATAAAAATCTTTTAGAAGAATTAGTAAATTCTTTAGAAAACGCTAAAAAAAACATAAAAGAGTGCTCAATTTGTGGATGTTTAAGTGAAAATGAATTATGTGATTATTGTGTTAATTTAGAACTTGATGAGATTATTTGTCTAGTAGAAAGTCCTAAAGATGTGTTTTTTATTGATGAATGTAATGTATATGAAGGAAGATATTTCATACTTTCAAAAATGAATGAATATTATTTAAAAAAATTAGAACAAATGATAATTAAGTTTGATATTAAAGAATTATTATTAGCTTATACACCAAGCGTTAGCACGGATACTCTTTGTTTTTATTTAGAAGATTATTTTAAGAATTACAATATGAAAATTAGCAAAATCGCTCAAGGTGTTCCTAATGGAATTAAAATACAAGATATTGATATCAATTCTTTAACCAGTGCTATTGTAAATAAGGTTAATTTTGATGCTTAGGGTTATTGTATTTTTTACTTTACTTGCGTGCTTTAGCGTTGTTGTTAATAGCGTTAATGTTTATAATATGCTTAATAATGCTTATGAATTACAAGAAAATAAAGATGTAAAAAGCGAAGTTGTAAAACAAGCAAAAACAATAGTAGATGAGATAGAAAAATATTCAAATACTTTATTACCTTCTTTAAATCATAATGAAAAATTAGCATTAATTAAAAAAGAAATTAATAAAATTAATTTTAATAAATATCAAGAAAAGGCTTATGCTTTTGATAGTTTGGGCTTTTATATAGCACATTATTCAAAAGATTATGAAAACCAAAATATATTGCAAGAAACAGATATTAATAATAAATTATATGTAAAAGATTTGGTTGATAAAATTAATAATGAAGGTTTTACAGAAGCTAGTATTTTTTGGACTAATCATTCAATAAGACACATAATTACTTATGTTAAAAAAGATGAAAATCTAAATATTTATTATGGTTGCACAATGGATTTAGATATTTTTAAAATAAATAAAGAAAATAAAAAAATCACTAGAAATGAAAATAATTTAATATTAATCAGTAGTTTCATAGTAATTATTATGATTTTATTTTTTAGCTTTTATCAATATAAAAAACGGAGAAAAGTATGAAAATAATTATTAAAATTTTATTATTAAGTGTTATTTTATTTGCAGAAGCTTTACCACCTAATGAAGTTTTTCAATTTCAGATTTCAAATTCTCCTGCCATAAAAACAATTAAATTAAACCTAGATTCTAGTGTATATTTATATAAAGACGAATTAAAAATTACTCATAATAACAATGATATTACAAAAGATATTGATTTAAAAAAGCCTATCTTAAAAGATAATGTTGAAGTATTTTTAAATCAAATTGAGTTTAATTTACCTAATTTTATTTTAAAAGATAATGATAATGTAAAAATATTTTATTTAGGATGTTCAACTGAAGGTTTATGTTATCAGCCATTAGTTGCTTCTTTTAATTATCTTAACAATTCTTTTAGTTTAGAATACGCAAACAAAGAAGCAATCAAGCTAAAAAAAGAAGAACAAAACGCTAAAAGTGAATATGAAATTCAGCTTTTAAATTCTTCATTTTTGATTAATATTTTAACGTTTTTTATATCAGGTTTATTGCTATCTCTTACGCCTTGCACATTGCCTATGGTTCCTATAATTTCTAGTATTTTAGCAAAAAGTAGCGGCAAAAAACCTGTATTTTCAAGCATAGTTTATGTATTAGGAATGGCTCTTAGCTATACTATTGCAGGAGTTGTTGCCGCACTTTTAGGAAGCGGAGTTCAGGCGTTTTTTCAAAGTCCTATTGTAATTATTGTTTTTTCTTTAATTTTTGTTCTTTTATCTTTATCAATGTTTGGGCTATACGAATTAAAAATGCCTAATTTTTTAGTAAATAAAATTAATCAAAAAAGCACAAATTTAAGTGGTGTTATAGGGATATTTTTAATGGGTGCTTTAAGTGCTTTAATTGTAGGTCCTTGTGTTGCAGCACCACTTGCTGGAATTTTAATTTATATTGCAAATAGTAATGATGTTGTTTTAGGTGCTAGTGCTTTATTTGCTATGAGTATAGGAATGGGAATTCCACTTATTGCAATAGGTTTTGGTTTTAGATTTATAACTGGCGCTTGGATGCAATATGTTAATAAATTTTTTGGTTTTGTCTTGTTAGCAATTGCTATATATTTCTTAGAAAGATTGCTTGATGAAATGATAATAAATATCCTATATGCAGTTTTAGGAATTTGTTTTTGTGTATTTTTTGGTTTATTTGAGAGCTCAAAAAATAAAATTATGTTATTTTTTAAAGTTTTTTTAGTATTAATTTTATCATTTTCATTTATTTTATTAAATAATGTTTTTGGAAATTATGAAAAATATGAAATTGTAGAAGAAAAATTAGAATTTATTCAAGCTACAAATAAATTAGAGTTATCATCAAAAAATATAGTATATTTTACTGCTAGTTGGTGTGAAAATTGCAAGGTTATGCAAAAAACAACTTTTAAAGATAAAGATGTAATAAACGCCTTAAATCACTATAATTTAATTAAAATTGACCTTAGTAATCCAAACAAATTTGAGCAAGAAATGGCTGAAAAATATAAGATATTTGGACCACCTGTTTTACTAGTTTTAAACGATAAAGCAGAAGTGATAAAAAGAATAGTTGGTTTAGTTGATGCAAAAACTTTATTAAAAGAACTTAATTTTTAAAGCTAAAATTAATTTATTTTTGTATAATATGAGCTTTTATTTTAAGGAGATTTAATGCAAAGAACTTTATCGATCATAAAGCCTGATGCTGTTAAAAAGGGTGTAATAGGTCAAATTTTAAGTCGTTTTGAAGCTAATGGCTTAAGAATTGCGGCTATTAAAAAACTATATTTAACAAAAGAGCAAGCAGGAGAATTTTACGCAGTTCATAAAGAAAGACCATTTTATAAAGATTTAGTTGAGTTTATGACTAGTGGTCCTGTTGTTGTGTCTGTGTTAGAAGGTGAAAATGCAGTTGCTAAAAATCGTGAATTAATGGGAGCAACAAATCCTAAAGAAGCGGCAAAAGGAACAATAAGAGCGGATTTTGCTGAAAGTATTGATGCAAATGCAGTTCATGGTAGTGATAGTTTAGAAAATGCTAAAATTGAAATAGAGTTTTTCTTTAATAAACTTGAAATAAATTAAAATGAAAATTGCTTTTAGTAAAATTAATTCGGTAAAATACCCTTTTAAACTAGATTTTGATAATTTAGTTTTAGAAGGCTTTTTAAAAAGAAAAGATAATAAGTTGGTTACACTAGATGCAACTTTAGTTGGTAATGTTATACATTATTGTGATAGTTGTGCTGCTGAATTAGAAGTTGAAGTTAATGAAAAAATCAACTTAGATTTAAGCGATGGTGTATTTAAAGATAAAGAAAATGAATTAAGTGATACTATGGAATTTTATGATAGTGAAATAGACTTAATTGAAGTTTTAAAAAGCGAATTATCTTTATATTTAAGCGATTATTTTTATTGTCAAAATTGTAAATAAGGAGAATAACATGGCAGTTCCAAAGAGAAGAGTTAGTAAAACAAGAGCAGCGAAAAGACGCACTCATTATAAAATTGAGTTAGTAAGACCAGTAAAAGATAAAGACGGAAGCTGGAAATTACCACACAGAATTAATCCAACAACAGGTGAATATTAATACCTATGATAAAAGTTGCTGTTGATGCTATGGGTGGAGATTTTTCTTTCACCCCAATTGTTAGTGGAGTAGTTAAAGCGTTAAGAGAAAAAGATAATTTTAGCGTTATTTTAGTTGGAGATGAAGAGAAAATCCGAAATCAAATTCCACAAGAATTATCAAATAGAGTAGAGTATTTACATACTACTGATGTATTTGATATGGATGAGAACTCTACTGATGTTTTAAAACGCAAAGACAGCAGTATTTATAAAGCTGTAGAATTAGTAAGAAATCATGAAGCAAACGCTGTAGTTTCTGCAGGACATAGTGGAGCTACAATGAGCCTTGCTACTCTTAGAATAGGAAGAGTAAAAGGTGTGTTAAGACCTGCGATTGCAACTTTAATGCCTACATTTAATGGCAGGGTTTTAGTATTAGATGTTGGTGCTAATGTTGATTGTGAAGAAGAAAATTTATTACAATTTGCAATTATGGGCGAAGCTTATGCAAAAGAAGTAATGAATATCAAAAATCCTAAAATAGCACTATTATCAAATGGTGAAGAAGACTGCAAGGGTAATAAACTTACAAAAGATACTCACAAATTATTAAGAGAACATCTAAGTAATTTTATAGGCAATGTAGAAGGCGGTCAGATTTTTGCAGGTGAGTGTGATGTTGTTGTTTGTGATGGTTTTACTGGAAATATTTTATTAAAAACAGCAGAAGGTGCTGTGGGCATTTTTGCTAAGCTATTAAAAAGTGAAATTAAAAAATCATCATTAGCTAAAGTAGGTTATATGCTTAGCAAAGGTGCATTTGATGCACTAAAACAGCATTTAGATTATGACCAGTATGGAGGTGCTCCTTTATTAGGAGTTGATGGTTGTACTATTATAAGCCACGGAAAGAGCAATGAAGAAGCTATAAAAAATGCTATTTTTCAAGCTTTAAAATTTGCTAATTCAAATGTAAATAAAGTGATTGAAGATGAAATTAAAAGCTTGCATTAGAAGTATTGCTTCTTATCTACCTAGTAAAACATTAACAAATAAAGATTTTGAAAATTTTTTAGACACAAGTGATGAATGGATAATCAAAAGAACAGGTATTAAACAAAGATATATCGCAGAAGATAATGAAAATACAAGTGATTTAGCATATAAAGCAGGATTATTAGCTATTAAAAGAGCAAAAATTGACGCTAAAGATATAGATTTGGTTATAGTAGCAACTTTAAGCCCTGATTATTTTACAATGCCATCAACTGCTACAATAGTAGCAAACAAGCTTGGTTTAAAAGGTGTTAGTGCTTTTGATATAAGTGCGGCTTGCTCAGGATTTATTTATATGCTTGAGCTTGCTCGTGCTATGATAGAAAGTGGTGCTAAAAAGAATGTTTTAATTATAGGTGCAGAAAAGATTTCTTCAGTGCTTGATTATACAGATAGAACAACTTGTGTTTTATTTGGAGATGGTGCAGGTGCTTGTGTAATAAGTGCTAGCAATGGCTTAGGCATCGTAGATACTCACACAGGAAGTGATGGGGAATTTAAAGATTTATTATGCACAAAACGCTCTAATAAAACAAAGCAAGCAGAACCTTTAAAGCTTGAGATGAAAGGCAACGAAGTATTTAAAGTAGCCGTAAAAACATTAGCCGATGATGTTGCTTATTTACTTGAAAAAAATAATCTTAAAAAAGATGAAATTGATTTATTTATACCACATCAAGCTAATTTAAGAATAATAAGCTATGTTCAAGAAAAGCTGGGCTTAAGTGATGAGCAATGCGTTGTATGTGTTGATAAGTTTGGCAATACTTCAGCAGCATCAATTCCGATTGCAATAAATGAAGCTTATGAGCAAGGTCGTTTGACTAATGGAAAATTAATGCTTTTAGATGCTTTTGGTGGTGGCTTTACTTGGGGTAGTGCTTTAGCTTATTTTGACGGCATTAATTATAAAGATTTGTAAGTTTAAATTCCTAATTCAAATTCTTTAAAATTTTCAAGGAATTTGAATTAGGAATTTGTTTTTTTAAAAATAATAAAAAATATAACTTATATTCTAAAATAAGCTAAAACTTTTTAAAAAGAATTAATTTTTTAAAATATTAATTTTAATTTAAGTTTTAGATTGTATAATCCAAACTTATTTTTATTTTAAGTCTTGTTAGCTCAGCAGGTAGAGCATCTCACTTTTAATGAGGGGGCCGCTGGTTCGAATCCAGCACAGGACACCATCAATTTTTGGTCGCTTAGCTCAGTTGGTAGAGCGCCACCCTTACAAGGTGGATGTCATAAGTTCGAGTCTTATAGCGACCACCATTTTAATATCGGTGCGGCGGTAGTTCAGCTGGTTAGAATATCGGCCTGTCACGCCGGAGGTCGCGGGTTCGAGCCCCGTCCGCCGCGCCATCTTCTTTTTAACAATCACTTTTACATTTTAACTTTACACTTAGATTAATTAAAAATGCAATAATAGGTAAAAATTATACAAAGGATAAATAATGGGACTTAAAAGTGATGCTTGGATAAAAGAAATGGCATTAAAACACGAAATGATAACTCCGTTTTGCGAAGAAAATGTAGGAAAAAATGTAGTTAGCTACGGGCTTTCAAGTTATGGATATGATATTCGTGTAGGTCGTGAGTTTAAAATTTTTACAAATGTAAATAGCACAATGATTGACCCTAAAGATTTTAATGATAAAAATGTGGTTGATTTTGTAGGAGATGAATGTATAGTTCCTGCAAACTCATTTGCACTTGCTAGAACGGTTGAGTATTTTAAAATGCCTAGAGATGTTTTAGCAATTTGTCTTGGCAAAAGCACATATGCAAGATGTGGAATTATTGTAAATGTAACGCCATTTGAGCCAGGTTTTTGTGGTCATATTACTATCGAGATTAGCAATACAACTCCGCTACCAGCTAAAATTTATGCAAATGAAGGAATAGCACAGGTTTTATTTTTACAAGGTGATGAGCCTTGCATTACATCTTATGCTGATAAAAAAGGTAAATATCAAAACCAAACAGGAATAACACTCCCTAAAGTATTAAAATAATCTTTTAAGAATTTGAAATTCCTATTTCAAATTCTTTACTTTTTTACACAAAATTTCTAATAATTTTCAAAGAATTTGAAATAGGAATTTCAAAATTATTTTGCAGATTATATATTATTCTTCCAATTATTTTATATTTTAAAAATCATACTTAATATATCTAATTTACACACATTATTAAATATTCAATAAATTATTCATAAGATAAAAATATTTACTAATAAGTGCAATAATTTTATAATTTTTAACAAGTTTTAAAAATTAATTTTTATTTAAGGAGATTTATGAAAAAGATTTTTCTAAGCTGTGCTTTAGTGGCTTCTATGTTTGCTGCTGAGCAATTTAGCGGTAAGATTATTAATCTTTACACTTCAGTAGATGCTAAAAAAGCTGAAGGAAAGTTACTTCCAACAAATGCTTTTGAAATTACAAAAGATGGCGATATGGCAGAGCTTACAATTAAAGGATATTACAATCCTAATTCAGGAAATATTTTATATTTCAATGATAAAAATAGAATATTAGTTGCTGCATTTGGTAAAAATTCTAAAGTAGATTTTAAGGTTGAAAAAGAATTAAAAAATGGTTTTAGCATAGCTTCAATTAAAGTTTATGCAAAAAAAGAAGAATTAGTTGATTTAGAAAGTTCAGCTAAGCCACTTCTTGAAAAAGGCAAGGCTATGTTTGAAGAAAATTGCGGAATTTGTCATCCGCTTCATTCTGTAACCGAGTTTAGTGCAAACCAATGGCCTGCAACATTCAAAGCTATGGAAACAAGAACAGGAATTGACAAAGTTGATAGACAATTAGTAGTGCAATATCTACAAAAACACGCAAAAGATATGAAATAACGAAAGGAGAAATTATGTTAAATAGAAGAAGTTTTTTAAAAGGTTCAGCAGCAATTGGTGCTATGAGTTTTGCTCCTATTAATTTACTTGGAGCTGAAAGCAAAGCAGTTGCTAGTGGTTTAGTAAAAAATGGCGAAGTTGTAACAGGTGCTCACTGGGGTATTTTAAAATTAACTATAAAAGATGGTAAAGTTGTAAAAAGCGAACCATTTAACGCAAAACAAACAAAGACTTTAACAAATGATTTACAACACTACACACCTGATTTAGTGTATGCTAATCGTGTAAAATATCCTTATGTTAGAAAGAGTTTCTTAGAAAATCCACTAGATAATAAACCTGAGCTTCGTGGTAAAGATGAGTGGGTTCGTGTAAGCTGGGATAAGGCTTTAAAGCTTGTAGCTGAAGGTTTAAAAAGAACTTATGATGAAAAAGGTGCTGATGGAATTTTTGCTGGTAGTTATGGTTGGAAATCAAGTGGTAACGTTCATAACTCAAGAACATTACTTCATAGATTTATGAACTTAACTGGTGGATTTGTTGGTTCATTAGGGGATTATTCAACTGGTGCATCGCAAGTTATTATGCCACATGTTGTAGGTTCAATTGAAGTTTATGAGCAACAAACCAATTATGATTTGGTATTAGAAAATACAAAAGTTATCGTTATTTGGGGAGCAAACCCAATTGATACACTAAAAATTGCATGGACTGTAACCGATGGCGAAGGTCGTTCTTATATGGAAAAAATCAAAGAAAGCAAAATCAAAGTAATTTGCATTGACCCAAGAGCAAGCAATACGGTTAAGTTTTTTGAAGGCAAAGGTGATTGGATAAAACCAAGACCAAATACTGACGTTGCTATGATGATGGGTATGGCTACCTATTTAATTGATAAGAAGCTTTATGATGCTGAATTTATGGAAAACTATACAGTAGGATTTGATAAATTTAAAGACTACTTAATGGGTAAAACTGATGGCGTTAAAAAAGATAGCAAATGGGCTGAGAAGATTTGTGGCGTAAAAGCGAGTGTTATTGAGAATTTAGCAAAAGAATTAAGAGAAAACCTAAGCTTAGTAATGAGTGGTTGGGGTATGCAAAGAGCTCATCACGGAGAGCAACCTCACTGGATGCTAGTAACTTTATGTGCAATGCTAGGACACATTGGTAAAGATGGTGGTGGATTTGGTCTAAGCTATCATTATTCAAATGGTGGTGTTGCAACTACAAATGCTCCAATCGTAGGTGGTGTTAATGCAAACCTTGTTGGTATGTGGGATAAAGGCGAGTTTAAAGGTGTAGTTGGTGCTACATTTGATAGTAATGGACATTTGGTTGAATCAAAAGATAACAATAATGAGAAAAATACAGGTCAAAGCTGGTTACAAAAAACAACAGATAAAGCTATTCCAGTAGCTAGAATTGCTGATATGCTACTAAACCCAGGTAAGACAATTGATCACAATGGTAAGAAGATTACTTATAGTGATATAGATTATATTTACTGGGTAGGTGGAAACCCATTCGTTCATCACCAAGATTTAAAAACTTTAGTAAAAGCATGGCAAAAGCCAAAAACAATAGTAGTAAATGAGATTTACTGGACTCCAACAGCTAGAATGGCTGATATTTTACTTCCTGCAACTAGCCAATATGAAAGAGATGATATTTCTATGAGTGGGGATTATTCAAATATGCATATAGTTCCTATGAAAGCTGCAGTTGCTCCGGTAGGTGAGAGTAAAGATGACTTTAGTATATTTGCTGAGCTTATAAAAGTTTATGGAGAATATTGTGTATTAAGTAAGGGCGGTAAAGCAAAAGATGCAGCTGCTTTAGCAAATAAATTATATAACGCATATTGCGAAAATCAAACTCCATTTGAAATGGTAGAAAAATACTATAACGCTGCAAAATCAAGCTCAAGCGTAGAAATGCCAAGCTTTAAAGATTTCTGGGAAGCAAACAAGGCATTAGAATTTGAAGCTGACCAAAGTGCTTATGAATTCGTTCGCTTTAAAGATTTCGTAGAAGATCCTATCTTAAATCCACTAGGAACTCCAAGCGGACTTATAGAGATTTATAGCGAAACTATTGAAAAAATGGGTTATAAAGACTGCAAAGCTCACCCAACTTGGATGGAGCCAATCGAGTGGTTAGGTATGAAAAACAAACCTGCAGAGTTTCACATGGTAAGCCCACACCCAACAAGCCGCTTACACTCACAACTTTGCCATACAAGTTTAAGAGAAACTTATGCTGTAAATGGACATGAGCCAATCTTAATTAATACTAAAGATGCAAAAGCTAAGGGTATTAAAGATGGCGATTTAGTAGAAGTATATAATGCTCGTGGTAAGGTAATTGCTGGTGCAAAAGTTAGCGATGATGTAATGGCTGGCGTTGTTGTATTACAAGAAGGTGGCTGGTATGATCCTGATAATAACGGCGATTGCAAATATGGTTGTGCAAACGTGCTAACAATTGATATTCCTACAAGCGAGCTTGCAAACGGAAATATCTCTCATACAGCACTAGTAAATATTAAGAAATTTGAAGGTAAAGCACCTGAAATCGTAGTATTCACTGAACCTGTAAAAGCATAATAATAGGGGCATTTGCCCCTAAAGAATTTGAAATAGGAATTTAATTATTCATTATTTTTTCAAACTTAAAGAACCATTCTAACTCTTTAATATTATTAAATTTATCTGATAAATTTGATAATTGAACTATTTTAAACCACATTTATTAACATAAAAATGAATATTTCTTATTGCAAAATAAGGCGTAGCAGTGCTTTAAACTTTAGTTTTAGGAAAGGTTTTTTCTATCATTTGCCAAGTCATAACCCTTGCTATGAAATTTTTCAAGTATATAAAATAATTCAAGGCTATTATTTTGAGTATTTTTATCTATTAATAAACAAACTCCACTGGCCTTTATATCTTTATTATAAACATAAAAATTTTTAGCCTTTTTATTCTTTAGAGATTTTAAAATCTCATCAATTGTAATTACATTTTCATCTGTTTCATTTCTAAAACTTATTTGAAAAGTTTTTTTGCACATCTTTTGCAAAATTGCAAAACTCATCACTATAAATTTCTATTAATTTCATCTTTTTCCTTAAGTAAAATATGAAAATATATTATTAGAATATATGTAACTCTTATAATAAGCTTATTTTTCATATAGCATTAATAAAGCACCTAAAAGAATTTGAAATAGGAATTATGTAAGCGAAAATCTATTAAGTATCTTTAAAATATAGCCTAGCTGCAAAACCTACTGCTAAAATTATCATTGTTCCTATTAACATTATTGATACTAAAGAAACTAACATTTTTTACCCCTTTAAAAATATTTATAAAGCACAGCGTTAATTCCACTTGGCATATCGCTTGTAGCTTCTAGTTCTTCTATCTCTTCATATTTTTTACGAGCTTTTTGTTGCTCTTGCTCTCTTTGCCCGTCTTTTTTATCACCAAAGTTCATAGCAAGTCCAGTAAAGCCCATATTTACAAGGCTATTTTTAAACTCTTGCTGGTTAGCTATGAATAGGTTTAAGGTGTTTTGGTTGTTTGAGTTTAAGTTAATATGTAAATTATTTCCTCTAGCAACCATTGTTACATTAATTTCTCCTAATTCTTTAGGATTTAAATTAATGCTAACTTTGTGGCTTGGAGCTTTAAATTTTTCTATTTCTTCTTTAAAATCTCTTGTAAAATTATCAATTACTAATTTTGTTTGTTCTTTGCTAAGTTCTTTATTAGGATTTAAGAAATCAAGCTTTAAGCTCTCTGGTAAGCTTATTTTTTCTTTATTTATTTCTATTTTATCATCACTTTGAACTAGCTCTTCAAAACTTTCTTCAGTTGGCATAATTATTTCATTTTCTATTTTTGGCAACTCATTTTGGATAGGTTTTTCTGCTTGAATTTGAGTTTGCATTTGTGGTTTTATGAAATCTTTTGCTATTTCTTTATTGTCTTTTAGGGTAATAGGAGCTTCTTTTATATTTTGTTTAGGTGTATCGTTTTCATTTGATATTACTTTTAAAATCTCAGCTCTTAATTCCTTACTTGGTTTTACTTCGTTTGTATCTTTTGAAATTTTACTTAAAAGCTCATTTAAAGCCCCAGTTTTTAGAGTGCTTTCAATGTTTTTTTGTTGTTGATTGTTTGTTATTATTTTTTCTGTTGTTTTATTATCTAGTTTTACTTCTTTTTGATTTAGTATATTTTCAAGATTGATTTTTTTTACATCTTCTAATTTAGTGCTTTTAGGCTCTTTATTTAAAGCATGTGAGAAGAAGTTTTGCTCATATAATTTCGGATATGGCTTAGCAAAAATTTGCTCGTTATATTCATTGTTTTTGATTTTTTCATAAGTTATATTGCTAAGACCTAATTTATGTTCTTTAGCAAGTTCAACAAGAGAATGAACGCTTGTAGTATTTGCAAAAGTTTCAAGGTTTATTTTATTATTTACTATGTTTTTTAAACTAGAAAAGTTATTAAGCTCAGCATTTTTACTATCTTGTTTTAATATGGTTAAAAAGTCTAATATTTGAACGAAATTTAAGTCATCAAATAATTCTTTTCCATATTCAAAATCTTGCATAGATTTTTGTATATCTTGCATTATTTCAGCTTCGCTAATTTGCAATCTTTCAGGCAAAAATTCATTAACTTCTTTTGCATTTTTTACAATTTGCGATACTTTTTCATTTAAATTTTTTGGATTTTGTAAAAGATTTGCTAATAAATTAGGTTCTTTATTGCTAGGCTTTTCATTAAGTAATGATGATGCTAGATTTATTTCAGTGTTTGCTTGCTTTAAATCTTTGTATTTTATCTCATTTTTTGCCTTAAAGACATTTTGCATAACTAATAAATTATTTTTAGTATTTTTAGCATCTGTTTGATTAAATAATAAATCAGCAAAGCCTTCCCCACCTGATTTTTTTGAACCTTTACCTTTTTTTGCACTTAGGTTTTTTACATCTTGTAAAATTAATAAATCTTTCATTTTTATCCTTAGTTTAAAACTTCACAAGAATTAGCAAAATCCGTTCCAATTTTTTGTATTTATATATCTAAAAATTAACTTAATTTAATTAAACTTTAACTTTAAATTAAGGAGAAAACATTGAGTATTAGAAATATAGCAGTAATTGCACACGTAGATCACGGCAAGACTACAATGGTTGATCAATTATTAAAACAATCAGGAACTTTTAGCGAAAGAGAGCAAATTGATGAGCGTGTAATGGATAGTAATGACATTGAGAAGGAGCGTGGTATTACCATTCTTTCAAAAAACACAGCTATTAATTACAAAGGCACAAAGATAAATATTATAGACACTCCAGGCCACGCAGATTTTGGTGGAGAAGTTGAGCGTGTTTTAAAGATGATTGATGGGGTTTTATTAATCGTTGATGCTCAAGAAGGTGTTATGCCACAAACAAAATTCGTTGTTAAAAAAGCTTTAGCATTAGGTTTAAGACCAATAGTTGTTGTAAATAAAATAGATAAACAAGCAGCTGATCCTGATAGGGTTATTAATGAAGTATTTGACCTTTTTGCAGCACTTGATGCAACTGATGAACAATTAGATTTCCCTGTTATTTATGCAATAGGTAAAGAAGGAATTGCAAAAAAAGAATTGGATGATGATAGTAAAGATATGCAACCACTATTTGACAAGATTATTGAGCATGTTCCAGCTCCAAGTGGTAGCAATGACAATCCTTTACAATTACAAGTTTTCACATTAGGTTATGATAACTTCGTAGGTAAAATCGGTATTGCAAGGATTTTTAACGGAACTATTACAAAAAATCAAAATGTAATGCTAGCAAAAGCTGATGGAAGCAAGCAAACAGGAAGAATTTCAAAACTAATAGGCTTTATGGGCTTAGAAAAAATGGATATTGATAATGCAAGCACTGGAGATATCGTAGCGATTGCAGGTTTTGATGCTTTAGATGTTGGAGATAGTATTGTTGATCCTGCTAATCCTGTGCCACTTGATCCACTTCATATAGAAGAGCCAACTTTAAGCGTTGTATTTAGCGTAAATGATGGTCCTTTAGCAGGAACTGAAGGAAAGCATGTTACAAGTAATAAAATCGCTGAAAGACTTGAAGCAGAAATGAAAACAAATATTGCGATGAGATATGAAAATATCGGCGAAGGTAAGTTTAAAGTAAGTGGTCGTGGTGAGTTACAAATCACAATTTTAGCTGAAAATATGAGAAGAGAAGGCTTTGAGTTTTGTTTAGGAAGACCTGAAGTTATTGTTAAAGTTGAAAATGGTGTAAAAACTGAGCCATTTGAAAACTTAGTAATAGATGTGCCTGATGAGTTTAGTGGAACGGTTATTGAAAAACTTGGAAGAAGAAGAGCAGAAATGAAGAGCATGGTTCCAACAGGTGATGGACAAACTAGACTTGAGTTTGAAATCCCTGCTCGTGGTCTTATTGGCTTTAGAAGTCAATTTTTAACCGATACTAAAGGCGAAGGTGTAATGAATCATAGCTTTTTAGACTTTAGACCATTTGTAGGTAGCGTTGAAAAACGCCAAAATGGAGCGCTTGTAAGTATGGAAAACGGAGTTGCGCTTGCTTATTCATTATGGAATCTTCAAGATAGAGGAGTGTTATTTATAGACCCACAAGCAAAAACTTATATAGGAATGATTATAGGAGAGCATAGCCGTCCGAATGATCTTGATGTAAATCCTATTAAAGGAAAGAACTTAACTAACGTTCGTGCTAGTGGAAGTGATGAGGCTATTAAGCTTGTTCCACCTAGAAAGCTAAATCTTGAGCGTGCTATGGAATGGATTGAAGAAGATGAATTAGTAGAAGTTACTCCACAAAATATTCGTATTAGAAAGCGTTATTTAGATCCAACGGTAAGACGCCGTATGGAAAAATCTAAATCTTAATTTTAAATTCCTATTTCAAATTCTTTTTGAAATAGGTTCTAAAATCAAGTATTTACACTTTTGTTAAGCAAAAACAATTAAAATTAAAACATTATGAAAAAAGCAAAACCTATTAGAATGTGTATCATCTGTAAGAATAGAAAAAATCAAAGCGAATTAAAGCGTTTTCAAATACTTTCAAATGAAGTATTATTTAGCTTTAATAGCGGAAGAAGTATGTATTTATGTGATATTTGCTTAGCTAAAGATGATAATGAATTTTTAAAATCTTTGCATAAGGTTGTTAAAAATAACATAGACAAAAAAGAACTTGCTAGTAAAATAAAAGAAAGGTTTTTATAAATGGCGAATGTAAAAATTAGTGAAATTGCAACAGAATTAGGGTTTTCAAATAAAGAAACTTTAGAAAAAATCAATGAATTAGGATTTGAATTTAAATCGGTTCAAAAAGCAGTTAATGAAGAGATTGCAGGTGCAATTTATGAATATTTAAAAAATGGCACAATTCAACAAGTATTAAAAGATGAGGTTGCAAAATCTACAAAAAGCGTTAAAAAATCTAACACAAAAGCAACTACTACTAAAAATTCTAAAACTAAAACTGAAAAGGTTGAAAAAACAAAAAAAACTGAAACCAAACAAAAGGAAGTAAAAGCAGAAGTTAAACAAGAACCTAAAGAAGAAAAAAAAGAAGAAATAATAGTAGAAGAAAAAATCACTAAGGTAGAAGTTAAAGAAGAAATGAAAACTAATGAAGTAGAAAAAAAAGAGCAACCTAAAGAAGAGCCTATGAGTCTTGCAAAAAGTGGTCTTGAAAAACGCCGCGGATTAGTAATTATTAAGAAAAAAAATGCAGTAAAAGAAGAGCCAAAAGAAGAGATTAAACCTAAAACAAAATCTCAAGAACCTGTTTCTTTTGCATCAATTTTTAGCACAGATGAGAGTTTAAAAAAGAAAAAAGCAAAAAAAATAGTTCCTGCAGCTAAAAAAGAAAGCTCATCTAAAATGGATTTTGATACTAATTTTGCAGAAATTAATGATGATGAAGATGATATGGTTGTAATGCCTGATTTTTCATTTAATGAGAAAAAAGAAGAAGAAAAACCAGCAAAAGCTCAAAATTCTTTAAGAAGTGCATTTAACAATCAAATCAATCAATTTACAAATAATTCAATAGCAAGATCTCGCCGTAAAAAATCTAAAGCTTACAAAAAAGAGCAAAATAACGAAGAAATTACTAGCGTAAAAATTCCAAAAGAAATAAGATTATATGAATTAGCTGAAAAACTAGGCAAAAAAGATAGCGAATTAATCTCAAAATTATTTATGCAAGGAATGATGACAACTAAGAATGATTTCTTAGATGAAGAAACAATTGAGATTTTAGGTCTTGAGTTTGGAATTGAGATTAGCTTTTTTGATGAAACTGCACAATTTGACTATGTGGCTGATTATGAAGAAAATCAAGAAGAATTAAATGATATAAAAGTGCCTGTAGTTACTATCATGGGACATGTTGATCATGGTAAGACAAGCTTGCTTGATTATATTAGAAATAGCCGTGTAGCAAGTGGTGAAGCTGGTGGAATTACTCAGCACGTTGGTGCTTATATGGTTAATAAAAATGGTAAAAATATTACCTTTATTGATACTCCAGGTCACGAGGCTTTCTCTGCAATGCGTGCAAGGGGTGCGAGTGTAACTGATATAGTAATCATTGTAGTAGCTGCTGATGATGGTGTAAAACCACAAACAAAAGAAGCAATTTCACACGCAAAAGCAGCAGGTGTTCCAATCATTATCGCAGTAAATAAAATAGATAAAGAAGCAGCAAATCCTGATAGAGTAAAAACTCAATTAGCAGAGCTTGATATTATGCCAACAGAGTGGGGTGGAAGTCATGAGTTCGTTTATATTAGTGCTTTAAAAGGAACAGGAATTGAAGATTTACTTGAAATCATTTTACTTCAAGCTGAAATCCTAGAACTTCGTGCTAATAAAAATGCAGCAGCAAAAGCAAATATAGTAGAAAGCTCACTTCAAAAAGGTCGTGGTGTAGTAACAACAGTGATTATGGAAAACGGAACACTAAAAGTTGGAGATACTGTTGTTGCAGGTATTGCTTATGGAAGAATTAAAAGCATTACAGATAGTAAAGGCAATGCACTTAAAGAGATTTTACCAGGCGAGTGCGGTGTGATTATGGGTCTTAATGAAATACCTGAAGCAGGCGAAACCTTAATCAGCGTAGCAACTGATAAAGAAGCAAGAGATTATGCACAAAAACGCCATGAATATCTAAGACAAAAAGAATTAAGTAAATCAACCAAAGTAAGTCTTGATGAACTTAGTGCAAAAATTAAAGAAGGCAATTTAAAATCTCTTCCTGTGATTTTAAAAGCTGATGTTGGTGGAACATTAGAAGCTATTAAAGGAAGCCTTGAAAAACTATCAAACGATGAAGTAAAAGTTGATATAGTTTTAGGTGGTGTTGGTGGTATTTCTCAAGGAGATATTGCTTTAGCACAAGCTAGTGGTGGTGTGATAGTAGGATTTAATGTTCGCCCAACAGGTGATATTAAAGAAAAAGCAAAAGAAGCTAAAGTAGAGATTAAAACATACAATGTAATTTATAATCTAATTGATGAGATCAAAGCTATTTTAGGTGGCTTAATGAGTCCTATTATTAGTGAAGAACAACTTGGACAAGCAGAAATTAGACAAGTAATCAATGTTCCAAAAGTAGGGCAAATCGCAGGATGTATGGTAACAGATGGTAGTATTGTAAGGGGTGCAAAAATTCGCGTTATTCGTGAAGGTGTTGTTGTTTTTGAAGGAGAAATTAGTTCTCTTAAACGCTTTAAAGACGATGCTAAAGAAGTTAGTAAAGGTTATGAATGTGGCGTTGGTATCGCAAACTTTAACGATATGAGAGAAGGCGATTTTATTGAAAGCTATAAAGAAGTTCAAAGTAAGGTAAGTCTATAATGAATGATAAAGCACAAATCAAGCGTCTTAGAACTCAAAGTTTATTAAAAGAATTAATAGGAGAAGCCTTAGCTAATTTAGATGATCCTATGCTTAATTCTTTGCTTGTAAATGATGTAGATTGCAAGAAAGGTCGCTATGATGCTTTTATTTATTTAGATAAAATGGGGCTAACTAAAGATGAACAAAATTTAGTTTTATCAAAATTAAGAAAAGTTAGCAAAGTATTGCAGGCTCATTGTTTGGGAGCTTTGGGTATGTATAGATGTCCAAATTTTCATTTTAAGTTTGACGATAGTTTAGATAAAATCAATAGAATAGAAGAATTATTTAAACAAATTAATAAAGAAAGGCAATAATGCAGCTAGATGATTTAGCTAAACAGCTTAATTTAGTTATTTACGATACTGAATTAGCAAAAGAAGGCGACAATTTCATTTACAGAATTTATATTTTGAAAAATTCTAGTAATAAATCAGTTAGCCTAGATGATTGCGAAAAATTTAGCAGATTAATCTCTCCTATATTAGATTTAAATCCGCCAACGGATGAAAAATACTTTTTAGAAGTTAGTTCTCCTGGACTTGAGAGAAAGCTAACAAAACCAGAGCATTTTAAATTAAGCATAGGCGAAATTGTAAAAGTAAAAACTAAAGAAAAAGAAGAAATCATTTCAAAATTACTTAGTGCAGATGACGAAAAAATCACTTTAGAAGACGGCACTATTTTAAACTACGCAGACATTAAATCTACAAAAACTTATATCTATTGGTA
Source organism: Campylobacter sp. DY7 (assembly GCF_057802535.1). NCBI lineage: Bacteria > Pseudomonadati > Campylobacterota > Epsilonproteobacteria > Campylobacterales > Campylobacteraceae > Campylobacter > Campylobacter sp. DY7. The sequence goes on from NZ_JBYJAU010000002.1 coordinate 24,482, forward strand.
AGGCCAAGCCTTACCTATATACTCTCACACTCAAATTAATTTAACCATTTTAAACAAGACAAAACAATTTAAAGGAAAAGTATGAATACTATTAATAAAAAAGATACTAAAACGCTTATTTTAAGTGCGTTGGGTGGGACATTAGAGTTTTATGATTTTATCATTTTTGCGATTTTTACGCCGTATTTTACTCATCATTTTTTTCCAGCTGAACTTGATGAGAGTATAAAATTACTTAATACTTATGGAGCTTTTGCGGCTGGATACTTAGCAAGACCTTTGGGTGGAGTTGTTATGGCTCATTTTGGTGATAAATTTGGAAGAAAGAATATGTTTTTATTAAGCATTATTTTAATGGTTGTTCCAACTTTTATTTTTGCCATAATGCCAACTTACGAGCAAATTGGATATTTTGCCATCGCAATACTACTAATTATTAGATTAGTTCAAGGAGTTGCAATAGGTGGAGAATTACCTGCTGCATGGGCTTTTATATACGAGCATAGCAAAGAAAATAATAAAGCTTTATTTTTAGGGGTTTTAACAAGTGGCGTTTGTGGTGGTATTACTTTAGGAGCTCTTAGTGCTTTATTGCTTCAATTAAACTATACCGAGCAAGAAATATCAGATTATGCTTATAGAATTCCTTTCTTAGTAGGTGGAATTTTTGGTCTAATTAGTATATATTTAAGAAAATTTTTGCAAGAAACACCTGTGTTTTTACAAATGAAAGCAGAAAAAAAGTTAAATGATTTTCCTATAAAAGCTGTATTAAAAGACTACAAGAAAGAAATAATTCTATCAATGCTTTTAACCTTTGTTCTTACTGCTTGTGTTGTTGTTTTGCTAATTATGATGCCAAATTTTACTAAGAAAATTTTAGAAATCAAAGCTACTTTAAACACAAGTATTCAAATAATCGCAAGTGCTTGTATGATGTTAGGGCTTGTTGTTTGCGGAAAATTAGCAGATACTTTTAAACCTAGTTTGGTTTGCATAATTTTTGCTTGTTTATTAGGAATTAGTGTTGCTAGTTATTTTTATTCTTTATATATTTTAAAAGATTTAATTATTACTTGTGTGTTTTATTTTCTTGCGGCATTTTTTGCAGGTATTGTTAATTTTACATCTTTATTTATGTGCAAACTTTATAAGGCTAATGTAAGATACACAGGTATAGGATTTTCTTATAATTTAGCTTATGCAATAGCTGGATTTTTAACTCCTATTATCGTTGTTAAATCTCACGAGCACTTTAATATAGGAAGTGGATATTATATGATTTTTATATCTTGCTTAGCAATCTTTTGTGCTTTCTATTTTGATAGATTAAATAAAAGAATTTGAAATTCCTATTTCAAATTCTTTACGAAAAAGCCCTTAAGCTAGGGCTTTTCACATCATTCCTGGCATTCCGCCCATTCCGCCACCCATTGGCATAGCTGGCATATCAGCTTTATCTTCTTTAATATCGCTAATTGTAGCTTCTGTTGTAAGTAGCATTGAAGCAACGCTTACAGCATTTTGTAATGCTACACGCTCAACTTTAACAGGATCAATAATTCCAGCTTCATACATATCTACATACTCGCCACTTGCAGCATCAAAGCCTCTATTTTCATCTTTGCAAGTTTCAATTGTATTTACGATAACGCCTGAATCAAATCCTGCGTTTTCAGAGATTTGGCGAATTGGAGCTTTAATTGCTCTGCGAACGATATTTGCACCGATTAATTCATCGCCTTCAAGATTTAGATTAATTCTATTTGTAGCATGAATTAATGCAGCACCGCCACCTATTACTATACCTTCTTCAACAGCAGCTTTTGTAGCACTCAACGCATCATCAACTCTATCTTTTTTCTCTTTCATTTCAGTCTCAGTTGCAGCACCAACCTTAATAACAGCAACACCACCACTTAATTTTGCTAAACGCTCTTGTAATTTTTCTCTATCATAATCGCTTGTAGTTTCAGCAATTTGAGCTTTTATTTGATTAATTCTTGCATTGATTGCATCTTTGCTACCAGCACCATTTACGATTGTAGTATTGTCTTTATCAATTACGATTGAGCTCGCACTTCCTAAGTCAGCTGCATTTGCACTCTCAAGAGTTCTTCCCATTTCTTCGCAAATTACTGTTCCACCTGTTAAAATTGCAATATCTTCAAGCATTGCTTTTCTTCTATCACCAAAACCAGGAGCTTTAACAGCAGCGATATTTAAAATACCTCTTAATTTATTTACAACTAAAGTTGCTAATGCTTCACCTTCAATATCTTCAGCGATAATTAAAAGTGGGCGACCATTTTTTTGTGCAGTTTCAAGCACAGGTAAAATGTCTTTTAAGTTAGTGATTTTTTTATCATATAATAAAATTAAAGGATTGCTTAATTCGCAATTCATTTTATCAGCATTTGTAATAAAATATGGGCTTAAATAACCTCTATCAAATTGCATACCTTCAACAACGCTTAATTCATCATTGATTGATTTTGCTTCTTCAACTGTGATAACGCCATCTTTACCTACTTTTTCCATTGCATCAGCGATTAGTTGTCCGATTTTTTCATCGCTATTTGCTGAAATTGTAGCAACTTGTGCGATTTGCTTTCTATTTCCTGCAACTGGCTTTGCTAAAGCTTTTAGTTCAGCTATGATTGCTTCGCAAGCTTTATCCATACCGCGCTTTACTTCAATCGGATTTGCTCCAGCTGTTATATTTCTTAAACCTTCTTTAAAGATTGCATGAGCTAGAACTGTTGCTGTTGTAGTTCCATCACCTGCTTGATCAGCAGTTTTGCTTGCAACTTCACGAACTAAACTTGCACCCATATTTTCTAAAGTATCTTTTAATTCAATTTCTTTTGCAACGCTTACGCCATCTTTTGTAATTGTTGGAGCGCCGAAACTTTTTTGAATTAATACGTTTCTTCCGCGTGGTCCCATTGTAACTTTTACAGCGTCGCTTAATTTTCTAACGCCTTCATATAATTTATTTCTTGCTTCATCTGAATAAAAAATTTCTTTTGCCATTTAAATCTCCTTATAAAATTCCTAAAATATCATCAAAACTTAGTATTAAATAGTTTTCATTATCAATTTTTAATTCGCTTCCAGCATATTTACCAAATACTACTTTATCTCCTACTTTTACATCGCTAATGTCTTTTGCAACTGCAATAACTTCGCCTTGTTGTGGTTTTTCTTTAGCATTGTCAGGTATAATAATTCCTGAAGCTGTTGTTTTTGTTTCATTTGCACATTTGATTAGCACACGCTTGTTTAATGGAGTAAAATTCATTTTCTTTCCTTTCTTGTGATTTATCACTCTAAATATTTGAGTGCTAAATTATAATAAAGATTGGTAAATCAAATCATAAAATGAGTTAAAAACACTAAATGAACTTTAGTTATAACAGCTCAAGTTTATTGATAATTTATCTTAAAGGGTATCAAATGAAAAAGCTATTGTATTCAATACTAGCACTTGTTTTAGTGCTTTTTATCGGAATTTATTGTGTGTTATTTACAGGATTTGGAAATAACTTTGTAAAAAATATTGCAGAAAAGAAATTAAATGAAAACTCAAATATAGCAATAAAAATTGAAGAATTTGAATTAGGAATTTCAAAAATTAATTTAAAAGTTTTGGTTAATGCTATGCTAGAAGCTAAGGTAAATGGTGATTTTTCATTATTATCTCGCAGTCTTGATGTAAAATATGAGCTAAATGGCAAAAATTTAGAACTTCTAAAAATCACTGACCCGCTAAATATCGCAGGTAATATCAAGGGTAATTTTAGTGATTTTAATATAGATGGAAAAGGCGTGATATTTACTAGCCCACTTACGCTTGATGCGAATGTGAAGGATTATTTTCCAACTAAGCTAAATCTTGATGCAAACAATTTAGATGTAGAAAAACTAAGCAAAATCGCTGGAGTTGATTATGCAAGTGGCTTTATAAACCTTAATGCAAATGTAAATGAGTTTGATAAGGATAAGCTTGATGCAAAAGCTTTGGTTAGTATTTATTCAGAGCTTAAACTAAAACCTAGCATTACAAAAGATTTTGGCATTGATATTTCAAGATTTGGTAAGGTTATAATTGATTCAAAAAACACTTATAAAGCAAACGAAATTACACCTAATTTACAAATAAAATCAAATATTTTAAATCTTACAAGTAATTTTGAGCCGATTAATCTAACTAATCAAGTTGTTAAGGGTCAAGTAATTACTAATTTAAGCGAATTAGCATTTATAAATCCTACTTTAAATTCTAATTTAAAAATTACTTCAGATATTCTTTATAAAGATAAAGTTGCAAATATTAATTCGGTTTTAAGTGGTAAAAATATAAATACAAAGCTTACAAAAGTTACCATAAATCAAGAAAATACCACAATTAGCACCGATTTAAGAGCAAATGCTGAGCTAGTTAGACTTCAAGGTGGTGAATTAATAAATCTTGTAGCTAATGCAAAATTAGGTAAATCAGGCTTAGAAAATGCCGATATTAAAGGACTTTTATTAGGTGCAAATTCTAATATTACATTAGGTAAAAATGATTTAAATGCAAGTATTAAAGGATTAAAATCATTAGCTTTATTAGGGCTTTTAAATCAAGATAAAATGCTTGATGCTGACATTAATATCGATGCAAAATTAAGCGATTTAAAAAACTTAGTTGGAAATGCAAATCTTGAGATTAATGGTAAAACAGTTCCAAGTTATTTTAAAAAAGCTTATGATTTAGATGTTAATTCAAAAGTAAATGCAAACGCAAATATTAAGCTTAGTGGTGCCGAAAATATTACTTTAGATGCGAAATTAATCACAGATTTAGTAGATAGCTTTAATGCTAATGGAACTTATAAAAAAGGTGTTGTTAATGCAAACTATAATGCAAGTGCAAATCTAGCTAATTTTAATAAAATGCTTAATAAAAATATGAGTGGAAATGTCGCTGTGCAAGGTGATTTGGTATTTGATAAGATTTTAAATCTTACGCTAAACTCAAATGAATTTTTTGGCGGTAAATTAAACGCTAAGCTAAATGGCGATAAATTTAATGCAAATTTATCTAATGTAGCTTTAGAAAATTTAGCAAAATCTTTTGATTTAATAGATGTTTATAAGGCTAATGTGAATGGGAATTTAGATTATGATTTAAAACAAGCTAGTGGAAAACTAACAGCAAATCTTGGAAAAGGTCATTTAAAATATCACAAAACTATTAAGCTAATTAATACGATTTTAAATACCGATGTAACTAAGGTTGTGTTTGATAAAGGCGATGTTTTAGTAAATATAAATAAAAATTTAATTGATTATAATGCAAACATAAGCGCAACAAATGCAAAAATCGCAGTTAGCAACGGAACTTATAATACTTTAAGTAAGGTTATAAATGCACCTATTTTAGTTTCATTTAACAATAACGAAGTAAAAGGAAAAATCGCAGGTATAGATGAAGATGTAAAATTCATCCCTGATGCAAAAAACACCGTTGAAAATGCAGTAAAAGTGCTAGATAAACTAACAGGTAAAAACAATAGCGAAAAACTTAACGAAACACTAAAACCTGCTGAAAATTTATTAAAAGGATTATTTAAAAGATGATAGCAAGATATAGCAATGATGAAATGAGTAGTATTTGGAGTGAAGAGTTTAAATTTAATGCTTGGCTAGAAGTTGAACTTGCAGCTTGCAAGGCGTTTAATAAAATAGGCGTAGTGCCTAGCATTGATTTAGAAAATTTGCTTAAGAATGCTAAGTTTGATATAGCAAAAATTAAAGAAATAGAAGAGCAAACAAAGCACGATGTAATAGCCTTTACAAGGGCATTATCGCTTAATTTAGGCGAAGAAAAAAAATGGGTTCATTATGGACTTACAAGCACTGATGTTGTAGATACCGCACAAGCCTTACAGCTTAAAAAGGCTAATGAAATTATTCTTAAAGATTTGCAGATTTTGCTTGATATTTTAAAGACAAAAGCAAATGAGCATAAATATACTATTGAAATAGGAAGAACTCACGGAGTTCATGCTGAGCTTACTACTGCTGGGCTAAAGTTTGCTTATTTTTATGAAGAAATTAGACGCAATTACGAGCGTTTTAAGAGTGCTTGTGAAGAGATTAGAGTTGGTAAAATTAGTGGTGCAGTTGGAACATACGCAAATGTGCCAATGGAAATTGAAGAGCTAATTTGCGATGAATTAGGGCTAAAAGTAGCAAATATAAGCACGCAAATACTACCTAGAGATTTACACGCAAATTATATAAGCGTGTGTGCGCTAATCGCAAGTGCACTTGAGCGATTTGCCACTGAGATTAGACACCTTGCTAAAACAGAATGTTTTGAAATGCTTGAATATTTTAGTGAAAATCAAAAAGGCAGCTCAGCAATGCCACATAAAAAAAATCCAATAGGAAGTGAGAATATTTGTGGTCTTAGCCGTGTGATTAGGGGATATTTAATTACGGCGTATGAAAATATAAACCTATGGCATGAGCGTGATATTAGCCATTCAAGCGCTGAGCGAATTATGCTTCCTGATGTAACGATTTTGCTTGATTATATGCTAAAAAGATTTAGTGGTATTGTAAAAAATCTCATAATTTACCCTGAGCGAATGCTTAAAAACTTAGAGAATTCTTATGGTCTTATATATTCTCAACAATTATTATTAACGCTAATAAATAAAGGCTATTCAAGAGAAAATGCTTATGATTTAGTACAAAGCCTAACCAAAAAAGCATGGAGTGAAAAACTTCAATTTAGCGAAGTAATAAACGAAAACGAAGAGATAAAAAACATACTAAACGCTGATGAAATAAAAGCCGTATTTAACAGTGATTATCATCTTAAAAATGTTGATAAAATTTATGAGCGTTTAGGGCTTTAGAATTTAAGAATTTGAAATTCCTATTTCAAATTCCATTTAATTTTTAGAATTTAATTCGTGTATTTTAATGTAAATTAAAGTAAAAATTATTTAAAATTTATTAAATAATTTTAAAGGAGAGATTATGAAAAAAATTGTATTTTTAGGTGCTGGGTATGCAAATTTAAGCCTAATTAAAAAGATTAAAAAGAAAAATCTAAGCAAAGCAGAATTCATACTAATAAACAATAACCCATATCATTATAAAACCACAGAATTACACAAAATCGCAGCAAGAGAAAGCGAAAAAGACATAGTAATAAATCTAAAAAGCATACTACCTAAAGATGTAACTTTAATTTGCGATAATGTAAAAAGCATTGAAAATGGTAAAGTTATTTGCGAGAACGCAAATTATGATTATGATGAGCTTTATGTTGGGCTTGGTGCGAGTGTAAATACCTTTGGCATTGCTGGGCTTGATGAGTGTTTAAATATAATAAATTATAAAAACGCATTAAATACTGCTGAAACACTTTATAAAAATCTTGAGCTTTATGAAAATAAAAATGTAATTATTTGTGGTGCAGGACTTAGTGGAGTAGAGCTTTGTGGCTCAATTGCTACAACTTGTAAAAATCTAGGAATTAGCATTAATTTATATTTGGTTGAAGCAATGGATGAGATTTTGCCTGTTTATGCTAAAGATTTAGCTAAAAAAGCTAGAAATTATTTAGAAAATCTAGGCGTAAAAGTTCTAAGCTCTCATAAAATAATCAAAAAAGTTGATGATAAATTATTTTTAAACGATGAAAATAATTACATAGAAGCCAAAACTATAATTTTTACAGCTGGAGTTAAGGGCAGTGAAGTGATTGCAAATAGTGGCTTTAATCACAAAAATAATAGAGTTTTAGTAAATGATTATTTGATGGCACCTAATTTTGATAATTGTTATGTTTTAGGAGATTCGGCGATTGTTTCAAATTACGCACCTACTGCACAAATTGCTTGTAAGCAAGGAAAATACCTAGCAAAAAGACTGAACGCAAAGCTTGAAGGAACTGAGTTTAACGAAGCTTTTAAATACAATGATAAAGGTAGCATTTGTTCAGTCGGAAAAGACTATGCAATAGGCGTTATTTTAGGCAAAACTTATAGTGGTTTTATGGCAAAAAGTCTTAAAAAATTAACCGAAGTAGAGTGGAGCGAAACGCTAAAATAGGAATTTGAAATTCCTATTTCAAATTCTTAAATCTTAAAATCTCTTTTATAGAGCTAATTACATAATTTATTTCATCGTTATTTATTACATACGGCGGCATAAAATAAATCGTATTGCCAAGCGGTCTTAAAAGTAGCCCAAATTCTAACGCTTTTATATAAATCTCAAGCCCAAATCTAGTATTAGGATGTTCTATATCAAACGCAAACACCATTCCTTGATGCCTAATATTTTTTACACTTTTAAACTCAGCAAAACCTTGCCAAAGTGAGTTTATATATTCGCTTTTAATTTTGTTTTGGTTTATAACATCATCTTTAATAAATATATCCAAAGTCGCATTTGCAGCAGCACACGCAAGTGCATTTCCTGTGTAACTATGAGAATGTAAAAACGCTTTGTATTCGTTATATGGAGCATAAAATTCATTATAAATTTCATCGCTTGTTACAACAACGCTAATTGGCAAATACCCACCACTAAGCCCTTTGCTAAGGCATAAAAAATCAGGCACAATTTCGCACAGCTCTAAAGCAAACATAGTCCCACTTCTTCCAAACCCAACAGCAATCTCATCAAAAATGATATCAATATCATAAGATTTTGCTAACTGACAAGCCTTTTTAACAAACTCAGCTGAATACATATTCATAGAGCCCGCACATTGAATTAAAGGCTCAAGGATAAAGGCATTTATATTTTTATGCTCTTTTTCAAGCAAGTTTTCAAGCTCAAATAATTCTTTTTCATATTCCATTCCACTTGGTGCAGGGGTATTTAAGCATTCAAGTAAAAGTGGTTTATAAGTCTTTTTATAAAGCTCAACATCACTTACGCTTAGTGCTGCTATCGTTTCTCCGTGGTAAGAATTGTTAAGTGATAAAAATTTGTTTTTTAATTTTCCTTGCAAAAGATTTTTATGAAAACTCATTTTAAGTGCTACTTCAACAGCACTTGAGCCATTATCAGCATAAAAGCATTTATTTAGTTTTGCTGGTAGTAAATCAGTAAGCCTTTTTGATAATTTTATAATGCTTTCATGAGAAAATCCAGCCATTATGATATGCTCTAGGGTGTTTAATTGCTCTATTATTTTAGCATTTATATAATCATTGCTATGCCCAAAAAGATTTACCCACCAAGAACTAATACAATCAATATATGATTTATCATTAAAATCATATAAATACACACCTTTTGCCCTTTTTATAGGAATTAGTGGCACAAACTCATGCTCTTTCATTTGCGTGCAAGGGTGCCAAATGTGGGCTAAATCAAGCTTTATTAAATCATTTTGCATTTGTAACTCCTTTATGAAAATCTAATAAAATTATTATAAAGGATGAAAATGCAAGACTTATTAAATGAACTAAAAAAAGAAAATAATTTTAGAACTTTAAAAAGATTTAAAAACGACGGCAAGTATGTTTTATATGATGGCAAAAAGCTTCTTAATTTTGCTAGTAATGATTATCTTGGCTTGGCAAGTTCTGGTGAGCTTGAGCGTGAGTTTTTAAATACTTACAAAAATCAAAGCCTAAGTTCAAGTGCTAGTAGAAGTCTTGGTGGTGGAGGTGATGAATACTTTTTATTTGAAGAATACTTATCATCTTTATATAAAAAAGAAGCACTTTTGTTTAGCAGTGGGTTTTTGCTAAATTATAGTTGTTTAAGTGCTTTAGCTACTTTAAAAAATACGCTTTTTTTAGCTGATAAAAAAGTTCATGCAAGTATTATTGATGGCATAAAGCATTCTAATTTTAAACGCTTTAAACACAACGATATAAATGATTTAGAAAAATTATTGCAAACGAATTTAAATTATGAAAAAATCATAATAATTTGCGAGAGTTTATATAGTATGGATGCAGATTTTGCACCACTTGACAAGCTTTTAGAGCTTAAGAAAAAATATAAAAATATTATGCTTTATGTTGATGAAGCACATAGTATTGGCTCGCTTGGCATTAATGGGCTAGGACTTGGATACTTAAAAGATATTGATTTTTTAGTGCTTACATTTGGTAAAAGCATTGCTAGTATGGGTGCTGCGATGATTTGCTCACAAATGGCAAAAGATTTTTTTATAAACAAAGCTAGGGGGCTAATTTACTCAACCGCATTGCCTCCTATAAATGTGGCTTATTCGCATTTTGTGTTTTCAGAATTAGCTAATTTTGATAAAAAAAGAGAGCATTTAATAAATCTTAGCTCATATTTAAATGAATTGCTAAAAGATAAAATAAAAGGCGTTAGTTATATAAAAATGATAGTTTTAGGGGATAATGAAAAAGCTAATCTATACTCAGCAAAACTTATGCAAAAAGGTTTTTTTGCCCCAAGTATAAAAACTCCAACCGTAGCTGCTAAGGATACAGGAATAAGACTATCAATAAACGCTAATATGGATTTTAGCGATTTAGATAATTTTGCTAAGGCTTTTTATGAAATTTGAGTTTTTACATAAAAATAATTCTAGTGATTTGGTGCTGTTTTTTGGTGGTTTTGGCTTTTTACCGAGTGCTTATAATTTGGCGTCAAAAAATGATGTTTTAATGGTTTATGATTATTTGGAATTTGATTTAGGATTTTTAGAAATTTGTAAAGCCTATAAAAACATTAAATTAATCGCTTTTTCAATGGGTGTTATGGTATCCTCAAAATGTGATTTAAGTTCGCTTAATATCGTGCAAAAAATAGCGATAAATGGCACGGTAAAAGGCATTGATGATGAGTTTGGAATTAGCGAGAAACTTTTTAAAATCACGGCTAAAAGATTTGATAAGGAAAACTTTTTAAGTCGTTGTGGTGGGGTAAATAAGGCGTTTAATCAAAATTCTAAAGATGAGCTTTTAAGCATTTTAGAACTTGCTAAAAAGCCTTGTATTTGGCAAGATTATGATTTGGCATATTCATCAAATATGGATGAAATTTTCCCACAAAATGCACTTTTAAAAAGCTTTAAAAATATTTGTAAAATCAATGCCTCACATTTTTGTTTTGATGAATTTTTAAGCTGGGATGAAATATGAAAAGCTTTTTAAAAGCAAAAGATACTTATTTTAAAAATGCTATCGTGCAAAATGATATGAGAGAAGTTTTGCTTAACGAAATAAATGGGCGTTTTTGTAGGGTGCTTGAGCTTGGCTCAAATAGGGGCGAGTTTAGCAAAATGGTGGCTAAAAAGATAGAATTTAGTGAGTTTTATTGCGTAGATATCAATGATTTTAGCCTTGATTATGGTAAGGAATTTATTTTCGTAAAGCAGGATTTAAGAGATTTTAAAAATTCGTTTTTAGCTAAAATGGATTTTGATTTAATCATTTCAAATGCGTGTTTTCAGTGGCTTGATTTAGCAAAATTAATAAATGAAATTCCTAAATCAAATTCTAAGCTTGTTTTTAGCACTTTTGGGGTGAATAATCTTTGGCAGATTAAAGAGCATTTTGGCGTTGGGCTTGAGTATTTAAGGGTTGATGAAATAGAGCAGATTTTAAAGCTACATTATCAAAATATAAAGATTTATGAGAAAAATTATGAGCTGATGTTTAATTCTAGCATTGATGTTTTTAGGCATTTAAAACTTAGCGGTGTAAATGCCTTTAGCGGGGTATTTTTAGGCAAAAATGATTTAAAAATCTTTAATGATAAATATCATAACACCTTAAACTACCACGCCATTTTCGTTAGTGCTAGTAATTGAAATGGTGTATTATAATATTATTGAATAAAATAAGGTGTGTTTTTATGAGTTATACTTTTATTGATTTATTTGCAGGAATAGGTGGAATTAGACAAGCCTTTGAGAGAAATGGAGCACAATGTGTTTTTTCATCAGAGATTGATAAATTTGCGCAACAAACATATTATTTAAATTATAATGAAATGCCACATGGGGATATAACACAGATTAATGAGTGGGATATTCCCAAATTTGATATTTTATGTGCAGGTTTTCCTTGTCAGGCTTTTAGTATAGCTGGAAAAAGATTAGGGTTTGATGATACTAGAGGAACTATGTTTTTTGAAGTTGCGAGAATTTTAAAATACCATAAACCAAAAGCTTTATTTTTAGAAAATGTAAAAGGACTTTTATCTCATGATAAAGGTAAAACATTTAAAACAATGCTAGAAATATTAGAAAAAAACTTAGGATATAAAGTGTTTTACAAAGTGTTAAATGCAAGGGATTTTGGAGTTCCACAAAATAGAGAAAGAATTATGATTGTTGGATTTTTAAATAATATAACTGATTTTGAGTTTCCAAACAACTTTAATTATAAAGTTAAAGTTGGTGATATTTTAGAAAATAGTGTTGATGAAAAATATACCATTTCTGATAGACTATGGCAAAGTCATCAAAAAAGAAAAGAGAAAAATATATTAAAAGGTAATGGTTTTGGATATCGTTTATTTAATAAAGACTCAGAATATACAGGCACGATTTCAGCTAGATATTACAAGGATGGCTCAGAGGTATTAATAGAACAAGATAATAAAAATCCAAGAAAACTTACTCCAAGAGAAGCGGCTAGATTACAAGGTTTTGATGATGATTTTATTATAGGGGTATCAGACCTACAAGCTTATAAACAATTTGGCAACTCTGTGCCTGTTAAAATGATTAGTGCAGTCGCTAAAAATATTATAAATAAATTAAAGGAGTGCGATAATGCAAAATAATATACTAGAAAGTGATATTAAATACAATTTAGCTTTTTATAAAATTTTAAAATTTTTAGTAAGAACTAGAATTACAGATGAAACATTGGGAGATATTGGTAATTTTTTAAATACTGATAGTTTTAATTATCAGATTTTAGATGAGTTATTAAAAAATTATCCTTGTTTAGAAGAAATAAAAAATATTTATCATGAGATTTTAGATGAAGTTTTTACATTAAAAGCGTTGAAATTATCTGTTTATTTAATTTTTTTAAAAATTATCTTTCTTGATATATCAAAAGCAGGTAGTTATAATGAACAGGCTAAATTAGATAGCATTAGAGATAAATTAAGTGTTAAATATGATATGCAATCACTCAATCTTCCTTATAGTAGAAGGGTATTGGATGCAATAAATACAGATTTGTTTTTTGGCAATGATATTTTAATTAAAAATCAATATTTTGAAAATCATAAAGAATTGTTAAATTTTATTAATCTTCAAACTAAAGATATTTTAGAGAATTACGGTGTAAGAGTAAGTAATATATTTTTAATTATATTATCAGAATCAACAAATCAGAGCATCAAATCTTTAGCCGGAAGTAATTATGAGCAAAGATGCTTAGAGATGTTAAAATGCTATTTAACCATATTGAGTGATAAACCAACTCATGATAATAAAAATAACGCTGTGGAGTATGATATAGTAGCTAAAACTGAAAATGGATATAGAATAGGCTTTAGTATCAAAAGAACTTTAAGGGAAAGATATAAGCAAAATTTGGAAAATATTGATTTATTAGAAGTAGATGCGATATGCGTTATAACATTAGGTAGCGATTTAACAGAGCAAAAAATAAAAAATATTTTAGATTATAAAAATACATTTTTAATAATAGCTCAAGAGTATTATGATCTATATAAACACCATGATAAAGTTATTTCATCTGCTAACTTAAAGGAAATAAATAATTTTATTAAAAACAATATAGCGTAAATACTAAAAAACCATGTTTTATACATGGTTTTTTAGTATTTTTTAGCAACTCTTAGCTATCTCATAGCCGTTTTGTAAGATTAATTCTACATCTTTATGCTTTTCTTCGCCTTTTGTGGTTAGATAATCTCCTAGCACGATAGCATTTATCCCTGCTTCAAACATAGCTTTAAAATCATCTTTAAATACCATTTCTCTACCACCTGCAGCCATTAGCCTTGTATTTGGCATTTTATTTCCTGCTAGTTTTATGATATTTATTGCTTCATCTTTTGTAATCTGTGGAGCATTGATTTTTAAAGCGTCATTTTTTATATAAAAATTTATCGTGCTTGTGTGTGGATTTAGTATAGAAAGTGCATCAAGTAGCTCAACTCTTTGCTCATTACTTTCACCAAGACCAAAAATCCCACCACAACAAATTCCAAGCCCAGCACTTATAGCGTTTTGATTAGTTTCGTATCTTTCTTCATAAGTGTGAGTTGTGCAGATATTTTTAAAATAACTTTTAGCGCTCTCTAGGTTGTGATTGTAACTATCAATTCCATGCTCTTTTAAAAATACCAAATCCTTATAACTAGCCCTTCCATTACAGCCGATTAAATGCAAATGCAAGCCGCTTTCTTTGATAGCACTAGCTGCACGGGCAATAAAATCAAGCTTTTTGCTATCAAGCCCACGCCCAGAAGTAACAAGACAAAATCCCAAAGCACCAGCCTCACTAGCGATTTTTGCTTCATTTAAGATGGTTTGAATGTCTTTATAATCATAACTTTGAATACCTGTATTATAGTGCTTACTTTGAGTGCAGTACGCACAATCTTCATTACAATTTCCACTTTTTACATTGCAAATTGAACATAAAAATATCTCTTTCATTTAATTTCCTTTTATTAAAATACAAATTATTTTATTTAAAAAAGGATAAAAAATGTATATAAGCGGCATTCATACAGATACAGGTAAAACCCATCTATGTGTTGCTTTATGCAAGGCTTTTAAGTATTCATATTTTAAGTTAGTTCAAGCAGGAGAGCAAAGAGATGCCAGTATAATTACTCGCTACATAAATGATGTAAAAATACACAATGATGGGATATTTTTACACACCCCAGCATCTCCACACATAGCAAAAAAGCTTGATAATATTGAATATTCTATGAATGATTTAGTTTTGCCAGAAGATAACAAAATGATAGTTGAGCTTGCGGGCGGACTTTTTTGTCCTATTGATGATAATTTTACTATGATTGATTTTATAAAGAAAAATAAGCGAAAAGTAATCTTAGCTGCTAGGAATTATCTAGGTATGATAAATCATACAATTTTGAGCATAAAAGCATTGCAAGATAATGGTTTTGAAATTGTTTGCGTTGTAATGATTGGTGAGATTGATACTAGACTTGATGATTTTATTGGCAAATACACAGGGGTAAAAATCGCACATTTAGAATACTTTGATGAAACAAATATAGATGAAAAGGTAGAAAAGTTTAAAAAAGAAATAGAAAAATTTTTGTAATTCCTATTTCAAATTCTTTTAATTTAGTGTAGTTTTTACACATAAAATAGATAATTTTTATCTTAATTACTATTTGTAACATTTATTTAAAAATTCAAGGCTAAGATTTTTAAATCTTAACTAAAGGATAAACTTGCAAGAATTGTTATTTGATTTATGGAAAGATGAATTAGGAAATCTTGATTTAACTTACGAGCAAAATATTTTTAATCCCGAATTAGCAGCGTTAATTTTAAGTGCGAACGAGCAAAATTACAAAGAATTATTAAGTCTAAAAACATATACAAATTATATAAATACTAATAATTTTTTTGAGTTGAAAATGCTTCAAATTGCAGTGCTTAATTCTATTAAAAATAATCTTTTAAACCCACTTGAAATTAGCTTTTATCTTGAAAAATTAAAGCCTTTAAAAATAAATTTAAAAGTTTTAGAGTATTTAAAAAACGCAAAAAGCCAAAACCAAAAAGAGCTAAATAATACTTACAAAAACGAGCAAACTAAGCTTGAAAGCGTTTATAATGATTTAGCAAATTTACTAAGTCCTGAGTTAAAAACAAAGCTAGATGAGTTTTATAATCAACTAATAAATAAAACATTTAAAATCGCTTTTAGTGGGATATTTAACGCTGGTAAAAGTAGCCTTATAAATGCTTTACTAGAGCGTGATTTTTTGGGCGTTTCAAATGCACCTGAAACTGCAAATTTAAGCATAATTTCTTATGGTAATGAAAATATAAAAGTAAATTTTTATAACGAAAGCGAGTTTAACGCCTTAAAAACTCAAGCAAGTTTAAATGAAGAGCTAAATAAAATCTTTAGTGTTGATTACAAAGCTTATGAAAGCATTGAAACTAGTTTTAATGAGCTTTATAACTACACAAGTGCGAATTCAAAAATGAGTATTTTTGTAAAAGATATTAATATTTATCTTGATAACGAATATCTTAAAAATAAAATAGAAATCATAGACACCCCAGGTCTTGATGATGTGATAATTAGCCGTGAGCAACAAAGTAAAGAGTTTTTAAAGAATGCAAACTGTGTGCTATATCTTATGACTTGCACGCAAGCACTTAGCATTAAGGATTTGGAGTTTTTGCTTAGCTTTACTAAAAATAATCCTAATTCAAAGCTTGTTCTAGTGCTTACAAAAAGCGATTTAATAAGCCTAGATGAGCAAATAAAATTAAAAGAATATGTAAAAAATCGCTTTAATAATGAGCTTAAAAATCTTGATATAAATGCAAATTATGAATTATTTTGTATAAGTGCAAATGAATATAAAAACGATAATACAAAAGGCGAAATAAACGCCTTAAAAGCTTATCTAAACGATGTTTGCTTTAATTCTACAAATACAAAAGATTTCATAAATAGCATTAGCGAAAAGTTTAAAAATATAATAGATTTAGAGCTACTTAGCCTAGAAAATCAAAACAATCTTTTAAAGCTTGATAAAAACGAATATGCAAAGAATTTAGAGAATTTAAAATCGGAAATTGAGCGTAAAAAATCTATAAAAATAGAGTTTGAAAATTACTTGAACGAGTATTTAAAATATGAATTCACATTCCAAAAACACGAGCTTGAACTCCTAGCAAAAAATCAAGCTGCAAGGCTTTATGATGAGTTTAATTACGATAAAGCATATTCGCAAGAAAAGGCTAAAAGCGTGATTTTACAAGGCTTTAAGGATTTATTAAATGCTAGTTTTTCAAGTCTAAGTAATAAATTTTTAAACGATTTTAAAGAGATTAAAACAAGGCTAAATATTAATAAAACTTGTGAAATTAATTTTAATAAAGATGAATTATTAGGGATATTTAGCGAGTTTGAAAGAATTATAAGTGGCTTAGAAATTTCTAAAATTGAGAATAAAATTTATGAGCAATTAATTGCGATTTATCTTAATATAAACTTAAATATTTTTAATTTTAATGAGAGAAAAAGCAAGGCAAATGAGTTTTTAAAAGATGAGTTTTTAAGGATTTATCATATTGAAGAGGCACAAATTAGCGATTTTAGTGGAGATTTGGGTTTAGAAAATAATTTAAGAAAAATTGAAATTTTAAATAAATTAAAAGAGAGTTTAAAATGATAAAAAGTGTTTTGAATGAATATAATGAAAAGTTTAATAAAAGTTATGAAAAAGGCTTTTTAGGAGATTTAAAAGCTTTAAAATTAGCCTTAGAAAATCCAAATTTAATGCTAAGCGAAACGCTAATTAATAAACTCTCAAATCTCATAAAACACTATCAATTGCCACTTCAAGTTGGAGTTATCGGGCAGTTTAGCTCTGGTAAAAGTAGCTTATTAAACTTGCTTTTTAAAAGTGATTTGCTAGCTACTGGTGCAAGACCTGTAAGCGTGGTGGCAACTTATATTAATTATGGTTTAAATGAGTTAGTTTTAACGGAATTTGAAGATGGAATCAAACCATTTGTTGGCGGGGCGTTAAACGATCAAAATGAAGAACTAAATGGGCTTAAAAGCATTAGTATTTTTACAAATAACGAGATTTTAAAAGATATTACGCTAATTGACACTCCAGGGCTAAATGCAAATACTACTGATGAAGAATTTTCTAAAAATTTAATGAGTTCCTTTGATGCTATCGTTTGGTTAAGTTTGGCTGAAAGTGCTGGAAAAGCTAGTGAAGAAAAGGCTATAAAAGAACTAAATGCTAATATTAAAAAGCTTTGTTTAATCAATCAAAAAGATAAACTTAGTGATGCCGAGCAAAATCGCTTAAAAGCTTATTTAGATGATGTTTTTGCTAAATATTTTGATAAAATTGAGCTAATTTCTTGCAAAGAAGCAAAAGACAATAATCCTAATTCAAATATTTTTGCTTTTTATGATTTTTTAAAAGAACTTGATAAAGAAAATATCAAAAAAACTTATATAAAAAATAGTTTAAATGCTCTAAACAACGAGCTTTTAAGCGTGATAAATGAAAACCTAAAAAGCCTTGATGAATTAGCTTTAAGAATTAAAAATTATATTAAAACCTTAAATGAAAATAAATTTAATTATGATGAATTAAATGATGAATTTTTAAATGCTTTAAAAAGTATTGCAAGAACTATTGCTAATGAATTTATGGCTAATTTTAAGGTAAAAAATGCTTATTTTTATACGCCGAATAAAAGTTTGCTTCACAAAAATTGTTTTATAAAAAACGAGTATTCTTATAAAACGCTAAGTCCTGATGATACATTTTTAAACATTTTTTATAATAAAGATGTGGTAAATAAGCAGTTTTTAAAGATTAGAAAAGATATAAATGAATTATTTGCAAGGCTTTTTATTAATTATGAAGAGCTTTTAAATGAGTTTAAAAATACTTTAAATATCGCTAAAACTAAGGAGCTCAATAAAAATTATAATGAATTAGCGAGTGCCTCTTTATACGCAATTAGCGATGATTTTTATAAAGCGATTGATGAATTAATTATAAGTGATTATCAAAAAGCCTTAAATAATTATGAGCTAAAATTAAATAAATTAATAGAAAAAATCAATATAAAAGCTTTAAATAATTACGAAAATGCAGCAAAACTTAGCCTTTCATTTTTTTATGAGAAAATTAATGCTAGTAGAGAATTTTACGAGCTTGATAATACTCAGTTTAAGTTGTATTTGCCTAGTGAAAATGAGATTTATCAAAGGCTACTCACTGACTGCTCGTTTTTTGAATTTGAAGAAATTTTGATAAACAAAAAGCAATTAATAAAGCTTAAAAACGAATATTTAGCCGAGCTTGAAAGTATTTTAAATATACAATTAATTAGTTTAGAAAATAAAGCAAATAAGCTTAATAATATAAAAGATTTAATTAATAAAGCATTTTGGAATTTGAAATAGGAATTAAGATTTTTTAATATTTGCCGATATTAAGCAAATGGGGGTTAAAAATGCAAATTAATTCAAGTCTTAATATTGGTTTTGTAAATAATATAAAAGTAAATAATGAAGTTACAAAAGAAATAAAACAAGATAGTTTAAAAGAGCAAATCGCAAATATTTTAAAAGATGTCCCACAAGATGAGTGGGGCACTTATGAACCAAATGCCGTGCTTAGCAAAAT
This sequence comes from Campylobacter sp. DY7, assembly GCF_057802535.1. Classification (NCBI taxonomy): domain Bacteria; kingdom Pseudomonadati; phylum Campylobacterota; class Epsilonproteobacteria; order Campylobacterales; family Campylobacteraceae; genus Campylobacter; species Campylobacter sp. DY7. The sequence continues at coordinate 43,883 of NZ_JBYJAU010000002.1, forward strand.
AGGAGCTTATGAAAAAGGTAGCGAAATTTTTAATGCTTTAGAAAGTCATCTTTATAAAGGAATTTTATTTTACGGCTCAAATCCTTATGAAGAATTGCCAAGCAATGAAGAAATATTTAAATATCAAAAAGGCGATGACGCAAGGCTTAGCGAGTTTAAGTTAAAGGCTCAAGTAGCTTTTGGTATTAAAACTAATAGCGTTTATCAAAAGGCATATCAAGGTAATGCAAGTGCTGATGAGGTAAAGGATTTAGTGCAATTTTTAAAAGATAATAGTATTGATGGGCTAAATTTAAGTGGAAGATTTTTTAAAATCCCTAAAGAATATTCTGATGAGATTATGGAGCTTTTTGCTGATGAGAGTTTAAGCGTAGATGATTTTAAGCAAAAATATTTAGAGATTAAAGAAAAAATAGAAAGCAAAAAAACCAATATAGATGAAATAAACGAAGAAGAGCAAAAAATATTTAAACCTATAGAGGCAAAAAGCGATAATGTGCGTGAGAGTATGGAAGAGATTTTAAGCAAGATTGATCCACGCAAAATAAAAGATGAAAGAGATTTGTTGGCTTTATTTTTAGCTTATAAAGATGGTGAGAATTTATATGATAAAAGGGTTTAAATTCCTAATTCAAATTCTACTGAAAATATAAGTTCTTTATATGAAATTAATTATCTTTTAAAATTTATTTAAAATATTTTTTATATATTATTTTATTTTTTAAATACTTATATTTTGTGCTTTAAAGTAATAAATATAATTAAAGTTATAAAATATTGAAAGTAATGATATTTAGTGAAGAATGAACGAATGGTCTTTGAATGTTTGTTCTCGTGTAAATATTATTATAAACGCTTAATTTTTATTTTTAGGTTTTAATGTTTATATTTGCCTATTTATCGATGCTTATTTATTTTTATGATTGTTTAAAGTGATTTTTTGTAAAAATCTCAAACACTCCAATAAAGTATTCTTAAAAAGATACGGATTATATATAAATAATTATCAAGGAATATAAAATTTAAAGTTTTTTAAAAAAGGCTTAATTTCGTATTCAAGGAGCTAAAATGCTGTTTTTATAACAATATATAATTATATGAAAAATTAGCAAGTGGTGTCCCCAACAGGAGTTGAACCTGTGGCCTTAGAATTAGGAATTCTACGCTCTATCCAGCTGAGCTATGAGGACTTTTTTTGGAGTTTTATATTTGAAAGTGCTAGGGTTAAAACCCTAGCTTGATATTACATATTTCTTTTTTTGATAATTTCTTCAGAAACGTTTCTTGGAACTTCGCTATAATGGTCAAATTCCATTGAGTATGTAGCACGACCTTGAGTTTGGCTTCTTAGATCAGTTGAATATCCAAACATTTCAGCTAGTGGGCAGAATGCTGCAATAATTTTATTTCCACCACGCTCATCCATACTATTTACTTGGCCACGGCGTTTATTTAAATCACCGATAACATCACCCATGTAGTCTTCTGGAGTTTCAACTTCAACTTTCATAATAGGCTCAAGAATTACTGCACCAGCTTTTCTAGCACCTTCTTTAAAGCCCATTGAAGCAGCTAATTTAAACGCCATCTCACTTGAGTCAACTTCGTGATAGCTACCATCAAATAATGTAACCTTTACATCTTCTACTGGATATCCTGCTAAAACACCATTTTGTAGTGCTTCTTGAATACCCTTATCAACTGCAGGAATATATTCTTTTGGAACAACCCCACCTTTGATATCATTAACGAATTCATATCCTTTACCTGGCTCTAGTGGCTCTAGGCGTAAGAATACATGACCATATTGACCACGACCACCTGATTGTTTTGCGTATTTGTATTCTTGCTCAACTGTTTGGCGGATTGTTTCACGATAAGCAACTTGTGGCTTACCTACTTCAGCATCAACTTTAAATTCGCGTAGCATTCTATCTACGATAATTTCAAGGTGTAATTCACCCATACCTGAAATAATTGTTTGTCCGCTTTCTTCATCAGTTGATACTCTAAAGCTTGGATCTTCTTGAGCAAGCTTGTTAAGTGCGATACCCATTTTTTCTTGGTCAGCTTTAGTTTTTGGCTCAACCGCAACACTAATAACAGGATCAGGGAAATCCATTTTTTCTAGGATTACCTTATCTTTTTCACTTGATAGAGTATCACCTGTTAATGTATCTTTAAGACCTACGATAGCACCGATTTCACCAGCATAAAGTTCTTTAATTTCTTCACGCTTATTTGAGTGCATTTTTAATAAACGACCAATTCTTTCTTTTTTATCTTTTGTTGCGTTGTATGCATAGCTTCCGCTTTCAAGCTTACCACGATAAACACGAACGAAAGTAAGTTGTCCAACGAATGGGTCAGTCATAATTTTGAATGCAAGTCCAGCAAATTCGCCATCATCTGTTGATTTAACACTTGTTTCAGTGCCATCTTCATATTGACCACGAATATCTGCAACTTCATCAGGTGCTGGTAAGTATTTTACAACTGCATCAAGTAATGGTTGAATACCTTTGTTTTTAAATGCAGTTCCGCAACACATAGGTATAATTGATAAATCAAGGCAACCTTTTTTAATACCTGCGTGTAATTCTTCAATACTTAACTCTTCTCCACCTAAGTATTTATCCATTAGCTCTTCACTAGTTTCTGCTACTGCTTCAACTAATTTTGTTCTATACTCTTCTGCTTGTTCTTTTACTTCAGCAGGAATTTCAATTTCTTTATAATCTGTTGGTTTTTTATCATCATCCCAAACATAAGCAACCATTTTTACTAAATCAACTACACCACGGAAAGTATCTTCAGCACCGATTGGAATTTGAATTGGAACTGGATTAGCTTTTAAGCGGTTTTTAATTTGTGATTCAACATTGAAAAAGTTTGCTCCAACCCTATCCATTTTATTAACGAATACAATTCTTGGAACATGATATTTATTTGCTTGTCTCCAAACAGTCTCACTTTGTGGTTGAACACCACCAACTGAACAAAACACTGATACAGCACCATCAAGAACACGCATTGAACGCTCAACTTCAATAGTGAAGTCAACGTGGCCTGGGGTGTCAATTAGGTTAATTTGGTGATCTTTCCAAAAGCAAGTTGTAGCAGCAGAAGTAATTGTGATACCTCTTTCTCTTTCCTGATCCATCCAGTCCATTGTTGCTGTTCCTTCATGGGTTTCACCAATTTTGTGGCTCATACCCGTGAAGAATAGAATTCTTTCAGATGTTGTAGTTTTACCAGCATCAATATGCGCAGCAATACCGATATTTCTAACGCGTGATAAAGGAGTTTGTCTTGACATATTAACTCCTTCTTACCATCTATAATGCGCAAACGCTTTGTTAGCTTCTGCCATTTTGTAAGTATCTTCTTTCTTCTTGAATGCCGCACCTTTACTATTTGCTGCATCCATTAACTCACCTGCTAATTTTTCAATCATAGTTCTTTCACTTCTTTTTCTAGCATTTAGGATAATCCAGCGAATTGCTAGAGCTTGTTGGCGAACTGGGCGAACTTCAACTGGAACTTGATAAGTTGCACCACCAACACGGCGAGCTTTAATTTCTAATACAGGCTTAACATTTTCAATAGCATCATTGAATACATCAATGCCTTTAACTTCGCTATTTTTTGACGATATTAAATCAATCGCACCATATAAAATTTCAGTAGCAATAGATTTTTTACCATCATACATTAATGAATTAATAAATTTTGTAATTACCTTACTACCATAAATAGGATCAGCTAGAACTTCTCTAACTTGTGCTCTTCTTCTTCTCATTTTTTCCTCTTCAACTTAAAATTTTTAATTTACTCAAATTACGCCGCATATCTAAGCTGCGAATCTGCGAAACTCTTTATTATTTTTTGCCTTTTGTAGGAGCTGCTGCTTGACCTGGCTTTGGTCTTTTTGTTCCGTATTTTGATCTTGAAACTGTTCTTTTTGCAACACCTGCAGTATCTAATGCACCACGAACAATGTGATACTTAACACCTGGTAAGTCCTTAACCCTTCCGCCACGCACTAAAACAATGCTGTGCTCTTGTAGGTTGTGACCTTCACCACCGATATAACTAATAACTTCAAATCCTGTTGTTAATCTAACTTTTGCAACTTTTCTTAACGCTGAGTTAGGTTTTTTAGGAGTTGTAGTATAAACTCTTGTACATACGCCACGTCTTTGTGGGCAATCCTTTAACGCTGGTGATTTAGACTTTACAATCACTTTTTTGCGTTCTTTTCTAACCAATTGATTTATGGTAGGCACGTTTCATCCTTTCAAAAAATTTATTAAAAAGCTTGGATTATATAATATTTTTTCTTAAAAAAGTTTTAATACCTTAATACTTAATCAAAAGCAAGAAATAATTAAGTTTATTTTATTATCATTTATGAATTATTTTCGTAAATCCAAAACAATTTTTTGAAAGGAACAAAATGTCTAGTTCGGGTGTAGAAATTCAATATTTTGGTATTTTGGCAATGCTAGTTATTGCTACTGGTTTATTTTTTGGACTAGTTTTTTTGGCTAAAACAATAGGTAATTCTTTAGCTAGAAAAAATAGAAAAAAATTAGGCTTAGGACCTTATGAATGCGGTCCATTACCACAAAAACAAGCTGTTAAAATAAACTCACAATTTTTTATTTTCGCAATAATTTTTATTTTGTTTGATATAGAAGTTGTGTTTATGTATCCTTGGGCTTTAATGTATAAAAAATTAGGCTTATTTGCATTGATTGAAATGGTTTGCTTTTTTGTTTTACTTTTGATTGGATTTATTTATGCTTATAAGAAAGGAGCTTTAAAATGGCAGAGCATCAACTAAATACAAATGGTATGCCAATAGCTTTAACTTCTGTTGATAAGTTAGTTGGTTGGGGACAAAGTAACTCTTTGTGGGCTTTTACATATGGACTTGCCTGTTGTGCTATTGAAATGATGGCAGGTGGAGATTCAAGATATGATTTTGATAGATTTGGAACGATATTTAGGGCAAGCCCAAGACATAGTGATGTAATGTTAGTAGCTGGAACTCTTAGTAAAAAACACGCCGAATTTACAAGAAGATTATATGATATGATGCCCGATCCAAAATGGGTTATATCAGTAGGTAGCTGTGCTAATACAGGTGGTATGTTTAATACTTATTCAACGGTGCAAGGTGTTGATAGAATTATTCCTGTTGATATTTATGTGCCTGGTTGTGCGCCTAGACCTGAGTCTTTTCAGTTTGCTTTAATGATACTTCAAAAAAAGATAAGAAAAGAAAAAGCTTGTAAAAAAATAGCAGCAAAAAGGTTGATATAATGAGAGAATATAAAGATAGGATAAACGCACAAAAACAAGATTATTATAAAGACAGATTTTATCATGCACCACAAACTACTAAAACAGCAATAATAGGTAGTGAATTTGAATATTTATACAATGAATTTCAAAACATAATTCCTATTTCAAATTCTTTTGTAGAATTAGATATTGCAGTGTTTTTTATAAATAAAGAAGATAATTTAAAAGCTTTAAGATTAGCTAAAGATTTAGGATTTACATCTTTTACCGAACTAATTTGTTCTGATTATTTAGCAAAAGATAATTCATACGAAGTTCAATATTTATTATTAAATATGGCTAAAAAACAAAGAATTAGAATTGTTACAACTTGCAAAACAAACGAAACCATTGAAAGTGGAATTTCTATTTATAAAGCACTGAATTGGTCAGAGCGCGAAGCTTATGATATGTTAGGAATTAATTTTATTAATCATCCTAATTTAAAAAGATTATTAATGCCTGATGACTGGTTTAACCACCCGCTTAAAAAATCATATCCATTACAAGGTGATGAATTTGCACAATGGTATGAAATTGATAGAATCTTCGGTAAGGAATATCGTGAAGTAGTTGGCCCTGAAAATCGTGATCCAGGCAGGGTTGATTGTGATGATACTAATAATTTCTCAAGAATTTATCACGAAACTCCAAAAGGAGCTGAGCCTGTAACAATAGCTTATAAGCAAGAATATCAAGAAGATGAAGGCGTTATGTTTGTTAAAAAAGTAAAACGTGCTGATTCAAAATTCATAGAAGGAAGAAGATAATGCAAATACCATCAAAATTAAAACCTTATTATGAAAATATAGCCTTTACTAAAGAAGACGGTAGAATGATTATAAACCTAGGACCACAGCACCCAAGTTCACATGGAAACTTAAGATTAGTTTTAGAGCTTGATGGTGAAAAGGTAGTAAAGTGTGTTCCTATGATAGGCTACATGCATCGTGGTATGGAAAAAATGGCTGAAAATATGATATATCAAGAATTTATTCCAACTACTGATAGAATGGACTATGTAGCTGCAAGTTCAAATAACTATGCTTATGTGGCTGCAGTTGAAAAGCTTTGTGGTTTAGAGATTCCTAGACGTGCTCAAATTATTAGAATGATGCTTTTAGAAATCAATAGAATAATAAGTCATTTATTATGGCTTGCTACCCATGCACTTGATATTGGTGCTATGACTATGTTCTTATATTGCTTTAGAGAGCGTGAGTATGCAATGGATTTGGTTGAAAAATATTGCGGAGCAAGACTTACGCATTCTTCTATGAGAATTGGTGGAGCTATGCTTGATTTACCAGAAGGCTTTACTGAAGAACTTTTAAGATTTTGTGATAAATTTTTAAAAGATGTGCAAGATTATGAAACATTGCTTGATGATAATAGAATTTGGCGTTTAAGAACTGAAGGCGTTGGTATTGTTACAAAAGAACAAGCGTTAAATTGGGGCTGTAGCGGAGTTATGCTTCGTGGTAGTGGTGTTGAATGGGATATTAGAAAAGAAGAGCCATACTTGCTATATAATGAAGTTCAATTTGGTGTGCCGGTAGCAAATCAAGGTGATAGTTATGCAAGATATAAATGTTATATGCAAGAATTTCGTGAAAGTGTAAAAATACTTAGACAATTAGTTCCTATGTATAGAGAGAGTTCTCCTGAATTAATTTGTAATAATAAAGAATTTGTAAGTGCAAGTAAAGAACAGCTAATGACTCAAAATTATTCTTTAATGCAGCATTTCGTATTAGTTACTCAAGGTCTTCGCCCACCTGTTGGAGATGTTTATGTTCCAACCGAAAGCCCTAAAGGTGAGCTTGGATATTTTATAAAAAGCGATGGTTCAACTAGACCGTATCGTCTTAAGGCTAGAACTCCTAGTTTTTGGCATTGTGCTTTTTATGAAGAATTACTTGTTGGAACTTATGTAGCAGATGTTGTTGCTATTATGGGTTCAACTAATATTGTTTTAGGGGAGATTGATAGATGAGAAGAATTGACCTTAGAAAAAGTAAAGATTTATTCGTAGATTTAAAAAATCATATAGATAATGCTAAAGAAAACGAAGTTTTAGTTGTATTATTTGAAATTGGAGATTTTTCAAATATTGATAAAGCTTACGAGTTTGTAGCTAACAATAATTGCAAAATGATGAATTCGCTTAAGTTTAATCAATGTGATTGGACTATTGTCATTAAAAAGGAAGCAAAATGAAAATTTTAAGCTTCTTAAATTATGCAAGCAAAGAAGTCTTAAATAATTTTAAAAACGATGAAATAATTAATATAGGCAGTTTTTTTGATGAGCGTTTAAGACAAGAGTTTTATAAATGCGAATTAGGAACTGAATGCTATGTTTTAGCTTTACTTTGCACTATGGCAGGTTTAGATGAATTTGATATAGGAGAGCTTAGTGCAGAAAGCTGCTTTGGAGAAGAAGAAGCAGGAGAGATTTTAGAGTTTTTAAAAGATGCTAATTTAATATTATTAGATAGTAATTTGCTCTATCATAAAGATAAAAATATTTATTATTTTGCAAAAAAACTATCTAAACATTTTAATATTGAGCTAATGTTTGATTATGAGCTAAAGGCTTCTAGTTTAGAAGAATTAGATGATAATAATGGTTTAATTTTATATGAATGTTTAGAAAATGATGAACTTATTGTAAGTCCAGCATTTGCTGCTCTTGCAAGAATTAAAGAATTTGATTTAGTAGATATAAAGACTAAAAACAAAGTATTAAGAAAACAAGTAAAAATTGATAGTAGCTTAAAAGGACTTTTTGCATTAAGTAAAAAAGAAAATAATTACGCTTTTAGTCCTTGTGTAGTTAAAGGAGTAAGCAATGAAAATTAATATCAATGGTAAAGAATGTATAGCAAATGAAGGCGATTATGTACTGCAAGTTGCTCGTGCTAATGATATCTTTATCCCTGCAATTTGCTATTTAAACGATTGTAGTCCAACTTTAGCTTGTAGAATGTGTATGGTTGAAGTTGATGGCAAACGCTCTTATGCATGTAATACTAAAGTAAAAGATGGAATGCAAGTTCTAAGCAATACGCAAGAACTATGGGATGAGCGTAATGCAATCATGCAAACTTATTGTATAAATCACCCTTTACAATGCGGTGTTTGTGATAAAAGTGGAGAATGTGAATTACAAAACTTTACTCTAAGAGCTAAAGTAGATACACAAAATCACTGGATAAAAGAAATAGATAGACGCCATAAAGATTGGGGTTTATTACAATACGATCCAAGCCTTTGTATAGTATGTGAAAGATGTATTACGGTATGTAAAGATAAAATCGGTGATAACGAATTAAAAACCACTGCTCGTGGTGGTGATGCACCCGATAAAGATTTTAAAGATACTATGGGTAAAGACGCTTATGCAGTATGGACAAAATTTCAAAAATCTTTAATATCTCCACAAAATGACAAAAGCCTTGAATGTCAAGAGTGTGGAGAGTGTGTTAGTGTATGTCCAACTGGAGCTTTAATAAACAAAAACTTTCAATATCGCTCAAACGCATGGGAACTTACTCGCATACCTGCAAGCAATCCGCATAGTAGTGATTGCGAGCTTTTATATTATGATATAAAACAAAAAAGCATTAAAGATAATTCTAAAATGATTTATAGAGTTTCAAATGATTTTCATTTTACAACCTTAAATAAAGCAGCTAGATTTGCTTATGATATTACAAGTGATTGCAAGGGCAAAGATGAAAATGAATTTAATCGTTTGGTTTCATTATTTAAAGAAAATAAGATTAAAAATGTTAAGTTTAATAGCTATATAACAAACGAAGAAGCATATATTTTAGAATTATTAAGAGCTAAATTTGGCTTTAATTTAGTAAATAATGAAGCTTTATGTTTTCAAGAGTTTTTAAAGACATTTTGTTCTTTTGCAGGTAGTTTTTATAATGCAAGTAGTGAAGATGTAAAAAAATCTGATTTTATTGTTATTGCAGGAAGTTTTTTAAGACATGACAATCCTACTTTATCATATAAAGTAAATAATGCTATTGTTATGAATAAGGGTGCTGGGCTTTATTTTCATCCTATTAAAGACACTAAACTTTCAAAAATTGCTAAAAACTTCGTAAATGTAGCTTGTGATTATGGTAAAGAAGCAAAAGTTCTTGAGTTTATTTTGCAGTATTTTGCAAAAGATTTACCACAAGATTTAGGCTATATAAAAGAAGCCTTTTATGAAGAACAAATTGAAGTAGAAATTAAATCAAAAGATGCTGAAGGTAATGAAATTAAAGAAAAGCAAACTCAAACAATTAAAAAATCAAGCCTTGCAAAAGAATTAGGCTTTGATGAAGATAAATTAAAAGATTTATTGTTAAAAAAATCTAATTTTACTTTAATTGTAGGAAATGATTATTTCTATCACGAAAATGCAAAATATTTAGCGTATTTACTTGCAAATATTCAAAAATCAACAGATTTTAAAGTAATGCTAATACCACCTCGCACTAATACTTTAGGCGTTAGTTTAATATGCAAATTAAGCAAAGCTTGTGATGGTTTTACTATGGGTTATAATGAGCGTGGAGACTTTTCATTCTCAAATGATGAACATAATAATTTAGCAAGTTCAAGCTTGATAGAGCAAGAAGGAACTTTTGTAAATTATGATGCAAGATTAGTTCCTACAAATGCTGCTTTAAGCTTTAAAGGATATTTCTTAAATGATTTAGCAAACGAATTAGGCTTAAATGCTAAATATACAATTGATTACACAGAGCAATTACCTAAAGATAAAGGATTTTTAAATATAGCTTTTGATGATTTAACGAATTATTATGATAATGCAGGAAATAATCATCGTGGTTATTTAATAAATACCTGCGAATTTGTAAAGAATTTGAATCAGGAATTACAAATCCCACAAAATCAACAATTAGCTTGTGAGTGCAATAAAGATGATGTTGTAATACTTGCAAATCCTATTGGAAATCTATCAAAATACACAAACAAATCAAGCTTTTTTAATGAATGTGCCTCTCTTTATGCAAGTAAAGATTATTTAGCAAAACATAATGTAAAAGAAAATTCTATGGTGAAGATTTATGATGATAAAGATGAAATTATCATTAAGGTAGTTCTTGATAAAGATATTGAAAATGGTGCATACTTGCCTACATTTGATGATAAGATAAATCCTTATAAATTCTTTAAAACAAGACGTTATTATGCGTTAAATATAAAGGAAATAAGCCATGAGTGAAACAATGTTTTTTGTAATAATTACACTAATTAAGTGTCTTTTAGTAATTGCAATTTTTGCTTCATTAGCAGGTTTTGCAACTTATTTAGAAAGAAAAGTTTTAGCTTATGTTCATAGAAGACTTGGACCTGATATGGTAGGACCTGCTGGGGTTTTACAAATCGTTCCAGATATGATTAAATTATTTACTAAAGAAGATTTAATCCCTTATATGACAAATAGCAAGGTATTTAAGGTTGCTCCGTTAATTTCTGCAATCTGTGCTTTTATGGCTTTTGCTGCTGTGCCAATTTTTCCTGAATTTACATTATTTGGACATACAATTAAGCCTATAATTGCTGATGTAAATATTGCAGTTTTATATATTGCTGGGTGTTCTTCGCTTTGTGCTTATGCTATATTTTTAGGCGGTATGGCAAGCTCAAGTAAATATCCTTTAATTGGTGGTGCTAGAGCTTTAGTAACTATTATTTCTTACGAAGGTGTTAGTGGTCTTTCATTACTTGCTGTTGTATTATTAACAGGTTCTATGAGTTTGGTTGATATTAATGCTTATCAAGAAGGTGGAATTTTATCATGGCTAGTATTTAAGCAACCTGTAGCTTGTATATTATTTACAATAGCTGTATTTATGGAAACAAATAGAACTCCTTTATGTCTAGCAGAAAACGACCCTGAATTAGTTGCTGGTTATGGAACTGAGTATAGTGGTCTTCGTTGGGGAATGTTTTTTATAGGTGAGTATGCTAGTATGATTTTAGGCTCAATTTTAATTTCATTACTATTCCTTGGTGGATATAATGATTTTTATTTTATACCAGGTGCAATTGCTATGATTTTAAAAATATGCTTTGTGTTTTCATGGTATTTTTGGGCTAGGGGAACTTTTCCACATTTAAGAGCTGATCAGATTATGAGAATGAGTTATTTGATTTTATTACCTGTTGCAGGTGCTAATTTAATCATAACTGCATTATTAGCATTATAAGGAGAGCTTATGAAAAAGTATTATGTAGTAGATGAAAAAAGAAAACTAATCTTAACTCCTTATGAAAAATTTATAAGAAGTGTAAAAAGATGCTTAAATACTGACTTAATCAGTGGTTTAGCATTTATTATAAATGAAACCTTTAAAAGGGGTAACACAGCAACTATTAAATATCCTATGGAAAAAATCAAGCTTGATAATCGCTATCGTGCTGTTCATAGATTACAAAGATTTATAGAAAGCGAAACCGAGCGTTGCATAGGCTGTGGATTATGCGAAAAAATTTGTATTTCAAATTGTATTAGAATGGAGACAAAATTAGGCGAAGATGGAAGAAAGCTTGTAAGTAATTATTCTATTAACCTTGGCCGTTGTATTTATTGTGGATTTTGCGCTGAGGTTTGCCCTGAGCTTGCTATTGTTCATGGGGTTGAATATGAAAATGCAGCAGAGCAAAGAGCGTATTTTGCTCATAAAAAAGATATATTAACTCCTATTGATGATTTGATTAATCAAGTTGAATTTGAAGGAAGTGGAAGTTTAAGAGCTGATGCTGATGAGTTTGTTAAACAAACCCCTAATTATTATGATGTAATGAAAGAAAGGGAAGCTTTAATTCCTAATTCAAATTCTAGCGAAGAAAAAACTAATAAAGAGGCAAAAGATGTTTGAGTTATTTGTGTTTTATGTTTTCGCCGCGTTAGTTACGGGATTTTTTGTTATAGCTGTAAGTTCTAAAAATATTTTATATTCTCTTAGTTCTCTTGCTTGTGGAATGGTTTTGCTTAGTGCTCATTATTTTTTACTAGGTGCTGAGTTTTTAGGTGCTGCACAAATTATTGTTTATAGTGGAGCTGTTTTAGGACTTTATAGTTTTGCTATGATGTTTTTTGATTTAAGTAAAGAATTAAAAGAAAATCTAAAACATAAAAAGACTTTTTTTACTTTGAGTATTTTAGCAAGTGCTCTTATGGTTATTATGTCTTTAGGTTTTAAATTTAATTCATCTAAGTCAACCTTATTAGTAAGCGAAGAGCTTGAGAATACTCGTAGCTTAGGAATAATTTTATTTACAAAATATCTTTTAGCATTTGAAATAGTTGCATTGATTTTATTGATGGTAATAGTAGCTGCTATTGTTTTAGTTGCTAAGAAAATAAAGGATGAGCAATGAATTATTTATTATTATCACTTATTTTGTTTTTAGTAGGTTTATTTGGGGTATTAAGAAGACAAAATTTAATAATGTTTTTTATATCAACAGAAATTATGCTAAATGCTGCAAATCTTGCTTTTGTATCAATTTCTAAGCTACATAATGCCTTAGATGGGCAAGTATTTGCGATATTTATAATGGCAATAGCTGCTTGTGAGATTGCGATAGGACTTAGTTTTTGTGTGATTAAATATAGACAAACAAAGAGTCTTGATTTTGGAGATTACAAATGAGTGTTTTATATGTTTTATTTTTACCGCTATTAAGTGCGATTTTTGCAGGGATTTATTCTTTTTCACCTAAAAATAAGGTAATAGGATATTTTTGTTCTTATTTGATGTTACTTGCTTTTGTTTATTCTTTAATTTCGCTTTATCATTTAATGAATGTAAATTTTTATCTAAATTTAGGTCAGTGGATAGGCTTATTAGGAATTAATTTCGGTCTTTTAATAGATTCTGTTAGCCTTACTATGATGTGTGTTGTTACTTTAGTTGCAACTTGCGTTCATTTTTATAGTATTTATTATATGGAGCATGACGCTGGATTTAACAAGTTTTTTGCATTTTTAGGATTATTCGTATTTTGTATGCTAATTCTTGTTATGAGTGATAACTTCTTATTATTATTCGTAGGTTGGGAAGGCGTTGGCTTATGCTCTTGGTTATTAATCGGATTTTGGTATCAAAACGAAAAATTCTCACTAGCAGCAAATGAAGCTTTCATTATGAATAGAATTAGCGATTTTGCAATGCTTTTAGGAATATTTTTAATATATTTTAATTTCGGAACTTTAAGCTATAAGGAAGTTTTTGGGATTTTAAATTTTCACGAAACTTTAAATCCAAATGTTTTAACTCTAATAGCAGCTTTATTATTTGTAGGTGCTATGGGTAAATCAGCTCAGTTTCCATTCCATACTTGGCTTGCTAATGCAATGGCAGGTCCAACACCAGTTTCAGCATTAATTCACGCTGCAACAATGGTTACTGCTGGGGTTTATTTAATAATTCGCTCTCATGATTTATTTTCTTTAGTTCCAAGCGTTAGTTATTTTATAGCTTGTTTGGGTGCTTTTGTAGCGCTTTTTGCTGCTTCAATGGCAATTGCTGCAAAAGATTTAAAAAGAATTGTAGCATTCTCTACTCTTTCGCAATTAGGTTATATGTTCGTTGCTTGTGGTCTAGGTGCTTATAAAGTAGCTTTATTTCACTTAGTAACTCACGCATTCTTTAAGGCTTTATTATTCTTAGGTGCAGGAAATATAATGCATGCAATGCACGATGAATTAAACATTTATAAAATGGGAAAACTATATAAGCCTATGAAAATTACTGCGGTTTTAATGATACTTGCAAGCTTAGCTTTAAGTGGGATTTATCCATTTGCAGGATTTTTCTCAAAAGATAAAATCTTAGACTTTGCATTTATAAGTGATAATTATGGCATTTATGCTGTTTTATTATTTACTGCATTTTTAACTGCGTTTTATAGCTTTAGACTAATTATGATGGTATTTTTTGCTCCGCAAAATCATAATATTCATCCACATGAAGCAAAACCTATTGCATTGTTTGCAATGTTGCCACTTGCAGTTTTAGCTATTATTTCAGGTTTTTGGGATAGTTCATTTTTTGATTTTATAAGAATACCTATGCAAAAATTACACCATAATTATTTATTAATAGCTGTATCTTTAGTAGTTGCTATTGCTGGTATTGTTTTGGCAATTTTTGTGTATAAAAACGGCTCTAAAGAAACTTGTAATTGCAAATATAAAAAGCTTTTAGAAAATGAATACTATATACCAAAACTTTATGAGATTATTTTTATAAATCCTTATAAGTGTTTATCAAAAGTTTTAACAGGTTTTGAAGAAGGATTGTATGCTTTAATTTTTGAATGTCCAAAGAAGATTATTAATCTTATTTGTTGCGAACACAAAAACAATAGCCTAACTCTTCATATAGTGTTTATAGGTGCTTTTTGTGTGTTTTTACTTTTAACAATGGTGGTGATATATGCTTAGTTTATTGATATTTTTACCTTTGATTTTCGGTGCAAGTGCTTATTTTATAAATGATAAGGCTGTTAAAGTTAGTGGAATTTTATTTTCTTTCATAATTTTATGCCTTAATTATTATGTTATTGTTGAAGATTTGCATATTTTTAATTATACGCTTATTAAAGCTTTTAATTTCGGAATTAATTTAAAAGCAGATGAGATAGCATTTACTTTAGCATTTGTAGCTAATTTAATGTTATTTTTATCTATGTGTTTTTTCTCAAATCAAAAAAGAGATTTTTTAATAAGTGCTATGATTTTAAGCGCTTGTATGAATGGATTGTTTTTAGCAAATGATGCTTTATTATTTTATGTATTTTGGGAAGCATCATTATTACCACTTTTATATTTAATGGTTAAAAATAATGAAGCAAAACTAGCAAGATCGTTTTTTGTATTTGCGTTTTTAGGTTCTATTTTTATGCTTGTAGCTATGATTTATTTAGCTTATAATGCAAGAGTGAATAATGCTATTTTAAACTTTGATATGAGTTATTTTTCTACAAGTAATTTAAGTGCTAAAGAAAACACTTTATTATTCTTAAGCTTTTTCTTAGCTTTTGCTATAAAAGCTCCTATTTTTCCTTTCCATAGTTGGGCGATTAAGACTTATTCAAAAGCTCCTAATTTTGTTTCAGTAATGCTTGCAAGTTTTAAAATGGCTCCGTTTGGAATGATTAAATTTTGTGTTCCTTTATTTGCTGCTAGTATTAGTGAGCTTAGTGGAATAATTTATTCTTTATGTATAATTTCAGCAATTTATGCAGCTATTTTAGCAAGCAATGCAAAAAACTTTAAAGAATTAAGTGCAATGAGTTCAATCTCACACTTAGGAATAATTTGTTTAGGTATTTTTGTAATGCATCCTATTGCCTTAGCAGGTTCTGTTTTATATATGGTAGCTCATGCTATTGTAAGTGGGGCAATGTTTTTCTATGCTGAGATTATAAAAGATAATTATAGAACTTATAATTTAGATGAATTAAAAGGTCTTGCTAAAGCTATGCCTTATATGACTTTTATATTTGGAGTATTGTTATTTTCTTCAATATCACTACCTTTAACTATTAGTTTTGCGGGTGAGTTTTTAGTTCTTTATGGTGTTTTTGCAGCAAGCAAGATTGCTGGTGTATTTGCTACTTTAGTAGTTATTTTAGGTGCTATTTATATGTTAAATATGTTTAGAAAAAGCTTTTTAAGCACAAGTAATTCTAATGTTAGTATAAACACTTGCGTTTTTCAAGTATTGATTTTAACATTTATAGCAATAATAATAATTGTATTTGGAGTAAATCCTAATATGATTTTAGATTATGTTAAATTTGCTATATAAGGAGTTTGTATGCAACTAGATTTAAATGTATCACTGATTTTATCAGAGCTTATATTAATAGTTATTGCGTGTTTTATACTAGTAGCTAGTTTATTTTATAAATTTGATTTAAAAGCTTTAAAAGGACTTAGCATTTTAGCTCTTATCTTAGCTCTTGTTTGTAAAATAAGCACTGATTCTTATATGCAAAGTTTTTTTGGCTTGTTTATATATGATGATTTAGCAAAATATTCAAGTATTTTGATTTATTTATCGGCTATTTATTTCTTACTTGCAAACAAAAGAGCAGATGAAGGCGAGTTTTTTGCATTATTTTTAATGATGATTTCATGCCTTAGTTTTATGGTTAGCACAAATAATTTAATCGTAGCGTTTATAACTCTTGAAGGTTCATCTTTAGCTCTTTATAGCTTAATAGCATTTAAGAAAAAAGCAATAGATGGAGCTTTAAAATATTTTAATTACGGAATGCTAGGCTCAGCATTTTTTGCTATGGGTTCTGCTATGTATTACTTTGATAGTGCAAGTTTAGAATTAAGAACATTACAAGTTGTTAGCACAGCAGGTGTTTTATCATTCGTAATGGTAGGTCTTACAATTTTATTTAAATTATCAATCGCTCCACTTCATATGTGGCTTAAAGATGTTTATGTAAAGGCTGATTCAAGTTTAGCTGGTTTTATTTCAATTGTTCCAAAAATTGCAATGATGGTATTTGCATTTAGATTTATTAGTTCTTTTGATAATTTCTTTAATGTAAGTGAAATTGTTTTAATCATTGCTTGTATTTCTATGCTATTTGCTAGTGTTATGTCGCTAAAGCAAGATAATGCTAAATTAATGCTTGTATATAGTTCTGTTTCGCATTCATCTTTTGCTTATTCAACTTTAGCTTTTGTTGATTTATCAGCTAGTATGTTTTTATATTATTTCTTAACTTTTGCTTTTGTAAATATTGCTTTATTTATGTTTTTAGGAGCATTTAAAGATAGTTCTTATGATAATTTACAAGGCGTATTTAAAAAATATCCATTACTTGGAATTTGTATTGTGATTTTACTGCTTAACTTAGCAGCGCTTCCACCATTTGGAGTATTCTTTGCTAAAGTAGGAGTTATTAATATTGCACTTCATGTAAATATTTATGCAGCTATTTGTATGGCTGTTAGTTCAATTATTATGCTATTTGCTTATTTAAGATTTATAAAAGCTATTTTTGCTGATAAAGAAATAGGATTTTTATATTTTAATAACGCACAAAAAATAGCGTTTGTTTTAGCAGTTATTGCTTCATTTGTAGCAAGCTTAGGTTTAGATTATATTAGCTGATGAAAAAATTATTACTTCTTTGCTCTTTTGTTTATTTGTATTCTTTTGAATTATTTATAAACACAGGCAAAGAAGCTAATAAAGATATTTCAGTTCTACATATTAAAAATAATACCGATATAACATGCGATGATTTGCATGATGAGAATTTAAAACAATATATTAAGTGTAGCGTTAAGGGTAAATCAAGATTATTAGCTAATCAAGATTTATCATTATTTAAATTAGAATTTCAAAATAGAAAAGATAAATTAGACATATATATTTATCCAAAAACTAATGTATCTATAATAAATAGCGAGCAAAAGCTTTATGAGAATAATATAGTTTTTTCAAGCAATAAAAATAAATCAAAAAATTATACCTTTGTGTTTTATCAATATCCGCAAGGTCATTTAAGTCCTAATGGTTTAGATTTTGATGTAATTTTTCCTGATTTAAAAACTCCTTTTATAGAAGGTTTAGATTTAGACCAAAATCCAGTAAATATCAGTGATAATAGCGACATAAATGCGTATTTAAGTATTAAAAAATATTATGATAATAAACAATATAAAGAATTGCTTGATTTATGTAATACAGCCTTAGAAAAATATAAAAATAGTGTTTTTATAAGTGAGTTTTATTTGTATAGAATTAGGGCTATGTTTAATTTGTTAAATGTGAATACAAGCCTTAGTGAAGAAATAATTACAAGTGCTAAAAACTATATAAGAATATTTCCTAGCGATGAAAATTACGCAGAAATTTTACAAATGATGATAAAAACTTATTTAAAACTTGAGCAAAGAAGTGATGCAGAATATTTCATTGATATATTAAATAACGAACATCCTAACTCTTATTATACAAAATTAGCAAGTTTAAATTACGCAGACTTTTTACTATCTCACGGCAAAAGAGATGCTGCTACTATAATTTATAATAATATATTATTTAGCTCAGATGATGCAGTTCTTGCAAGTAAGGCAGCTATTTCATTAGCAAAAATTAATATAAATCACAATAAAGCAAAAGAAGCAAAAGAATTTGTATTAAAGGTATTTAATGCAAATGAGCAGTTTTTATTAGAAGATAAGGAAAAAACCTTAGCATTAGCTGATGATTTTTATAAAGAAAAAATGTATGACATAAGTGCTCCGATATATGAATTTTTATTTAAAAACTCAAGCAAATTAGATAATTATTATGAAAGAATTTTAAAAAATCTTGCAGTATCTTTAGCAAAAAATAATGATTACAAAAAAGCTGATGAGTATTTAAATGAATATAAAAAATTATTCCCTAATGGCGAATATATGAATGTAATTGATGAAACTATTGATAGTTTATATTTTGAAAAAGAAGAAAAAGACAGCTTTAAATTACACGAATATTATAATTTTTTAATGGCTAAATATGATAATAATATTTCAAAAAGAGCTTTATATGAAGAAGTAAAATTATTATTTAAAGAGCAAGATTATGAAAAAATACTTAAATTAGAAGATAAAATTAAAGATAGTGAGAATGAAGAGCTAATAAATCTATATAAAGAAAGTTTAATAAAACTTTTAAATATTGCTCTAAATAACGATGATTGCGATGATGTTTTAAATTATATTAAAAATTATCATTTTGTAAGTGATGAGTTTATTATAAACAAGAAAAAATATTTAGAATGTTTAGATCGCAAGAAAGAAAAAGATTTAGCATTAGATTTTGCATTAAAATTTGAAAATGAAGATTTAGTATTTTATAGAATACAACAAGCTAAGATTTTATATATTAAGCAAAATTACAAAGAAGTAGAAAAAACAATTCATTCTATTTTAAATAAAAGATTTAAAATCAAAAATCATGAGTATTTTGATGCTTATTATTATTTATCTTTAGCACTTTTAAAACAAAATAAATACAACGATGCTATTTTTGCCCTAAAGCAATTAGAAAAGTATGGCAAAGGCTTAAGATTAGTTGAGGTGTATGATGAGTTTTTAGAATACTTTAAGCATCATAATTTGGATATTTCAACTATTAATTATGGAATGAAAGCTATTGATATACAAAATTATTTAGGAGTTAATTTATATAGTCCTAAGATTGAGTTTATTACTATTGATGCTTTAATTAATAAAAATCGCTTAAAAGAAGCAAAAGAAATCTTAGTTGATTTATACAAATTAAAGCTTAGTGATGATGAATTTAGCTATGCAAAATATCAAGAAGCAAGAATTTTAATAGAACAAAAAGAATTTATGAAAGCAAAAGAAGCTTTAAAAGAATGTAGAAGCGGTGAATGGAAAAATTTATGTGATGAAAAATTACAAGTTTTGGAATAATTTAAGCTAAAACTAATTTTTAAAATATATAATATGCGTTTTACTTATCAAGGACAGATGGGTGAGTGGCTGAAACCACACCCCTGCTAAGGGTGCAGCTCTTAATCGGGGCTCGAGGGTTCAAATCCCTCTCTGTCCGCCACTTTTTCAAACAACTTATTTTATGCGCTCGTAGCTCAGCTGGATAGAGCATTTGATTGCGGTTCAAAAGGTCAGGGATTCGAATTCCTTCGGGCGCACCACTTTTAATCTTTGTTTATTTTACAATTTTATAATATTCATTTAATTTTTGTTTAAAAAGGAGATAAAATGAAGAAACTTTTAGGTTCTTTATTTGTTGTTGGTGCTATTAGCACTTCTTTATTTGCTGGTGCAAATACTCAAACAGGATGTGGTTTAGGAACATTAATCATTAAAAATCCTGATTCAGCTATTTTATATGCATTACAAGCTACTACAAATAGTACTTTTGGTAATCAAACTTTCGGTATTACAACAGGAACTTTAAATTGCCAAGAAGCAAGATTAGTTCATAATGAAAAAGCTATTAATTTTGTAAATGCTAATCTTGATGCTTTATCAAATGAAGCTGCATTGGGAACAGGCGAGCATTTAGATACTTTAGCGGAATTATTAGAAGTAAGCGATGTAGAAAGCTTTAAAGCTAATTTAAGAGCTAATTATCTTGCAGTTTATAATTCAAGTAATGTTGTAGGCTCTGAAGTTTTAGACAAAGCTTCAGCTCTATAATTGAAAAAGCTATTAGTTTTTTTGTGCTTTTGTATTTATATAAAAGCACAAGATTTTAATCTATCTTATGATTTTTCGAAGTTAAATATTTCTCAAGAATATTTTTTAAAACTTTTAAATACAATAGATACAAACAAATTATATTTACATAAAGAATGGAAAAATCTTTTACATTATTCAAACAATCAAAGTGAGATTACTAATGAAGATTTTTTTTATTCAAATAAAGATTTAAAAAATGAGCTTTACGAGAGTTTGTTTCATTATTTTATTGATAAAAAATATTATTTAAATAAGAAAATAAAATTAAATCAAGAAAACTCAGCTATTTTATTTAGCAATGACAATGATAATTTGCATTTTATATGTAAATATCCTTTAAGGGCTTTATTTTTAGAAAAATACTTAGATATTAAGAGAGCGCAAGAATTAAATTGTTCTGATTTAAATAATTTTTTTGAATACATAAATCCAAAATCAGTAAGTATTGTTTATCCAGCAGCTTATTTAAATTCTCCTGCATCTATGTTTGGACATACATTTTTACTTATTAATTCTAACTATAACTCAAGGCTTATTTCTTATGCTATCAATTGGGCTGCTGATGTTGATGAAAAAAGTGAGAATGCTATCGCTTTTGCATACAAAGGCTTATTTGGTGGATATGTTGGTAAGTATTCTTTAAAACCATATTATGATATGTTAAAAACTTACAAAGATAGTGAAAATAGGGATCTTTATGAGTATGATTTAGCTTTAAATGAAGATGAAATTCGTAGATTAATTTTGCATTTATGGGAGATAAAAGATACAACTTCAACTTATTTATTTTTGAATAAAAATTGTTCATATAATATTTTATGGCTTTTAGAAAATGCAAAGCCTAATTTAAATTTAAGAGATAGCTTTTTTTATACCATAATTCCTAGCAATACTATTCAAAAAATGAATGAAAAAGAACTAATAACAAATTATCATTACAGAGCTTCTAAATTAAATACTATATTAACTCAAGCAAATAATCTTTCGTATAAGCAAATTAAACAAGCAAAAGAAATAGCCTTAAACAAACAAGAGCCAAATAATGATTATTTAACCCTAGCTTTAGCAAATGAATTAAGCAGTTATTATGCAAGTAAAAGTGAAATACCATTAGAAGAATATAAAAACACAACCCACAAAATATCAAGTTTTTTATCAAAAGCAAATATTGATAAATTACCAAAAATACCTGAAAAAACAAGCATAATTTATTCAAATTATCCAAGCAAAATTGCAATTTCTTATGATAAAAATAATAATATTTTTTTAAATCTAAGAGCAGCTATTCATGATATTTATGAAGATGATTTTGGTTTTGACAAAGGAATTGCAGTTGAGTTTTTTAATACTAAAGTTAAATTAAATAAGAGATTAAAACTTGATAATTTTACTTTATTAAATTTAGCAAGTTTATCTGATTTTAACTACATAAATCACAAACCAAGCTTTACGATAAAACTAGCGTATGATGAAGTTTTGGATAAAAATTATTTTAATTTAGAAACTTTAGGCGGGCTTACTTTTTCTAATAATTTTTATTTATTATCAATTTTAAGTGGTTTTGATTTTTATAAAAAGGGCATTAATTTTAATAATAAAATTATTTTTCAGTTATCTTACAAAACAAATAAATTAAGCTTTATATATCAAAAAAATTTTTATAAAAATAATAATTTAGATATTTTTAATATCAAAACTCATTCAAAAATATTTAAAAATTTTGCGATTTTTACTGATTATAAAAAAATTAAACATAGCAATGAAAGCTATGAATTAGGACTTGCTTATTATTTTTAATATTTTAAATTCCTATTTCAAATTCCAAAGATTTCTTAAAGAATTTGAAATAGGAATTAGGATTTTTATTATTCGCTTTATTTTTTTAATTTTTTAATTAAGAATTTTTATTAATAGAAACTTTTATTAATTTTTTTTAATTAGTATGAAAAATATCCTTTTTGTGTTTTAAATCAAGCATTTTATGAATGTTTTATTTAATTTATTAAAAGGAGAATGATGAAAATACAAGCTATAAACAAAGAACTTTTACCGGCTTTTTTATTATTATTTATGACTTTTTTGGCAATTGTTTTAAAAAACTCATCTTTTAGCGAGTTTTATGATGCAAGTTTAAATGCTAGAGCGTCTGTTAGTTTTCTTGATTATTCGCTAAGCAAACCTTTGTTTTTATGGGTTAATGATGGTTTGATTGCTATTTTTTTCTTTTGGATTGGTTTAGAAGTTAAAAAAGAGATTTTATGTGGAGAATTAGATACTAATAAAAAAAGAATTTTACCAGTTGCAGGTGCAATAGGCGGTATTTTAGTTCCTGCTATTATTTATATGCTTTTTAATTTTTATGATTCTTATAAATTAAGTGGCTTTGCAATTCCAACAGGAACCGATACTGCTTTTGCTGTTGCTATACTGCTAATTTTAAGAAAATATGTTCCAAATAGCGTTAGAGTGTTTTTATTAAGCCTTGCAATTTTTGATGATATTGCAGCAATTATTATAATTGCTATATTTTATACAAATGAGCTTTTATATATATCATTGGTTTTAGCGTCTATTGGAGTTTTTGTTTTATTATTACTCAATTTTTTTCATTGCACTTATAAGATGTTTTATTTAATTACAGGTGCTTTTATTTGGGTGTGCGTTTTAGAAAGCGGAGTTCATACAACTTTAGCAGGAATGTTATGTGCTTTTTTTATCCCACTCAAAACTAAAGATAATAAAGAGTTTTTAGAAAAAATAATGCATGATTTAACACCTTATGTAAATTACGCAATACTTCCTATTTTTGCATTATTTAATGCAGGAGTTTTGCTTGATTTTAGTTTAGGCAATTTAAATAGTGTATTTTTTGGAATATTTTTTGGCTTATTTTTAGGTAAGCAATTAGGTGTTTTTGGATTTTGCTTGCTTGCAAATAAATTTGGAGCTACCTTGCCATCTAGCAAAAAGATTTTATATGGAGCAAGTATCTTAACAGGAATAGGTTTTACAATGAGTTTTTTTATAAATACTTTGGTATTTGAAGGAAATGCAGATATTTTTAATAGTGCTAAATTAGCAGTGCTAAGTGCAAGTTGTTGCTCGGCTATTTTTGGCTTTTTATATCTTAGATTTAAGGCGGCATAATTTGTTTTATTTATGGATTACTACATTTATATGGGCTTTTTCTTTTCCTATTATAGGATATTTTGTAAGTGGCAAAATGGATAGCTATTTTGCCATTTTTATTAGAGTTTTTATAGCGTTTTTGGTATTTTTACCACTTTTAAATAGAAATATTTTTAACAAATTAAAACTGCTTTTAATATTAATAGGTAGCTTAGAAATAGGCTTAATGTATTTGTTTTATTACAATTCTTTTAGGTTTTTAAGTGTTAGTGAAGTTGCACTTTTTACTATTTTTACGCCTTTTTATGTGAGTTTGTTTTATGATTTGTTTTCTAAAAAACTAAGAGCTTTTTATCTAATTAGTATTAGCATAAGTGTTTTAGGAGCTTTTATAATCAAACAAGGCGAAATAAGTAGCGATTTTTTAAAAGGATTTTTGTTAATTCAAGCTGCAAATATTGTTTTTGGGGCTGCTCAAAGTCTTTATAAAATAGTATGCGAAAAATACGAAATCAAATCTCATAAAGAAATCTTCGGATATTTTTTCTTAGGTGCTTGTATTGTTAGCTTAATTGCCTTTTTGATTTTAGGAGATTTTAGCAAAATTCCAAGTGATTTGAATTCATATTTAGCTTTGATTTATTTAGGATTAATAGCTTCAAGTATAGGTTATTTTTGCTGGAATAAAGGAGCAACCTTAGTAAATAGTGGCACGCTAGCACTTATGAATAATGCGATTATTCCTGTTGCAATACTTGTTAATTTGATATTTTTTAAGGTTGATATTGATTTTTATAATTTTGCTTTAGGAAGTTTATTAATGATAATTGCAGCAATTTTTCATAAATTTTATGCGAAATAAAAAAGAAAATTCTTATTTCTTAATTCTTAAAGAATTTAGATTAGGAATTAGAAAAACTTTTATAATTAAAGTAAAATTTTTTATCTTAAAATTAAAATTATCAAAATAAGCAAAAGTTCGGTGAAATAAATCGTTACAAAAATTAAACTTTTGCTTTTCTTACTTTAATGTTTCACTTTGATTTTTGCTTAACTTAGTAGCAACTTTTCTTTAACTTTAAAGCCTAAAATGAAAATATTCATTACAAAAAGGACAATCAAAATGATACTAAAAAGAAATGGTTTAAAGGAAGTTTTTAAAGCATATAAAATAGAGCAAGCTATAAATAAAGCTTACGCAAGTTGTAACAAAGAAGCTTCAAAAGATTTAATTTTAGCACTTATTAAAGATTGTGAAAAAGATGAACTTTTAAGCGTAGAAAACATTCAAGATAAAATTGAAAAAGCCTTATTTGAAGCTAGAGAATTTGAAGTTTTAAAAAGCTTTATGTTATATAGACACACAAGAAAATTACGCCGTGAAAAAAGTCTTGATTACGGCACTTACATAAACTGCTCGGCTACTATTAGCGAATATATTGATAGAAGCGATTGGAGAATACAAGCAAACTCAAACACAGGCTATTCTCACGCAGGTCTTATAAATAATTCAGCAGGAAAAGTTATTGCAAATTACTGGCTTGATAATGTTTATAATGATGAAATAGGTTTAGCACATAGGAATGCTGATTTTCATATTCATGATTTAGATTGCCTTAGTGGATATTGTGCTGGTTGGAGCTTAAGGGTATTGCTTAATGAAGGCTTTAATGGAGTAAGAAGTAGGGTAGAAAGCAAGCCGCCTAGACATTTTAAAGAAGCTTTAGGGCAAATGGCGAATTTCTTAGGAATATTACAAAGCGAATGGGCAGGGGCTCAAGCGTTTTCTAGTTTTGATACCTATCTTGCGCCTTATGTTTTTAAAGATAAATTAAATGATGCAGAGATTAAAAGAGATTTAGTAAGTTTTGTTTATAACTTAAATGTTCCTGCTCGTTGGGGACAAAGTCCATTTACAAATATTACGCTTGATATTGTTTGCCCTGATGATTTAAAAAATCAATTTCCAACTTCAAATGATATCCATTTTTTTAAAGGTGTAAATGATGAAGAATTGCTTAAATTAGCAAAAGAGCGTGGCAAAAACTCACTTCTTGAGCTTACTTACGGCGATTTTGAAGAAGAAATGCAAAGAATTGTCAAGATTTTTTATGAAGTTTTAAGCGAAGGAGATAGAACACATCAGCCTTTTACCTTTCCTATCCCAACTATTAATTTAACTGAAAATTTTGACTTTGATAGCGATGTTGCTGATGCGATTTTTGAAAATACTGCGAAAATGGGTTCATCGTATTTTCAAAATTTCATAGGTTCTCAATATAAATTAGACGAATTTGGCAATAAAATAGAAGATGAAAACGCTTATAAACCAAATGCAGTTCGTTCAATGTGTTGTAGATTGCAACTTGATTTAAGAGAATTGCTTAAGCGTGGTGGCGGACTTTTTGGAAGTGCAGAAATGACAGGAAGTATAGGTGTGGTTACTATAAATCTTGCTAGACTAGGGTATTTGTATAAAGGCGATGAAATAGGGCTTTATAAACGCTTAGATGAGTTATTAGAACTAGCACGTGATAGCCTTGAGTTAAAAAGAGCTTTCATTAAAAAAATGTATGATAGGGGGCTTTATCCTTATACTAAGAGATATTTACCAAGCTTTAATAATCATTTTTCTACCATAGGAATAAATGGTGCTAATGAAATGCTAAGAAATTACACAAATGATACTTATGATATAAGTTCAGATTTTGGCAAAAGCTTTTGCTTAAAATTAGTAAATTATATAAGAGAAAAAATCAAGCATTTTCAAGCTCAAACAGGTAATTTATACAATATTGAAGCAACCCCAGCAGAAGGAACTACATATCGTTTTGCTAAAGAAGATAAAAAAAGATTTAATGACATTATTCAAGCAGGAAATGGTGAAGAGATTTATTATACAAACAGCACGCAATTGCCTGTAAATTATACAGATGATCCATTTTTTGCTTTAAATATGCAAGATGAATTACAATGTGCTTATACAGGTGGAACGGTGTTTCATCTTTATATGAAAGAAAAATTAGAAAACAAAAATGTATGCAAAAATTTAGTGAAAAAAATCGCAAGTAATTATCGCTTGCCGTATTTTACAATTACGCCTGTTTTTAGCGTTTGTCCTATTCATGGATATATTGCAGGTGAGCATGAGTATTGTCCTAAGTGCGATGAAGAAATTATAGAAAAGGAGTTAAGATGAAGACAATAGATAATGAAAAAAGAACAAAATGTATGGTTTATACAAGAGTGATGGGCTATCACAGACCCGTAGAAAGCTTTAATCTAGGAAAAAAAGGCGAACATAAAGAAAGAAAAATGTTTGAGATAAAATGATTTATGATATAACCCCATTTAGCATAATTGATTATCCGGATTATTTATCTTGCATAGTTTGGCTATCAGGTTGTAATTTAAGGTGTAAATATTGCTATAACGAAGAAATTATAAAAAGCACTAAAGCAAATATTAGCTTTAGCGAATATAAAAACTTTTTAAAAAGTCGGATTTCTTTGCTTGATGGGGTTGTTTTTAGCGGTGGAGAATGCACGAAATCACCTAATTTATTAAAATATTTAAGCCTTGCAAAAGAGCTTAATTTTAAGTGCAAAATTGATAGTAATGGCTCAAATCCTAAGGTAATAAAGAGCATTTTAGATAATAATTTGGCTGATTATTTTGCTATTGATTTTAAAGCACCTAAAGAAAAATTATATGAATTAACAGGGCTTGATTATTTTGATGAGTTTAAGCAAACTTTAGATTTACTTAATAATAGTGGTGTGGAATTTGAAATAAGAACTACTTGGCATTATGACTTGCTAAGTGTTAGCGATATTTTAAATATGCATGAGTTTTTAAGAAAATCAGGCTATAAAAACAAATATTATTTACAAAAATTTCAAGATTATAAAAATCTTGCAAACTTAAAACAAAGTTTGCAATTAATAGATTTAAGCATATTTAATGATGAATTCGTTTTAAGAAATTTTTAAAGAATTTGAATTAGGAATTTCAATTTTTCTTTATTTTCTTTACTTATCCTAAAGCTATCACGACATTTTTGCAAGGTCATTTTAAGAGTTGTTGCATCTAGTTTATTAGCGCTTAAAAAGTTATATGTAAGATTAAAATCCTTTACCATCATCACTTGAAAATACCAAGCCCTAGCCATATTTATATAATATTCATCGCTTTTTATATCAAAAACTATTTTTAGCCCTTCATTTGGGGTAATAAATTTCATAAAGCATAAAATTCCAAAACGGATTTTATAAATATGATTTGAGCTAATTAACTCATTTGCTAAAGGTTTTAGGTCTTTATTTTTAAAGCTTTTAGGAACTAAAGTATCGCAATTCGCCCAATTATCTACGAAATTAAGATATTTTTTCGTATAATCTAAGGCTTTTTGGTAATCTTTTTCATAGTTTATCCCATAGGCTATGATTTGCAAGTATTCATAAAATTTTTCATCTTTTAAAAAGTTTTGAAAAAACTCA
Source organism: Campylobacter sp. DY7 (assembly GCF_057802535.1). NCBI lineage: Bacteria > Pseudomonadati > Campylobacterota > Epsilonproteobacteria > Campylobacterales > Campylobacteraceae > Campylobacter > Campylobacter sp. DY7. Next base: position 72,166 of record NZ_JBYJAU010000002.1, read on the forward strand.
TCAAATTTATTTTCTTTTTGAAGATTTTTCGCATAATCTTTAAGAATATTAGAACGAATTCCTAAAATCTCGTATTTTGTAAAAACCAGCCTTTCATGAAATGCTTTATAATCTTTATCTATATAAGTCTTTAAAATCTCTTTCATCAAAACTCCTTTTTGCTGATTATAATGAAAAAAAGAATTTGAAATAGGAATTTGACTTTTAAAAAGCTAAATCAAAATCACAAAGTATAATAAATCTATTTAGTGTATTTGAGGCTAGATTTTAAATTTTTATATAAGATAATGAATGAAAAATACTGAAGAAATAGAAAGATTTTATAAGCTTGTATCAAGTAATGTTAAAAGAATTAGAACCGACTAGAATTGGCCTTAAATATAGGAATAAAATCAATTGCCTTTTATTCAAATTGCGAAAACAACAAAAACGGCAAGCATTTTAACCTAGAGCATGTGTATAATATAAGCAAGGTTTTAGGTGTAGATATTTACGAATTATTAAAGAAGTAAGCGAAGATGAATTTTATAAAAGAAGCCTTGATTAATGTAGCTAATTTTGATTTAAGAGCTACTATGAGTAGGTGTTCTTTTATTTTTATGATTTTTGTTTTTCCGATTTTAGCTTTTAGCTTGTTTTATTTTTTGATAGAGTTTTCAAGATTTGTGCGTTTAGTATTAGCAAATTTTACAATTTTTAGTGTGGATTTTCGTGATGTCGCACTTGCTTATAATCAAATAATATTTAATAGTTTAAATCAAAACTTTACAATCGCTATGTTTATAGTGTTTTTAACTTGTGTAATACAAAGGCTTAATTCAATTACAAAAAATAAGACTTTAAAATTATTAATTACAATTTTGCTTGTTTTCTTATCTTTTTGTGCAATTAATTCATTTTATGCTTTAGTTTTACTTAGTATTTTGATTGTTTTAATAGCTTTTATAAAAGAAAGGCATTTGAATGAAGCTAATCCTAAATATTCTTTAGTGTATTTTTTAACATTTGATTTTAAAATAAGCACTAGCAAGCCTAATTTAATAATTCTTTTTAGCTTGTGTTTATTAATACTTATGCTTATTCCATTCTGTTTAGAGCTATTTTATCAAGACTTTAAGGATTATACATTTATTGTTAGAACGCTATTTTATTACATTGCTATTTTAATAATGCCTATTATTTATATTGATATATTTTATTTATTAAATCGTTATAAATTAGGCTTTAGAACAATTGCAAAAACAATTACTCTAATATCTTTTATAGCTTTTTATATTCATATAATTTGTTTTGATAGGAGTGGTATTTTTTATGAATTTGTATATATGCTTTTTTTATGCTCATTTGCCTTAGTCTATGTTATAGCCATGCTAAAAATCAAGAATTTGAAATAGGAATTTCAAATTCTTAAAGCTCTACGCCGATTGCTTGGTTTATCGAGCTTAAGCCGTCGTTTTGTAGTAATTTTGTAAGTTCATCATTGATATTTCTAGCAACTCTTGGACCATTAAAAATCATAGCTGTATAAACTTGAACTAAACTCGCACCCCATTTTATACGCTCATACGCATCATTTCCATCAAATATCCCACCACTACTAATTATCACGCCTTTTTTATGAATGCTTGGAGCGATTGCTTTTAGCATACTTAAAGATTTTTCGGCTAGCACCTTACCACTTAAGCCCCCAACCTTAGTTAAATCACTCTTTTTGCTTAGTGAATAATCTTGCGTTGTATTGCTTAAAATCACTCCTGTGGCATTATTTTGCAAGGCTGTTAAGGCTAGTTCAGTTGCTAAGCCAAAGTCCATATCAGGAGCAAATTTTATAAATTTTGGCACATCATTAATAGCATTAAGCCTTTTAAAAATATTTTCAATAAACTCAGCATTTTGTAAATCTCTTAGATTTGGAGTATTAGGTGAGCTTATATTAATTACAAAAGCATCAGCATAAGGCTTTAGCTCACGCACTAAAATCTCATAATCATTTATCGCTTCTTCATTAGGCGTAACTTTGTTTTTACCTATGTTTATAAAAATCGGAGGCAGTTTTGAAAAGTTCTCGCGCATTAGATTTGCCTTTGCAATTTCTACTCCGTCATTATTAAATCCCATTGCATTGCGAATGCTTTGCTCATCTACCAAACGCTCAATTCTAGGACGTGGATTTCCAGCTTGAGCCTTAGGAGTAATCGCTCCAACTTCAATGAAGCCAAAGCCAAGATTTGCTAAAGGCGACACTACTTCAGCGTTTTTATCAAATCCTGCTGCAAGCCCAATAGGATTGCTAAATTTCATTCCAAACAATTCATTTTCAAGGTTTTTATAAGTTTTTTTATAATCAATTACCTTTAAAAATCTCTGAGTTTTAAGTGCTTTAATCGTTAGATTATGCATATCTTCAGGATCGAACTTAAATATAACTTTTTTTGCTAATTCATACATTTACTTACCTTTATAAAGTTTTTGAAAAGGTCTTATCGCCTTTATTTTTCATATAAGCATCAAATCCCATGCAAATATTACGGATTAATAATGTGCCTGTTTCATTCACTTTTATTTCATCATCGCTAATTTGTAAAAACTCGTCATAGGTTTTTAAATGTTCTTTTGCATCTTTAAAATAATCCCAAAATCCGATTTTAAATTCCTTTTCAATCGCCTTAATATCTAGGCTAAAATTAGCCATTAGGCTCATTATTACAGCTTTTCTAATTAAATCATCATTATTTAGCTTAATTCCTCTATGAAATGGTAGTTTGCCATTATCAATAGCTGCTTCATAATCATTTAAATCTTTATAATTTTGTGCGTAATAGTTAGTCCCTTCTCCAATACTTGTAAGCCCAACGCCAACTAAAATAGCTCCACCTTTTGTAGTATATCCTTGAAAATTCCTATGAAGTGTGCCGTTTTCTAAAGCCTTAAATAATTCATCATCAGGCTTTGCGAAATGATCCATTCCTATCATTTTATAACCATTTTCACCTAAAAATTTTGCTGTATGTTTTAGGATTTCTAGCTTTGTTTTAGCCTCTGGGATAGTGCTTTCATCAAATTTTCTCATATTCTTTTTTATCCAAGGCACATGAGCGTAATTAAACACAGCTAATCTATCAGGATTTATTTTAAGAATTGTCTCAAGTGTCTTGCTAAATGAGTTTAAATCTTGATAAGGTAAGCCATAAATTAAATCAGTATTTATGCTCTTTACTCCATTTGCTCTTGCAAGTTTTACAGCATTTTCTGTAATTTCGTAAGGCTGAATTCTATGGATTTCTTTTTGCACTTTTGCATCAAAATCTTGCACCCCAAAGCTAATTCTATTTATGCCGTATTTTGCAAATACACTCATTTGCTCAACATTTAAAAATCTAGGGTCAATCTCGCACGAAAGCTCACTATCAGGTAAAAACTCAAATATTTCATTAATTTTTTTAAGCAATATTTCAAGCTGACTTGCGCTAAAAAATGTAGGCGTTCCACCGCCAAAGTGCATTTGAATAGCTTTTTTGGTTTTAAGATGAGTTTTTAAAATATCAAGTTCTCTTAAAATATAATCTAAATATCTTTCTTTTTTATCTTCATTTGCTGTATAAATCACATTACAGCCACAAAAATAACAAGCCGAACGACAAAACGGCAAGTGAAAATAAAGCGATAAAGGTTTATCGGTATTACTTTCTAAATCTTTTATATACTCATCGTATTTATAATTTTCGCCAAACTCAATAGCCGTTGGATATGAAGTATATCTTGGGCCACTTGTTTGATATTTTGCTAATACACTAAAATCCATTTTTAACCCCTTAACATTTCGGCTAATTCTTTAGCATGATATGTAATTATTAGTTTTGCTCCAGCTCTTTTAAAGCTAATCATAGTTTCCATTAAGATTTTTGGATAATCTACAAGCCCTTGCATTCCAGCATTTTTAAGCATTGAATACTCTCCGCTTACATTATAAACGCATAGTGGAAGAAGTGAGTTTTGGCTAATCTCTTTAACCACATCTAAATAAGCTAAAGCAGGTTTTACCATTAATATATCAGCACCTTGTTTTTCATCTTCTAAGCTTTCATGTAAAGCTTCTTTGCCGTTTGCACTATCCATTTGATACGCTTTTCTATCGCCTTTTTTAGGAGCTGAGTTAGCTACATCACGGAATGGTCCATAGTATGCACTTGCAAATTTCGTTGAATATGCCATTATCGGTAAAGTATCAAAGCCATTTTCATCTAAAGCAGTTCTTAAAGTTTTTATTATGCCATCCATCATTCCACTAGGTGCAATCATATCAACTCCAGCTCTTGCCATTACTAGAGCTTGTTTTGCTGAGTTTTTAAGTGTGATTTCGTTGTTTAAATATCCATCTTCATCTAATACACCGCAATGTCCGTGGTCTGTATATTCACAAAAGCATAAATCTGCTATTAAATAAAGCTCATTACCAAAACGCTCTTTAATAGCTCTAATAGCTCTTGCAATTAGCCCATTATCACTCATCGCATCGCTTCCACAGCTATCTTTTGCACTTTCATCTAATACGCCAAATAATAAAATGCTCTTAATTCCAAGCTTTAAACACTCATTACATTCTGCTAATAATTCATCAAAACCTAGTTGATAAACTCCTGGCATTGATTTAATCTCAATTTTTGCATTTTTTTTATCTACTACAAATAAAGGGTAAATCAAATCGTTTAAGCTAAGTTGGTTTTCCTTTACTAAATCCCTAATTATAGGGCTTTTTCTAAGTCTTCTAAATTTACGCACACTAAACTCCTTTTTTTGTATAATTAGAGCTAATTAAATCAAAAAAGAGTTATTAGATGAAAGTTGAAGTTTCAAAACAAGCAAATTTACCTACAAGATTTGGAAATTTTATTATCCAGTCTTTTAAAGAAAATGATAAAGAGCATTTAGTGATTATGAAAGGTGAAATTAATGATGAGGTTAATGTTCGCATACATTCTGAATGCCTTACAGGTGATGCTTTAGGCTCGCTTAAATGTGATTGCAGAGACCAGTTAAAAGCATCTTTAAGATATATTGAAGAAAATGGCGGAATGGTTATTTATCTTCGCCAAGAAGGTCGTGGGATAGGGCTATTTAATAAAGTAAATGCTTATAATCTTCAAGATAGTGGGCTAGATACTTTAGAAGCAAATTTACAATTAGGCTTTAAAGATGATGAAAGAGATTATAAAATAGTTGATTTTATACTTGAGTATTACAAGATTAAAAGCGTAAAATTACTTACAAACAATCCTTTAAAACTAAAAGCGATTAGTAAAGATGTAAAACGCATACCTTTAATAATGAAAAGCAATGATTACAATAAGCAGTATTTAAAAGTTAAATCATGCAAAATGGGACATATGTTAAATGAATAATGAGTTTTTAGAATTCGTAAAAGAATTTGAAATAGGAATTAAGACTTTTAATAAAACCCATAATATTACAAGGTTAAAAGATATTAAAGCAGCAGCATTTGATAGTATAGAGATATTAAATTTCGTGGAATTTAAATCAGGAATTAGAGTTGCTGATATTGGCTCGGGTGCTGGATTTCCTGCTTTATTTTTAGCTTTTTTAAAGCGTGATTGTGAGTTTTATTTGTATGAGCCAAATTACAAAAAAGCTGCTTTTTTGTCTTTAATGAAAGCTAAGTTTAATTTAGAAAATGTTTTTGTTAAGCCGATTAAGGTTGAATGTGAAAATGAGTTAAAATGTGATTTAATTACATCAAGGGCTTTTGCAAAAACTGAGATGATTGTTACATTATGTAATAATATTTCAAACTCTAATACAAAATTCATTTTATATAAAGGCTCTTTCGTAAAAGATGAGCTAGATTGTTTGAATGATTTTAGATTGCACGAGAGAAATAATAGAATTTTTTTAGAATTTCATAAAAAAGATTTCAAAATTATTACAAATTAAGCTTAAATTATTTTTTTTAAGACTATAATTAGAAGATTATTTTAATTTTTATTTAAGGAGAAGTTATGGCAAATCCATCGCAAAATCTTGGCTATGATTATACCGTAGCTAAGTGGTTTATGTTCGCATGTATTTTGTTTGGCATAATCGGTATGGGAATTGGAACTTTAATAGCGTTTCAATTAGCATTTCCTGAGCTAAATAATATAGCAGGTGAATATTCTACATTTGGACGCCTAAGACCACTTCATACTAATGGTGTGATTTATGGTTTTATGCTTAGTGGAATTTGGGCTACTTGGTATTATGTAGGTCAAAGAGTTTTAAAGGTATCTATGAGAGAATCAAAGTTTTTGATGTTCGTAGGTAAAGCTCATTTTATTATATTTATGATTACTATTTTATTAGCTGTTGTTAGCCTTTTTGCTGGTATTACGACATCTAAAGAATATTCAGAACTTGAATGGCCATTTGATATTGCAGTGGTTGTGATTTGGGTTTTATGGGGAATGAGTATTTTTGGACTTATTGGAATTCGCCGTGAGAAAAGCCTATATATTTCTGTTTGGTATTACATTGCAGCGTTTTTAGGTGTAGCAATGCTATATTTATTTAACAATATGGAAGTTCCAACTAGACTTGTTACAGGAATGGGAAGTTGGATTCACTCAGTATCAATGTATGCAGGAAGTAACGATGCTTTAGTTCAATGGTGGTTTGGACACAATGCGGTTGCATTTGTTTTCACTGTTGCTATTATTGCTGAGATATATTATTTCTTACCAAAAGAAAGCGGTCAGCCGATATTTTCTTATAAATTATCATTATTTTCATTCTGGTCATTAATGTTTATATATTTATGGGCAGGCGGACACCACCTAATTTATTCAACTGTTCCTGATTGGATGCAAACAATGGGTTCAATTTTCTCTGTTGTATTGATACTTCCTAGCTGGGGTAGTGCTATAAATATTCTTCTTACAATGAAAGGTGAGTGGCACCAAGTAAAAGAAAGCCCATTAATTAAGTTTATGATTTTTGCTTCAACATTCTATATGTTTAGCACACTTGAAGGTTCAATTCAATCAGTTAAATCAATCAACGCTTTAGCACACTTTACAGACTGGATTCCAGGACACGTGCATGATGGAACGCTAGGTTGGGTAGGATTTATGACTATGGCTGCAATTTATCATATGACTCCAAGAGTATTCAAAAAAGAGATTTATTCAAAGAAAATTATGGAATTACAATTTACTATTCAAACTTTAGGAATTGTTTTATTCTTTAGTTCAATGTGGATAGCTGGTATTACTCAAGGTATGATGTGGAGAGCTTATGATGATGGTGGTGCTTTACTTTACTCATTTATTGATACTGTTGTTGCATTACACCCTTACTTTATTATAAGAGCTATCGGTGGATTATTATACTTAATAGGATTTTTCATGTTTGCTTATAATATTTATAAGTCAGTTACTTCAAGCAGAAGCATTGAAGTTGAACCAAAATCAGCAAGTCCTATGCAAGCGTAAGGAGGTAAGATATGTTTAGTTGGTTAGAAAAAAATCCTTTCTTTTTTGCGGTATTTGTATTTGTTGTAATCGCTTATGCTGGTATAGTTGAGATTTTACCTGCATTTAGTCCAAACGCTAGACCTATTGAAAATAGAAAGCCATATACAGCATTAGAGCTTGCAGGTCGTCATGTATATATTAAAGAAAGCTGTAACGCTTGTCACTCACAATTAATTCGCCCATTTAAAGCAGAAACTGATAGATATGGTGCGTATTCAAAATCAGGTGAGTATGCTTACGATAGACCATTTTTATGGGGTTCAAAAAGAACAGGTCCTGATTTAATGAGAGTTGGTAATTATAGAACTACTGATTGGCATGAAAATCACATGAAAGAACCTGTTTCAGTTGTTCCAAACTCAATTATGCCTGAGTATCCGCATTTATTTAACAAAAATGCAGATTTAGAAACTGCTTATGCAGAAGCTTTAACTGTTAAAAAAGTTTTCAATGTTCCTTATGATGAAGCTGGTTATCCAAAATTAGGCAGCTATGAAGAATCACGCAAAATGATGGTAGAGCAAGCTACTCCTATTGTTGATGCGATGAGTGATGAGAATGTTAAAAAGGCGTTTGAACCTTGCCGTGCAAATGCACTTGATAGTAAATGTGAGATTAAAGAAATAGTTGCATTAATTGCTTATTTAAATAGCTTAAAGTAAGGAAAAAATATGAGTTTAGTTGAAATTGCGCAATATCAAGGACACGCTTATTTTTTCTTAGTAGCATTTTTAACAATAGTTTTATATGCCTACATAGCGCATTTATATAAAGCTCAAAGAAGCGGCGAAAGAGATTATGAAAAGTATGCAAAACTTGCATTAGATGATGATATAGATTCATCTTTATTAGAAAATAGGAGAAAGTAATGAAGTGGTTTAACCTTTCTGATAATGTAAACTTGCTTTCTATTGTCGGTGCAACAATTATTGTTTTGGCTGTATTAATAGTAAGCTTAAATGCATTTAAGCAAATGAAAAACAAAAGAGAAGAAAGTGAATTAAGTGAGCATAGTTGGGATGGAATAGGAGAGTATAAAAACCCTGTTCCTACCGGTTGGGCTGTTATGTTTGTTGTTTTATTAGTATTTGCAGTATGGTATATGCTAGCAGGATATCCGCTAAATAAATATTCATCAATAGGCGAATACAATGAAGAAGTTACAGCTCATAATGCAAAATATAAAGAAAAATATCAAACTTTAGATGATGAATCAAAGCTAAATGTTGGTAAAAACTTATTCTTCTTACACTGCGCACCTTGTCATGGGGTTCAAGCAACAGGAATTAATGGCAAAGCTCAAGATTTAACAAAATGGAGCAGTGTTGCAGGTATATTAGATGTATTAGCTAATGGTTCAACAGGACTAGGCTTTGGTGAAATGCCAGCTGGTTTAGTTGAGGGTGATGATGCAACAGCTGTTGCAACTTATGTAGCAAATGGTATGCAAGGTGAAGTTGGAAAAGATATTTTTGCAGACAATTGTGCAAGTTGCCATGGAGATAACGGCGAAGGAATGGAAGGTGTAGCACCTGCATTAAATATTTACACAAAACCTGATTTTATTAAGATGGTTTTAGCTAGTGGAAAAATTGCAGATAGTGATGCTAGTGTAAAAGTTATAGGTGCAATGCCTAGCTTTAAAGCTATGCTAAGTGAAGAGCAAATCGATGCACTTTCACGCTATGTAAGCACATTATCAAAGGAGTAAAATATGGATAATCATAATAGAAATGTATTTGGTTTGCATGGAATTACAGGGATGTTAATAGCAACCGTTTTATTATTATCAATCCTTGTTGGGCTTACTATTTGGGGAATTAATGTTCAACAAAAAGAAATGAGAAATCCATACAAACTAGAAAAAATTGAAGATGCTAAAATGCGTGAAAGTAGAAGTTTAGAAGATTTTAGAAAGGACGCAAAATGAGCAAGTTATTAGAAACAATTATAGTTTTAGGTATGGTTGCGTTAGCTATTATCACTGCTTGGTCAGTTTTAACTCCTAATCACTTAGGTATAGGATGAAAAAATTAGCAATTATAATGCTTTTAGTTCTTGTGAATTTATTTTCACAAGAGCCATTAAGCGTAAATGTATTAAATGAAATTAATATTTTAAGTAATGAATTAGAACAAAAAACAGGCGTTAAAGCAAGTGTTTTAATATCTAATGATTTGTCTTTTAAAGAGCTTAAAGAAAGCGTAAAAAATGAAAAAAATTATGCTTGTTTAGTAATGAGTTTAAAAGATAAAAAGCTTGATGTTATTAGTGATTTGGGCTTAGACTTTAGAAGTGTGACTGAATATTATTATTTAAAATATGGATTTTTTCCTACACAAGGTGCGATTTTACCGATACTTACTCAGCCTAAAGGAAATGATTTAGTAAATACTTCAGTATTAAATGGCTTTGCAGAACTTTGCAATGTAATTGCAGATAGTAAAAATGTTAAATTAGAAAATGGTTTTAGCAATCTAAATAGCAATATTATTAACACTTTAAGAATGCTATTTTATATATTTGTGATTATTTTTATATTTGTTTTAATAAAAAGAAAGGTTAAGAAAAAATGATAAAAGAAGGAAGATATTGGCCGTATTTAATCGTAGGTTCAATTATTTTTATGATGATTGCTTGTATTTACACGGTTTATTTATCATTTGATTATCCTGTTGATGAAGATGAGAGCTATTTTTTAAAATATCAAGAAGTAGAGAAAAATTTCGCAGAAATTAAAGAAAGAGAGCAAGAGTTTTTAAACAATTTTGCTTTAAGAGTAATTGGCGATAAGACAAGACTAGATATTACTAAACGCCCTGCGGTTTTTGTAGATAATGTAGTGGAGATAGAAATTAAAGAAAAATCAAAACTAAAAGCAAAAGATATAAGCACTAAAGCAAAGCTTACAAGACCACATACTAAGAATGAAGATAGGGTTTTAAGTGTTGATTTTGATGACAATACAAAGAAATTTAAAGTTAATTTGGGTGAATTATCAGATGGTCGTTATACTTTATTAATTCATTTTAAGATTAATGAACTTTCTAAGTTTTATAAATTAGAATTATGCAAAAACCTTTGTAAATTACAAAAATAAACATACTAATTTCTTACTTCAAATTCCTATTTCAAATTCCAAGTAAAAATTTCTAATTTAAACAAAAGAATTTGAATTCGGAATTAGCATTTAAAAAATATAAAATAATAAATAATTTAACAATATAAATTTATTTAATTAAATAAATATTTTTATAATTTTTAATAATATCTAATAAAGTATAAAATCTTTATAAATTATTTAATACTAAAAATAATAATTGTTATAAATTTCTTGCTAATATCTCAAAACTTATGAATATTATTTAAGGAGAAAAATTGAAAAAGTTAGCTTTAACAATATTAGCAAGTAGCGTGCTTTTAGCACAAGGTGTAGTAAATGTTTATACTTCAAGACATTATGATTCAGATAAAATCGTATTTGACGCATTTACAGCAAAAACAGGCATTAAGGTAAATTTGGTTCAAGATAAAATTGACCCACTAATTGCAAAACTAGAACAAGAAGGTAAAGACACAAGTGCAGACCTTTTTATGACAGTTGGAGCTGGAGATTTATATAAAGCTAAATCAAAAGGTTTATTACAACCTTATTCATCAAAGCTAGTTGATGAAAAAGTTCCTGCAAAATTTAGCGATAAGGATAAAACTTGGGCAGGTGTAACTTATAGAGCTAGAGTATTTGTGTATGACCCAAAACAAATTGATGCAAAAGAGCTTAGCACTTATGAAGCATTAGCTGATGCTAAGTTTAAAGGCAAGGTTTTAACTCGCTCATCAACATCATCATACAATCGCCATTTAATCGCATTTATGATTGCAAAAGATGGAATCGATAAAACTCAAGATTGGGCTAATAAATTAGTAGCAAACTTCGCAAGAGATCCAAAAGGTAACGATAGAGATCAAGCAAAAGCAATAGTAAGTGGCACAGGTGCAGTTGCTATTATGAATAGCTATTATTTAGGTAGAATGTCAGTTTCAAAAGACCCAATTGAGCAGGAAGTATTTAAAAATCTTAAAATATTCTTCCCAAATCAAAATGATGGCGGAACACATATTAATATAAGTGGTGCAGGAATTACAAAATACGCTAAGAATGTAAAAGAAGCAACAGCTTTAATGGAGTTTTTAGTAAGCAAAGAAGCTCAAGAGATTTTAGCTCAAACAAACTTTGAATTCCCAGTAAATAGTGAAGCAAGTCCAGCTGATGTTGTAAAATCATGGGGCGAGTTTAAAGCAAGTGAAATTGATTTTAACGAAATAGCAAAAAATCTTGAAGAAGCACAAGTAATAGCAGATAAGGCAATGTGGAAGTGAGAAAGTTAAGCGATTTTTTTGCTTATTTTTTACTTTTTATAATACTTATTCCTATTTTTTATGTAATGTTTTTTATAACACAGCCGATAAAGCCAAATACGGCTGTGTTGTTTGAGAGTTACTTAGGAGAGTATCTTAAAAATACAGCGATTATTTTATTTTTTACACTTTTATTTTCAACTATAATCGGTGTATTTTTAGCATATTTTGAAAGTTTTTATGAGTATAAATTTAGGAAGTTTTTTCGTTTTGTGCTAGTATTACCATTCGCAATTCCTAGCTATTTGTTTGCTTATGTTTATGCTGATTTTTTCTCGTATTTTTCGTGGTTTAATATATTTTTAAGAAATACTTTTGATATTAAAATCCACTTTGATATTATGAATATTTATGGGTGTATTTTTATATTTACAATATCGTTTTTTCCTTATGTTTATATATTAGCTAGAGGTTTTCTTGCAAGATTTTCAGCAAGTATTATAAATAGTGCAAAAAGTCTTGGTAAAAGTGATACGGAAATATTTTTTAAAATTATTTTGCCACTAAGCCGCCCTGTAATTGTAGCAGGTGCAAGTCTTTGTGCTATGGAAAGCCTTAATGCTTATGGAGCGCCTAATTATTACGGACTTCATGTGTTTAGCACTGGCATTTATAAAGCTTGGATTGGGTATAGTGATTTAAATGCTGCTATTAAATTAGCTGTGATTTTATTATTAATTGTATTTTTTATTCTTTTTGTTGAAAAGATTTTTAGAAAGCCTTATGAAATAAGCTCTAAAGAATATCCTATCACAAGGGCAAAACTTAGTAAAAAAGCTAGTTTTATTATCATAAGTTTATTTTCATTAGTGTTTTTTATTTGTTTTTTACTTCCTATTATTCATATTTTGATTTGGTTTAAGAGAAGTTATTTTGATGTTGATTACTCAGCTTTATTTACGCTTAGCAAAAATAGCTTTTTCTTAAGCACGATTTCTAGCTTAATTATATTATTTGTAGCTATGTTTTTAGCATATAATCAACGCTTTAAAAGTGGCGTTAATAAACTTGCAATAAGTTCTTTAGCAAATATGGGTTATAGCATTCCTGGTTCGGTTATTGCTATTTGTATGCTTACTTTATTTATATCTTTTGATAGGTTAAATGCACCTATTTACGAGTTTTTTGGAATTAATAAGACTTTATTTTTAACACTTAGCCCTGTGGTTTTAATCTTTGCTTATGTGGTAAGATTTCTTTCACTTGGGTTTAATGGACTTGATGCAGGATTTAATAAACTATCAAGCTCAATTATTTATGCAAGGCAAAGCCTTAGTAAAAATCAATTAATAGGCTTTTTTAAAATTGAGTTTATGCTAATAATTCCAAGTTTTCTTAGCTCATTTATATTAATTTTTATAGAAGTTATAAAAGAATTACCACTTGCTAGCTTGCTTGCTACGAGTGATTTTAAAACCCTTTCGTTTGAAATGGATAGATACGCAAGTGATGAGCAGCTTGCTATGGTTAGTGCTCCTGCACTTGTTGTAATTATTACTTGCTTTATATTATTAGTTATTTTTAATTTTATTAAGGAAAGAAAATGAGTTATTTAGAATTTAAAAATGTTACATTTGGATATAAAGAGCCTTTATTTTCTAATCTTAGCTTTAGTTTAGAACAATCAGAAAGGCTAAGTATTTTAGGTCAAAGTGGAAGTGGAAAAAGCACTATTTTAAAATTAATTGCAGGTTTTATAGAATTAAAACAAGGCGAAATTATTTTAGATGGTGTAAATATTTCTAAACTTCCTGCATATAAAAGAAATATAGGTTTTTTATTTCAAGATTACGCACTCTTTCCACATTTAAAAGTAATAGAAAATGTAACATTTGGTATAAAAGATGGCGATAAAAAAGAAATCGCTATGGATATTTTAAACTCACTTGAAATTAGCAACCTAGCAAATGCTTATCCAAAAACTTTAAGTGGTGGTCAGCAACAACGCGTTGCTCTTGCAAGATGTATAGCTCAAAAGCCAAAATTATTGCTTTTAGATGAGCCTTTTTGCGCATTAGATGCTAATCTTCGCTCTTCAATTAGAAGCTTTGTGCTTGATTATATAAGTAAATTAAATATCGCTTGTATTATGGTAACTCATGATTTAGCCGATGTAAATGCTTTTAAGTCAAAAATTTTAAAGCTTACTTGTGGATAAATCAAAGGTCTTTTTTAAACAATAAATAAATAAAATTAAAATTATTAATTCTTTTTAAGTAGTATCTTGAAAAATATTATTAAACTAAAAGGATAGATATGAAAAAATTTTATTTTTCACTTGCTTGTTTGGCTTTAATTGGTTGTGGCGATAGCAATACAGATATTGTAAAAAACGCTACTTTAAATTTTAATAAAACTATGACAATAGGAACTGCAATTGATAATTTTAATGATTGTAAGAGCGTAAAATGGAAAGATACTAGTAAAGGCGGTCAAAATATAGTAACTGCAACTTGCGAAATTAAAAAAGAGATTTTAAAGAATGAATTTAAAGAAAAGCAAGAAGCTTTTGAGAGTAAAAAAGCATCTAATCAATCTGCAATTGCTAAAGAATATGAAACTATCAAAAAGAATTTACAAAATAAATGTAAGAGTGATTTAGAACTTCCAGATCTTCAAGGGATTTTAGAACTTACGAAAAAACATTGCGAATTAACCAAAAGAACTAAAGGTGTTGCATTTTCTTACTTAAAATGTGAAAAAACAATAAGTGATGAAATCAATAATTTTAATTGTGCTCCTAAATATACTGCTTATAATTTAGAAAATCTTTTAAAAGCATTTGCGTATTATAATGCAGAAGGAGAAGAAATTGTTTTATTTGAAACTCCTGTGGAAGTAAAATCAAGAACTTATAAAATTAGTTTTTATGTAAATACTGATAAAACTATTGATTTAAAAGATTCTTTTGTAATTGATGATGATAAAGAATTAGAAGTAAGCGCTGATAGAATGCTTCGTGAATTCTATAAAAGATAAGAACTTATAAATACCTTTAAGACTAATGTTTTTTAATCAGAATTTGAAATAGGAATTTCCTATTTCAAATTCTTTAGTTTTTATTTTGTCTAAATTTTGACATTAGATTTTTTGCTAATTTTTTCGCATCAAAATCATTATAAGCTTTTTTCACATCTTTTTCTAAAGTATTTAGCTCTTTTTTGATTTTTTCATTTAGTTCTGAGTTTTGGAATTTGATTAGTTTTATATTTAGTAATTGCTTATTTTCTCTTACTAATCTTGCAAATTTTGCGAAGTTATTATCTAGCTTATTGTTTAAAATATTTTCTAATGCCTTGCCTGAAGCATCATTATTAAGATTTTGCTTAATCATTGCAATAAAATCACGCTCAAGGCTAAGTAATGATAATTTCATATTATCAAGCTCATTATCGCTTAGGCTTACTTCTAAGTCTTTTTTAAGTCTTTCAAGTATCGCAAAAATTCCTTCTAAAAGCCCGTTTAAAACTCCAGTTAAAAGCTCTTCAGCATAGCTTTGCCATTCATTTGCAAGTTCAATTGCGGCTTTTAAAATAAGTTCAGCAGCATTTATAATCTTATCTTTATTAAATTTAGCATACTCAAGAACATTAATTAACATAAAATTACTTATTAAAAAGCATCTTTCTTCTATCATAACGCTATTTTCAAGCACATTAATGAAAGCATTTTGAGCTGTTTCATAAAGTATTTGCAATGAATTTGCTTCATTTAGCATTAATTCTTCAAGGTATTCTTTTTGAATATCGTTTAAATCTAATTTGCTAAGCTCGTTAAAACTTGATTTTGCTATATCATAAAGCTCGTTTTCTTTTTGCTTTATAGCTTTTCTAATGTTTTCTAATTCATTTGTAAGATTATAGATTTCTTGCTCTTTTATAGACATTTTTGCTCTTAAAAGTGCTTTTAAAACTATGTTTTTATTTTCATTACTGAGTGCTTGTAATTGCTCTAATTCATTGCAGTATTGCTTATATAATTTAGAGATTAGCTCTTCATCATTTGATTTTAAAAACTCTGATTTTGCCTTTTCTTTAATTTCATTAAATAGTATGTTTTTCATAATTATCCTTATAAAACAAATTTAGAATGTTTTTTTAGCATAGAAAATAACTCAAGCCTATAAGCTTCATTAGGCACTTCTAAGCTTATGTTATAGCTTTTATAATTATCGGTTGATTTTGAATTCTCTATTTTTGCATTTTCTATTTTTAATTCTTTAACTAATTCGTTTATATCCTTATCTTTATCTAAGATTACTTTATAACTCCAATTGCAAGGATATTCAATCTTTAAATCAGCTTTAATTTCTTCTAAATTGACCACTTTTGCCTCCGTCTTTTTCAAGTAATTTTATATCATCAATAACCATTGTTTTATCAATAGCCTTAACCATATCATAAATAGTTAATAAGCCAACGCTAACAGCATTTAGAGCTTCCATTTCAACACCAGTTTTTCCTTCAGTAACAACCACAACGCTTACTTTAAAAGCAAATTCGTTATCAACGGGAGTTATATCAACATCAACCTTGCTAATAGGCAGTGGATGACACATAGGGATTAAATTTGATGTTTGTTTTGCTGCTAGAACCGCTGCTACAATTGCAGTATTTATCACAGCACCTTTTTTAGCATTTCCGTTTAAAACGGCATTAAATGCTTCTTCGTTCATTGTGATTTTACCACTTGCTAAAGCTCTTCTTTTTGTGATATTTTTATCACTTACATCTACCATTGTTGGATTATTTTGTTCGTTTATGTGAGTAAGTTGCATTTTTTTCCTTTATTTTTCTATGGATTTTAACAAATAATATAAATAAAATGGTATATTAGCAGTTTTTGAACTTATTTAAGGATATCCAAATGGCTTATGATGATGAAGAATTTTTTGACGAAGACGAATTAGACGGCTTTAGTGAATATGATGATTTTGATGAAGAATTCTTAGATGATGAAGACGAGTTTAGCGACTTTGATGATGAATTTGATGAAGATGAATTAAGCAGTCTTGATGAATACAATATCTATGATGAAGATATGTATGATGATGACGATTATAGTTTTGATGAGGAATGATGCAAAACGACAATCAAAAAGTAGAATTTATACAAGAACTTTACGAAACTTATGAAGATATAAAAAATAGAAATATTACTCTAAAAAGAATATATGTTATTTTGATATTAACTATTATCATAGTTTTTGGCTTTTTAGGTGTTGCTATGCTATTTGCTAAGGAGTTTTTTATATCTTCGCTTTATATAATATGCACGCTATTATTTTATTTATTGCTACTAAATAGGAAGAAAAAATCAATAGCAAGGTATCTTGATTGGTATAGTTTTTTAGGTGGAAGCCTAACTATTCTTATTGCTATTATTTGTAATATTTATTTATATTCTTTAGCTGGTGGTTCGCAATTGTATTTATTGCTATTAGCCACTTTAATTTACATAATTTTTATTGATGATAGTAAAAAAAGAATTATAGTTGCAAATATAATTTATGTTATTTTATTAGCTGCTTTTATAACGCTTGTTTTACTTGATAGCTTAGTATGGCATAACGAAGTTAAAGAAAACCTTTTTAATAATATGCTTTTTGGTATGTCAGTTGTTGTTGTGTTTTTTGGCATTGTTTTTGCAGCAAATGTTGTTGGATTAAAATCAATTGAAGATATAGAAAAATTATCAAATAATCAAAATAAAATAAAAGCAAAAACACAAGAAGACAATAAGTATAATGTAATAGAAAAAAAAGATTTCACTCAAGAAATTTTACAAAGACAATTAGCACAATATGATAATATCAATGTTTGCATATTTGAAATGTCTTTTACACAAAAAGATAAAAGTGCATATTTTAAAATGGACTACTATTATCAAAACAAACTAATGAATGAATTACTTAGTTTATTAAGGGTGTATTACCCAGAGTTTGATAAAAACAAAAAGCCTAGCACAACAATGCTAATTAAATGGGATTTAAACTCTATTATTTTAATTGGCGAAGAAGAAAGCAATAGTTTTTATTTTACACTTGAATCAATTAGCAAAGATTTTGATAATATGGTAAGAAGAAAAAAAGATAGCTTTGATGTATATTTAAAAATAGTTGCGAAATACTATAAGCATTTAAATACAAATAAACGCCCTAAAATATTATTAGAAAAAATCAATGAAGTAATTAAATTAAAATACGAAACTAGAACAATGGGTAAAGAATATATCTTATATAAAAGCGGCATAGGCGAGCAAAATCAAAAGGCGTTATAGTGGTAAAATACGAGATTTTAATTGTAGTAAATAGTGTTTTTATATTTTTAGCTAGATTTGTAAGCGGAGTTGTATTTTCTTATTATGATTATTTAGATTGTTTTTATTGGTGTTTTGCTGCTTCTATATTTTATTTAGGCTTTATAATTTCTGTTTTTATAGGAAGAGGTTTTCAAAAAAGCTTTAATCAAAAAAATTATTTTTTTAATAATTATAAAAAACTATTAAACAAAAAGCGTTCTTTTAGGGCGTATTTGTTTAAAAAAATAACAAGAGTTGATTTTATAAAAATTAGGCATTTTGCTTGGTATTTATTTCAAATAGAAATTATTGCAACTACTGCTTATATATCTTATAAAGTAGGTTGGGGTTGGGGATTTGATTTATATATACTTTTGGTTGCATCGTTTTTTTATCTAAATCTTAGAAAATATAGTCCTGCAATATATTTATTTCCTTTAGCTTATTTTATAATTTATTTAACTATTTATTTTTTAAGCACTAAGAGTAATTATCAAGATGGACAAGTTATTATTTATATAATTAATGTTATTTTTACTATTAGTTCTATTTTTTACTCTCAAGTTATTATGGAACTTGGAAGGGTTATTAGATATGTAAATGATGAAAATAGAAAATCACATTTAAAAAGACTAACAAGCTTTGATACTTTAACAGATACATATCATAAATATTCTTTCTTAGAAATAATGAACGCAAAATTAGATCATAATTCTAATGAAGATGTTATAACTCAAGCAAGCACTATAATTATAGAAATTAGCAACCTAAGAAAAATAAATGAAGAATTTACAACAGAGCTTGGAAACGAAGTTTTGAAAGAATTTGCATATATTCTTAGAAAACATAGTGAAAACTATGAAAAATATATCGCTAGATGGAGCGGTAATGAGTTTTTAGTATTTATTGCAAATGAAGATGAGGTTGTTGTAAGAAACTATATTGAAGAAATCAAGCAAGATGCTATGAGAAATCGTTTTGGTGTAAAAGGAGCTAAAGTTCAAGTTGTTTTTGGCTTATCTCATACGGTTTCTTTTGATTATCAAATCAATAAATTTATAAATGAAGCTTATGAAGAATTAGCAAATAATAGAGAAAAATTAAATTATGAAAAAGGAGAATTATGAACAAGCGTTTAAGTAAAGAACAAGTAAAAACTCTAGCCCTAAGCTCACTTGGTGGGACTTTAGAGTTTTATGACTTTATTATTTTTGTATTTTTTGCGAGTTATTTTTCGCATCATTTCTTTCCATCTACACTTAGCCCTTTTTGGCAAGAGCTAAACACTTATGGAGCATTTGCAGCTGCATATTTAGCAAGACCTTTAGGCGGGGTTGTAATGGCTCACTTTGGAGATAAGTTCGGTAGAAAAAATATGTTTATGCTAAGTATTTTACTAATGGTAATTCCTACTTTTGCACTTGCAGTTATTCCTACTTATGAGACGATAGGATATGGTGCGCCAATAGCGTTATTATTAGTAAGAATATTTCAAGGAATGGCAATAGGTGGAGAATTACCAGGTGCTTGGGTATTCGTAAGAGAGCATAGCGAAGATAACAAAAAGGGCTTATTTATAGGCTTACTAACTTCAAGCGTTGTTGGTGGAATCTTACTTGGTTGTTTGGTTGCACTTATTATGCAACTTAATTTTACTACTGAAGAGCTAAAAGACTGGGGATGGAGAGTTCCATTTGCTTTAGGTGGTATTTTTGGAATAATTTCACTATATCTTAGACGCTATTTAAATGAAACTCCTGTGTTTAAAGAAATGCAAAAAAGTGATTCTTTAGTAAAACTTCCTATTAAAGATGTTATAGAAAATCATAGATTTGGAATATTTATTTCTATTTTAGTTACTTGGGTTTTAACTGCTTGTGTTGTTGTGTTTTTATTAATTGCTCCAAATTTCGTAAAAGCTATTATGAATGTAGAGCCTGTTGATAATACTCGT
This sequence comes from Campylobacter sp. DY7, assembly GCF_057802535.1. Taxonomy (NCBI): domain Bacteria; kingdom Pseudomonadati; phylum Campylobacterota; class Epsilonproteobacteria; order Campylobacterales; family Campylobacteraceae; genus Campylobacter; species Campylobacter sp. DY7. The sequence continues at coordinate 92,364 of NZ_JBYJAU010000002.1, forward strand.
ATTCAAATGGCAGGTATATTTGCTATGATGATTGGTTGTGTTCTTACTGGATATCTAAGCGATAAATTTGGCATTAGTAGAATATGTAAGATATTTGCAATACTTTGGGGAGTGTTTGGAGCATTGTATTTTTATGAGCTTTACATTGCAAAGGATTTAACACTTTTAATATTATTTTATTTATTAGCAACTCTTAGTGCTGGTATTATGAACTTTACACCTTTAATTATGGTTGAGATTTTCCCTGCAAAAATTCGTTATAGTGGAATTAGCTTTAGCTATAACTTAGCTTATGCTATTGCAGGTTTTATTACGCCTATTTTATTGCCATTTTTAAACAAGGTTGCAATTAGTGAAAACCCACCATTTTTATATCAAATAGGTGGCGGAGTTTATATAATTCTTGTTGCTTTTGTTGCATTTATTACGGCTTGTTTAGTATCAAAAAGAATGTAGAATTTGAATTAGGAATTTAAAATGAGATTTTTGTTTTTAATATTGTTTTCAGTGTTTTTAAATGCTGCTGATACAAGTGTTAGCAATATGCACTTGTATGGCGTTTTGACACTTTTACCGCCTTTAATGGCAATTATTTTAGCCTTTATTACTCGTGAAGTAATTTTGTCTTTATTCATAGGTGTTTTTACAGGAACTTTTCTTCTAGCTTTTGCTAATTTTTACACAGCAAATGTTGTAAATGATACTTATACATTTACTTATAATAATCCATCTTTTATGGATTGGGTAAATCTATTTTTAGCATCGTTTTCAAACATAGTAAAGCATTTGCTTGATGCTATGATAGATAGCGATGATGCAGGAGTAATCTTACAAGTATTTTGTATAGGTGGTGTGGTTGCATTAATTACTAAAATGGGTGGAATTAATGCAGTAGCACTTGCACTTACTCGCTTTGTAAAAGGTCCTGTTTCAGCTCAAGTTAGCACTTGGTTAATAGGCTTATGTATATTCTTTGATGATTATGCAAATAGTTTAACCGTTGGTCCTATTATGAGACCAATTGCTGATAAGTTTAAAATCTCTCGTGAAAAGCTAAGCTTCATACTAGATAGCACAGCTGCACCTGTTGCAGGAATTGCTATAATTTCTACTTGGATAGGTATTGAAGTAGGGCTTATTAAGACTGCTTATACTTTAGTTGGAATTAATGATGTAAATGCTTTTGGCGTATTTATGCAGACAATTCCTTATAGATTTTATAATATTTTCATGCTAATTTTCGTGGTTTTAACTGCTGTTCAGCAAAGAGAATTTGGTTCAATGTATATTGCTGAAAAGAATGCTCGTGCAGGAATAGTAAGCGAAGCTGCACTTGATGTTGGAGCTGAGTTAGAGCGTGAGCTTAAACCTCGTGAAGGAATAGAGCACAAAATTAGCGATGCTTTAATTCCTATTCTAACTCTTATTATTACAGCTTTAACAAGTTTTTATTTTAGTGGTTTAAATGCTATTATTGATGATCCTGATAAAGCTGATATTTTAAGTAAGATTGAAGAAAATTATTTAAGCTTTTATGCGATAAGAACAACCTTAGGCGAAGCAAATTCAAGCCTTGCATTATTTCAAGCTGCATTATTTGCTAGTGTTGTAGCAGTTATTTTAGGTCTAGTTCGCAAAAAGATAAATCATAAAGAAGCAGTTGAGACATGGCTACATGGTTGGAAGAGTATGATATTTACAATCGCGATGCTACTTTTTGCATGGAGCTTAGCTGCTATTGTAAAAGAATTAGGAACTCATAAATACATAGTGCAATTATTATCAGGCTCAACTCCGCATGTTTTACTTCCTAGTATGATTTTCTTAATCGGCTCAGCAATGAGTTTTGCAATAGGCACAAGCTATGGAACAATGGGTATTTTAATGCCTTTAGCAATCCCACTAGCACACGCAGTAGGACTTGAATCAGGTATGAGTGGCAACGAACTTCATGAATATATGGTAATAAATATTTCTTGTGTTCTAACAGGTGCTATTTTTGGAAATCATTGCTCACCTATTGCTGATACCGTAATTTTAAGCGCAATGAGTGCAAAGTGTGAATTAAGTGCGCATGTTAAAACTCAAATGCCTTATGCACTTTTAGTGTGTGCAATTAGCGTTATTTTTGGCTATATTCCTGTAAGTTTTGGTCTAAATGTATATTTAACAATTATTTTAGGTGTAGTTATGATGAGCTTAGCACTTCGCTTAATAGGAAAAAAAGTTGAATAAATTTGAATTAGTTTGCAAGGAATTTAATATTCCTTGCGAAAAAATTTATGAAAATGGTTTAAGAACTAGAGTTAATTTTGCTTTATATAAAGATAATGGCAAAATCTCTTATGCTATGTTTAAAGATAAGTGTAAAATTACTGATTTTGATACTTCTTTTATATGCGATGAGATAAGAGATTTTATGCCTAAATTACTTGAGAATTTAGATGAAGTTTTAAAGGATAAATTATTTGAAATTAGATTTTTTAAAAGTTTTTATACTCTAAATGTTTTGCTTTTATATCATAAAGATATTAAAGAATTCAAAATCGGAAATTACTACGAAAAACTTAGCAAATTAACTAAATTAAAGCTAAATATCATAATGCAATCAAGAAAGCAAAGAATTGCCTATCCAAACGATATTTTAGAGCATATTAGTAATGGTATTAAATATGAATTTAATGATGAGTGTTTTATACAGCCAAGTCTTTTAATGAATGAAAAAATGCTTGAGTTTGCAATCTCTTGCGCAAAAGTTAAGCCTAATGCTGATTTATTAGAACTTTATTGTGGTTATGGTAATTTTACTTTAGCACTTGCTCCTTATTTTAAAAAAGTTTTCGCAACCGAACTTAGCAAAAAAAATGTAGAATTTTTAAATACAAATTGCAAAATAAATAATACTAATAATATTTACACAGCAAGGCTAAAAGATAGCGAAGTAAAAGATGCTTTTAATAAAGTAAGGGCCTTTAATAGATTAAAACATATTAATTTAGATGATTTTTGCTTTTCGCATATTTTAATAGACCCTCCTAGATGTGGTTTAGGCGAGTGTGTAGAATTAGTAAAAAACTATGATAATATAATTTATATTTCATGTAATCCATTAACAGCTAAAATTGATTTAGAAAAATTATATAAAACTCATGAATTAAAAAGGTTTGTATTGTTTGACCAATTCATTAATTCAGAGCATTTAGAGTGTGGATTTTACCTAGAAAGGATAAAAGATGATAGAGCTTAGCAAAATATATGCTGCTAAAGAAAAAGTTTATGATGTAGCGATAAAAACGCCTTTTAATTATTCAAGATTTTTATCAAATGATAAATATAGCATTTACTTAAAATGTGAAAATCTTCAAACAATAGGAGCTTATAAAATAAGGGGCGCTTATAATAAACTTGCAAACTTAAGTGATGAGCAAAAAAAATTAGGAGTAGTTGCAGCAAGTGCAGGAAACCACGCTCAAGGAGTAGCGTTTTCTGCTTCAAAGTTTGGGATAAAAGCCTATATCGTAATGCCTGAATCAACACCAGTTAATAAAGTAAGTAGCACAGCAAACTTAGGTGCTGAAGTTATTTTAAAGGGCGATAATTTTGATGAAGCATACGCTTATGCAAAAGAGTTAGAAAAGACTAAAAATCTAACCTTTATTCATCCATTTGCAGACCCATTCGTAATGGCAGGACAAGGAACTATATTTTTAGAACTAATAGAAGAATTAAATAATATTTCTTATATCATCGTGCCTATTGGTGGAGGTGGCTTAATTAGTGGAATTGTAAGTGCAGCAAAACAAATAAATCCAAACATTAAAGTAATAGGCGTTCAAAGTAAGGGCGCAAGCGCTATGCTAAATAGCTTTAATGAAGGTAAAATCATAAACTCAAGCAAGGTAAAAACAATAGCTGATGGTATTGCTGTAAGAGATGTTAATGAAGATTGCTTTAATATAATTAAGCAAAATGTAGATGATATAGTAATGGTTAGCGATGAAGAAATTGCTAATGCGGTTTTATTTTTATTAGAACAGCATAAACAAGTTGTAGAAGGTGCAGGAGCTGCTAGCGTAGCTGCTATAATGCACGGCAAAATCCCTAATCTAAGTGGCAATGTAGTATGTATTTTAAGTGGTGGAAATATAGATGTAACAATGCTAAATAATATCATTGAAAAAGGTCTAGTAAAAAGCTATAGAAAAATGCAAATATGCGTAACTTTAATTGATAAAGCAGGTGCATTGCTTGATTTAACTAAGGCTTTAAAAGATGCAGAAGCTAATATTATTAAGGTTGATTATGATAGATTTGGGGCTGATTTTGGTGATGCAAATATTACAATTACGCTAGAGACTAAAGGTAAGGCTCATCAAGAACAAGTTTGTAAAGTTTTAAGCGAACAAGGATTTATTTATAAGGAGATAAGATGAAAAAGTTTTTAATAGAAATAACTTGCGAAGAATTACCGGCTATTCCTTTTTTAAAAGAAGAGCCAAATATTAAAAATAAATTAGAAACTATTTTAAATGCGAATAATATTATTTTTAGCGATTTAGAGTTTTTATATACTCCAAGACGCTTTTTATTCACTTTTAAAGCCAAAGAATTTTCAAAAGATAGCCAAACAGAGCTAATTGGTGCTCCTAAAGAAGTTGCTTTTAAAGATGGAAAATTAAGCAAAGCTGGTGAGAGCTTTTTAGCTAAAGCAAATATTAGCGAAAGCGAATTAGAGTTTAAAGAAATCAAAGGAAAACTTTGTTTATATGCTCTAAAAACCGAAGCAGGAAAGCATATAAAAGAATTAATAAACGATATTTTAGAAAGCTTTATAACAAGCCTTAATTTTGGTAAAAGTATGCGTTGGGGAGCAAATACTTTTAGCTTTATTCGTCCTATTACTGGGCTATGTGTTATGATGGATGATGAATTAATTAATGCGAAGTTATTTAATCAAGAATCTTGCAAGAGTACTTTCGTTCATAGAAATGTGAGTATGCAAAAAGTTGCTTTTAATACTCAAGAAGAGTATTTTAAAACCTTAAAAGAAGGCAGAGTTATTTTAAATCCTAAAGATAGATTAGAAATAATTCTAAGCGAGATAAGAAACATTGAAAAATTATGGAATTTAAAAGCGGAAATTGATGAAGAATTATTAGCAGAAGTTGTAGCAATTACTGAATATCCATCAGCGCTTTTAGGTAGTTTTGATAAAGAATTTTTACAAGTTGCACCTGAAGTAATCATTACTTCAATGAAAGAAAATCAACGCTATTTTGCAGTATATAAAGATAATTCTTTAAGCAATAATTTTATAACAATTACAAACTCATTCAATCCTGACCTTGAAACTATTAAAAAAGGTAATGAAAAGGTTCTAAGAGCAAGACTTAGTGATGCATTATTCTTTTGGGAAAATGATTTAAAAGTTGGTTTAGAGCCTGAGAGTTTAGCAAATACAATTTATATGCAAGAATTAGGAACGCTAAAAGATAAGCAAGCAAGAGAGCTAAGCATTGCTTTAAGACTTGCAAAGATATTTGGATATGAAAACGAAAAAAATGTAAAAGATGCAATCAATCTTAGCAAGGCTGATTTAAGAACTCAAATGGTAGGAGAATTCCCAGAGCTTCAAGGAATTGTAGGCTCATACTATGCTGCTAATATGGGATATTCTAGTGAAGTTTGCACAGCTATTAAAGAGCAATATTTATATGATGAATTGCCAAGCACAAAGCTTAGCAAAATTATCATCCTTGCAACAAGACTTGATACCTTAATGGGGCTTTTTAGTATCAATAAACTTCCAAGTGGTAATAAAGACCCTTACGCATTAAGAAGAGCGGCTTTAAGCATTATTAAAATTTTAATTGATTTAGGCGTTAAATTTAATCTTTTAGATTTATTAGGCGAGTTTAAAGGACTTTATAAAGCTTATGATATTTCAAAATTAATTAGCTTTATTAATGATAGATTTTCGGCTTTATATCCTGTGAATTCATCTTATATTAAAGCAGTTTTAAACGCTAATAATACTGATATAGTAACGATTGATGAAAATATTAATGCTTTAATTACTTTATCAAAAGATAAAGATTATGAGAGCAAAATCTCAACATTTAAAAGACTTGCAAACATTATTAAAGATAGCAAAGACTTATATTGTGATGAAAGCAAGTTAAGTAATGAATATGAAAGAAAATTACATAAAGCCTATAAAGATATTAGCTTTAGCGAAAATGTTAGCGATAATTTAGCTGCGATTTTTGCACTTAAGCCTATTATTGATGAGTTTTTTGATAATGTTATGATTAATGTTGATGATTTAGAGATTAAAAACAATCGTTTAGCTTTAGTTTATAGCATTTATAAGCATATTGCAAGTATTGCTGATTTAAAAGAAGTAAGTTTTGAAAACAATATTTAAAAACTACAAAGCTGCAAGTTTTAGAGCAAAAACTAGCAGCTTTAAACCTATTAAAAACATTGATTATGTAGATATTAAAGAGCTTTTATTTTTAGATAAAGAATTTAATATCTTAAAAGATAATATGAATAATTTTTTAAATGAATCATTATATCAGCATTGTTTATTAGCAGGGGCTAAAGGCTGTGGAAAATCAAGCTTAATAAAGGCTATTTTTAATGAATTTAGCAATAGTGATTTAAGAATAGTTGAGGTTTTTAAAGAAGACTTGAATGATTTAAGATATATTATTGATGATTTAAGCGAGCTTGAGTATAAATTTGTAATATTTTTAGATGATATAAGTTTTGAGATAAACGATGATAGTTTTAAGGCTTTAAAACCTATTTTAGATGGCGGATTAGAAAGACTTAGTAATAATATTATGTTTATTCTAAGTTCAAATTATAAAAATCTTTTAAAATCAAATAATTTAAATTATCAAGATGCAGATTTTAACGATGAAAGCGATGATAGGTTTGCATTAAAAGAACGCTTTGGAATATGGCTAAATTTTTATTCAATTTCTCAAGAGCAGTATTTAAGTATAGTAAAATCATTTTTTAAAGATGAATATAACGATGAGATAAGAGCAAAGGCTTTAGAATTTGCAAATCTTAAAGCTGCTAGAAATGGTCGTATTGCTAAGCAATTTTATGAAATTTATAGGAAGTAAAATGATAAATGGAGCTAGTATTTTTAAAGCATTATTAAAAAATAATTTAGTAAAACCAATAGAACTACAAAATTATGATGATTTTCATAAATTTTTAGCAATAATTCTAAGCACAAATAAGATAGAAAAAGTTTTTGCAAATCTTGAAATTCCTATTTCAAATTCCATTGAAAAATTAGCAGAAATTGATGTAAAAGAATTAGCAATACTAATTAAACCAAGCGGCTTTTATAATACAAAGGCAAAAAAGCTAAATGATTTAGCAAAAGCTATTATAAAAGACTTTTCAAGCTTTGATGAATTTATGCAAAATGCAAATTTTGAATGGTTTTTAAAAATTAAAGGTGTAGGTTTTGATACTGCTTTAATGCTTAATAATTTTCTTTTAAAAAAGCCTAGTTTAGTAATAAATGCAAACGCAAAAAAGCTTTTAAATATTTTGGATTTTACATTTGAAAGCTATGAAGAAGCAAGTGAGATTTTAAGCGAAGGCTTAGATGATGAGTATTTTTATAAAGCCTTAAATACTGATAATTTAGCTGATATTTATATGAGTTTTTCAGCTAGTATTGATAATCTTATGCAAGAACATTATAAAAATAAAGATTTTGATGAATTAGGCAAAAAAGTTTTAAAGGAGCTAAGATGAATATAAGCGATTTTAAAATAGTTGATTTTAAAGAATCTAATTTCATAAAGCCACTTCGTGCAAGTTATGAGATAAATACTCATAAGGTTGATTGGGATTTTATAAAATCTTTTAACTCTGTTAGCATAATGCTTTATCATAAAGCTAAAGATAGCTTTATATTTGTAAAACAATTTAGAGCACCGCTTTATTATCACGAAAATTGTGCTAATTTAGAAAATGGCTTTTCAATTGAGCTTTGCAGCGGAATAATTGATAAAGACAAAAGCTTGGAAGAAATTGCTTTAGATGAATGTATTGAAGAGCTAGGATTTAAGCCAAAAAAATTAATTTATATTGATAAATTTTATACAGGATTTGGCAGTGGAGTGAGTGCTCAGCATTTGTTTTTTGCAGAAGTTAGCGATGATGATATAGTAGGAGTTGGCGGTGGCGTTGATAATGGCGAGTTTATAGAAAGCGTTTGGGTTAGACTAAGTGATTATGATAGCTTTTTTGCTAACAATAAAAGAAGTGCTTTGATTGATTTTGCTAATTTATGGTTTAGACATATTTATAAAAATAATTTTTAAAAGGTGAAATGAAGATGAAACAATATATTTTAGCTTGCATAGATACTAAAGAAAACGCAAAAGGCGTTTGTGATGCTGCGATTTATTTTGCGAATTTATTAGGAGCTGGTGTTACGCTTTTACACGCATTAGAGCAAAGTGATGATTTAGAGATAAATATCACTATAAATCCTAATTTTGAGCCAAAGGTTTTTGAAGAATTTGCAAAACATAAAGAAAAAGATGAACAAGCTAAAGATAAAGATGGGAAAGAATTATTAAACTATTATCAAAAATATTGCGAAAACGCAGGAGTTATTGCAAATACTCTTCATCTTCATGGAGATTTAGCTAATTTAATCACTATTATTGAAAAAGATTATAAATTATTAGTGGTAGGAAAATTGCTTGATAACGAACAAGATTTGCAGATAAAAGAAATTATAAAAAGCGTTAATCTTCCTATTTTATTAGCAAATAAAGATTTTCATTCTATTGATAAAGCATTATATGCTTATGATGGAAGCGATAATTTAGACAAAGCTTTAAACAAAGTTTTAGTAAATCCAATAATCAAAAATGCTTCAAGAGTTTTAATTCATCTAAGTAAAGATGAGAAAAAAGCTAAAGAGATTTTAGAAAAAGGAAAAAAAGTTTTTGATAAATACAATAAAGCAATAAGCCTTGAGATATTAGATAGAACTAGTCCTAGTGATTTGGTAGATTACGCACATAATAATAATTTTGATATTATCGTAATGGGAGCTTATAAAAATATGGCTATAAAACATATAATTTTTGGCTCTTTTACAAACGAAGTTTTAAAAAAATCAAAGCTACCTTTACTAATCTTAAAAAATTACAAAGAATTTGAAATAGGAATTTAAATTTTAAGTTTATTTTAAGAACGGGGGGGGGTATTATTCTTCTTTTAAGTTTTTTAAAAGGAGAAAATATGAAAAAATTGTTATTTTCAACAATTTGTTTAGGTGCATTATGCGTTGGTGCTAATGCTGATTATTACTCAGGTATTGAGTTTGGCTCAATAGCAAATAAAGCAAACGAAGGCGAGAGCATAGGAAATATGTTTAGCATCGGTGCTTATATTCGTGATTACAAAGAAAGCGATGAAAACTCAAGCTTCGTAAAATCATTTAGAGTAGGCTACGATACGAAGAGTAAAGATGATTATGGCTATACAAATGTAAATGCAGAGCTTTTACTTGGATATGGTATGTATTTTTCATCTGATTTTAGTCTAAACTTATTAGCAGGTGCTGGAATTAATCTTGCAGAAAATAAGTATAAACCACTTAATGATTCAATTAGCGTTCATACACCATACGCAAAAGTAGGATTTAGCACACTTGCTAAGTTTGGCGAGAGCAAACAATTTGGCGTTACTTTAGATGCTTATTTTAATCGCTATTTAGATTATGACATAATTGAAGATAGAAAAGAAAACTTCTTTAGTGCAGAGCTAGGTGCTTTATATAAATTTAATTCAAGCAAAGAAGGTTTATATACTAAAATTAATGTAGGAACAAAGGATTCATTATTTTCAGACAAACTAAACAATACTTATTTTAATATCGGCTTAGGCTATAAATTCTAATTTAACTAATTTTATCCGTGCTTTTTGGCACGGACTTCTTTTGATTTTCATTTATTTTTTTAAGCTTATTTTAAGAATGGGGGGGGGGTATTATTCTCTTTTTGACTTTAAAAGGAGAATGAATGAAAAAATTGTTATTTTCAACAATTTGTTTAAGTGCATTAAGCATTGGTGCAAATGCTGGAACTTACTCTGGCATTAGTTTAGGATTTTTATCTACTTCTAAAACAATTTTTGTAATCAATGGCAAAGAATATTTGGATAAGAACAATTGGGATGTAAATGGCTATATTAAAACCTATAAAGAGCATGAAGTTGATTCTGAGTTTGTTTGGAATTTTGAGGCGAATTATTTTTGGAATAATTACAAATATAAATTTGATGATATAGTTCCGGTTGTTAGGAATGCTCAGTTTGACTTTAGCGCTTTGATTGGATACGGAATGTTTTTTAACGAAGATTATGAAGATGAATTAAGCCTTAACTTAATGGGTGGTCTTGCTTATCATCATATGGGCATTAGAGGCGGTGCTAATTATGGTATTAAGGGCTTAAAATTTGGTTTTAGTGCATTATCAAAGCCATTTGATACAAAAAAATATATGGTAACTCTTGATGCTTATTATAATTTTTATTTAAGCAATGATTATTTTGATGACGTTAAAAAAGATTTTGATGTTAAAAAGAGTAGAAATGCTTACGATATATCAGTAGGTATGCTGTTTAATACTACCGAGTCTCGCTTTAGCCCTTATGTAAGCTCAAAATTAGGTGTAAAAGATAATTTATTTTCACAAAAAAACAATAATATTTATATAAATCTTGGCTTAGGTTTTCACTTCTAATTTAACTAATTTTTATCCGTGCTTTTTAGCACGGAACTAAAATCCTATTTCAAATTCCTTAGAATTTCAAGCAAAAAAATCAAGGAATTTGAAATAGGAATTTAAATATCTAAATCCTAAGATTTAGATATTAAAAATTATGCTAGAGCTTTTTCTAAAGCGTCAAAGTCTGGTAATTCAGTGATTTCAGCGCATACTTCGCTATAAACTATTTTGCCAGCTTTTTGAACAAAAATTGCTCTTGTAGTAAGTCCTTCTAAAGCGCCTTCTAAAACTCTACAGCCATAGTTTTTAACGAATTCGCCGTATCTAAAATCGCTTACAGGAATTATGTTTTCTAATCCTTCAGCTGAACAAAATCTACCCATAGCAAAAGGTAAATCCATACTTACAACATAAACTTTCATTCCAAGTTTATTAGCTTTTACGTTAAACTCACGAGCTTCTTTTGCACATACAGGTGTATCAATACTAGGAACGCAAATTACGATTGCATCTTCATTTAGATTAACAACATTTAAATCTTTTCCTACTACTTTAGTATCTTTTATACTATCTCCAACTTTAATTGCTTCGCTGATTGCAACTGGGTTACCTTTAAAATTAACTTTCATAAAATTCTCCTTTTTTAAAATAAGACAAAATTATTCCTATTTTTGGTTACAAAACGATTATTAAAATTGAAAGTTTTTGAAAATAATTAAATTTATTTATCTTGCATAAAGTTTTCTTTTAAGCTATTATTCGGTTTTTAACTTTATTTAAAAGGAGAAATTATATGAGGAGTTTACTTTGGCTCAGCTAGGAGCACGTTTTCTAAAATAGGTTTTGTCTTAGCCCTTGCAGGTGGTGCTGTTGGACTTGGCAATGCTTGGAAATTCCCTACGATGGTAGGACTTAATGGTGGTTCGGCTTTCGTATTACTTTATTTATTCTTATGTTTAAGCTTAGGTTTATCGTTGTTTTTAGCAGAAATTGCACTAGGAAAAATCACAAAGAGTGATTTAGCGACAAGTTATTTTACACTTGCTAGATTCAAGCCTAATTTGTGTAAGCTTGGTGGTGTTTTTATGCTTACAGGAATATTTGTTTTAAGCTTTTATTTGGTTATTTTATCTTTAGTTTTTCATTATATATTTTTAAGTTTTTCTTTGCCTAATGATATTAAAGAAGCGGGGGCATTGTTTCAAAACACCATTTCAAATGATATTTTTAAAAGTATTTTATGCTTTAGCTTTTGCTTTTTTTTAACGATTTATGTAGTAAGTCGTGGGATAATTAATGGTATAGAAAAATTAAATGTAGTGCTTATGCCTGCACTTTTTGTGATACTTTTATTAATGCTTGGTTTTAGCCTTACTCAAGATGGTTTTTTAAAGGCTTGCGAGTTTTTGTTTAAACCTGATTTTTCTAAATTAGGGCTTAATTCTTTGCTAGATGCTTTAGGTCTTAGTTTATTTACACTATGCCTTGGGATTGGTTGTATTAGCACTTATGCAGCAAGCCTAAATAATGAAACAAATATTTTAAGCTCAAGTCTTTTTGTAGTATTTATAAATCTAATTATAGGTCTTATAATGGGGCTTATTGTATTTACTTTCATCTTTACATTTGGTGCAAATCCTAATGAAAGCGGAGCAGGGTTAGTGTTCGTTAGTCTTACAACACTTTTTGCAAAATTAGGGCTTGTAGGAGAGATTTTAGCTTTAAGCTTTTTTGTGGCTTTATTTTTTGCAGGAATTACAAGTGCTGTTTCAATGATAGAGCCATTTACTTTCTATCTTGAAAGAAAAATGAGTAGAGCAAAAGCTTTAGTTTTAATAGGAGCTTTTGTTTATATAATAGGTATTTTAGCACTTTTAGGAATGGCAGGAAAGCTTAGCTTTGATGCTTTTGGTATGCTTGATTTTTTAACAAGCAATATAATGCTACCTTTAGGAGTATTGTTTTCTAGCATTTATGCTGGGTTTTTGATGAAAAGATATTCGTTTTTTAAAATCTTTTTACCTATGTTTGGCAAAAAACTAACTAAGTTTTATTTTGTTTTTTTAAAATTCGTAACACCTATTGCAATAATTTTGATATTAATTAATAATTTTTACCCCTTAGGAAGTTTTTTGAAGTAAAATGATGCAATTTTTAAGAAAAAAGAGGAGTTAAAGATGTTACAAGATTTAGGCATAGAGCCTAGCAAGATTTTTTATAACTTAAGTTATGATGAGTTAAGAGCTCATGAGTTAGAGTGCCGTGAGGGTGAAGTTTGTCAAAATGACACTTTTGCAGTAGATACTGGGATTTTTACAGGAAGAAGCCCTAAAGATAAGTATTTTGTAAATGCAAATCCATCAAGCGAAAATATAGCGTGGGGAAGCGTTAATAGAGCTTGCACCAAAGATACTTTTAATGATAATTTAAGAAGAGCAAAAGAGTATTTAAACGGCAAAAAACTTTATGTTATGGATGTATTTTGCGGAGCTAGCCTAGATAGTAGAAAAAAAATCAGATTTATAACCGAAATCGCTTGGCAAGCACACTTTGTAAAAAATATGTTTATTCGCCCAAGCGATGAAGAATTAAAAGACTTTAAACCTGATTTTACAATAATAAATGCTTGTAAATTAAAAAACGAAATGTATAAACATCAAGATTTAAATAGTGATGTTTTTGTAGGTTTTGATATAGAAAATAACATAGGTTTAATTCTTGGCACTTGGTATGGTGGCGAGATGAAAAAAGGTGTATTTTCTATGATGAATTACTGGCTACCATTACAAGGAAAAATGAGTATGCATTGTAGTGCAAACGTTGGTAAAGATGGCGATGTTTGTTTATTCTTTGGGCTTAGTGGCACGGGTAAAACAACTCTTAGCACAGACGCAAATCGTGCTTTAATAGGTGATGATGAGCATGGTTGGGATGATAATGGAGTGTTTAATTTTGAGGGAGGTTGCTATGCAAAATGTATTAATCTTGACCCAGCTAGTGAGCCTGAAATTTATGCAGCGATTAAGCGTAATGCTTTACTTGAAAATGTTGTTATCACTTGCACTAAAGAAGTAGATTTTTGCGATGCTAGTAAGACAGAAAATACTCGTGTAAGTTATCCAATAGAGCATATCACAAATCACGAACCAAGCCTAAAAGCAGGACATCCAAGCAATATAATCTTCTTATGTGCTGATGCGTTCGGTGTTTTACCTCCTGTTAGTAAGCTTAATATCACTCAAGCAATGTATTATTTTTTAAGCGGTTATACTGCAAAAGTTGCAGGAACTGAGCGTGGTATAAAAGAGCCTGTTGCTACATTTAGCGCTTGCTTTGGAGAGCCATTTATGCCGCTTGCTCCTAGTGTATATGCGAAATTATTAGGCGAAAAGATTAAAAAGCATAATGTTGATGTGTATTTAGTAAATACTGGCTGGAGCGGTGGAAGCTATGGCGTTGGTAAGAGAATGAGCATAAAGGCTACTAGAGCTTGCATTAATGCTATTTTAGATGGTTCTATTAAAAATAGTGAATTTTATAATTATGATGTATTTAATTTAGCAGTTCCAAAAAGCTTAGCAGGTGTTGATGAGAAATTATTATATCCTATTAAGACTTGGGAAAATGAAGCGGATTTCATAGCTACTAGAGATAAATTAGCTAAGATGTTTGTTGAAAATTTCAAAAGATACGGCGATAAGGCAAATGAGTTCTTAGACGCTAGTCCAATAATATGAGTTTAGAGAGTTTTTTACAATTTAAAATAAGTAAAGACGGCTTAAAGCCAAGAAAACTAGATTCGCTACCTAGATTTGCCCTAATTTGTGGGGCAATCTCTAGTGGCAAAAAATCTTTAGCATTTTATAATTTAGATGATTTTGCTTATATTGATATGAGCGATTTAAGATTTATAAATGCAGATTTTAAAAGCTTTATAGAAAAAAACAATATAAAAAACCTTATTATAAACGAACCTTGCACGGAATTTGAATTAGGAAATTTAGAGCGTTGTTATATTTTAAGCTCTAATAAAAATTATTCATACAAAGACTTTATTAAAATAAAGCTTGATTTTTTAGATTATGAAGAATTTATTTCATTTTCAAAGAAAAATTACAGCCCAAGCGAACATTTATCAAATTATTTATTATTAGGGCAAAATCCCGCAAATGTTGAACTAAGCGCATTAAATGCAGCCTTAAATACTCAAAAAATATTAAAGCAAAGCTTAAGCGAAAACGAAATAATAGCTTTAAAAGAACTTGCATTAAAAATAGGCACTCAAACAAGCATTTTAAATCTTTTTAAAGAGTTTTTAAAGCATAAAAAAATCTCAAAAAATGATTTTTTTAAATGTATATATTCACTTGAAGATAAGTTTTTATTACATTGGGTAAAACATATTGATAAAAATCTCAAAAAGCCTTATTTTTGTGATTTTTCAATGAAAAACTCGCTTAGTTTTAAAAAGGATTTTTCTAAAACTTATGAGAATTTAATAGCTAATGAGCTTTTAATGGTTTATGATGAGATTTTTTATGATTATGATATAAGCTTTATAATAAAATCAGCAAATTTAGGAATATTATGTGAAGCATTTACAAATAAAGATTTTATAAAATTAAAGAGCAAAAAACTAAGCAAAAGAGCTAAAGATTTAGGTATTAATCAGATTTTAGTGCTTTCATTAAACGAGCAGTTTAAAGATAGTTTTGATGGTGTGAAATTTATAGGGCAAACATTAAATACTTGGCTAATTTCAAAGGAATTAAATGATTGGGATTGATGAAGCAGGGCGTGGAGCATTTGCGGGTCCATTGGTGCTTGCAGCTTGTAAGCTAAAAATAAATATAAATGAGCTAAACGATAGCAAAAAACTAAGTGCAAAAAAGCGTGAGAATTTATATGAAATAATCAAAGAAAACTCAGAGCATTTAATAGTATTTGTTGATAATGAATATATAGATAATTTTGGCATTAGAGCAGCTTATCAAAAGGCTTTAGGCGAGATTACTCTTAAGTTTAATAAAGATGAATTATTATTTGATGGAAATACTGATTATGGAATGGGTATAAAAACTCTAATAAATGCTGATGAGACCAAGCCTTGCGTAATGGCTGCAAGCATTTTAGCTAAGGTTAGCAGAGATTTTTATATGACTAATTTAGATGATGATTTATATAATTACAAATCTCATAAAGGCTACGGAACAAAGCTTCATATAGAAGCTATTAAAAAACACGGCTTAAGTGCTATTCATAGGAGAAGTTTTTGTGCTAAATATAGTAAATGAATATTTAAATACACAAAAAGGACAAGAGCTATTAAATACTTTAAATAGCGAATATGAGAGCAAAATCATTTATCCAAAAAGGCAAGATTTGTTTAAAGCCTTTAGCTTATGTGAAGTGCCAAAAGTAGTGATTATAGGACAAGACCCTTATCATGATGGAAGTGCTGATGGCTTAGCGTTTTCATCAAGCATTAAAACTCCGCCTAGTTTAAAGAATATTTTTAAAGAAATCTTAAATGATTATCCAAATGAAGCTGTGATTTTGCAAAGTGATTTGAGCTATTTAGCAAGACAAGGCGTAGCGTTATTAAATGCAAGCCTTAGCGTGCAAAAGGGCAAAGCTAATTCACATAAGCATTTGTGGGAAGATTTTTTTACTTATGTTATTAGAAGAATTAATGATGATTATAATGATTTAGTCTTTATGCTATGGGGAAAATTTGCAAATGATTTTGCAGGATTTATTGATACTAACAAGCATTTAATCCTAAGCTCAGCACACCCAAGCCCACTTGCAAGGGGAAAATTTTTTAATAATCAACATTTTTTAAAATGCAATGAATTTTTAAAATCAAAAAATATTAAAGAAATTTCTTGGCTAATTCCTATTTCAAATTCTTAAAATCGGAATTATACTTTTATATCAAGCAATTTTGTGTCGCTTAGTTCATTTATAAAATCTTTTGTATAAGATATAAAATCTCCTAGCTTATCGCTACTTATTAAATCTTTTAATTTATCTTCGCTTATGTTAAGATTAATAGCAAAATCTTTTAATAGTTTCTTTTCATCATCATTAAGCGCATCTTGACCTTGAGTGTTTAATTTCTCTAAGGTTGTTATTTTTTTTATTTCTTTTAATTCTTTTTCTTTTAATTTTTCTATACTTGCTAAGATATTAACTCTAGGAATACTCATAAAAGGTTGATTATCAAAAAACACTCCGTATTCATAAGCAGTATTAGAATTGTTATATTCTTCGGCAGTTGTTATATAACCATCAAGATTTTTATCCATACTAATAGTTCCATCAAGTGCTTTGCTAATACTACTTGCATTATCTTTATTGATAGCAAAAATACTTGGAATATAGCTTGCAACTTTAGTGGCTTGCCCTGAATCATCTTTGGTTGGTTCCACATATAAAGAAAATGCTTCTATAGTATAATTAATTTCTTGTTTATCTACTTCTCCATCGTTATTTCTATCAGCTGCAAGATAATTTCTTTTATATGCTATATCGCTAAACCAACCAGCTACAAAACTTGCTGCATCTTTATCTAAGATAATGCCTTTGCTAGTATCAATGAAATTATCTTCATTAAAAAAGTCTTTTAATCTATTTACATTGCTTTCGCTAAGTTTTACTCCAATATTGCTCTCATCAAATTTAAAAAATACATTGTAATTTTGCTCTTTATTTGTCTTAATCTCAAAATTATTTTTATTTATATTATCTTTTAAATTGCTAATATCTTTAGTATTTAATTCTTTAGCTTTAACATTATCAGCCCAAAGTATAGCTATATCTTTTACTTGCGATATGTCTATTTTCATAAATTTTCCTTAATACTTTTACTAAAGTAATTTAGTAAAAGTATATATTAATTGATGTTTTAATATCTTGGTAATCTAGGCGGTTTCCAGCCTTCTTTTTGCGGCATTACACTATCTCTTGCTGAAGAATTGAAAGCCCAGCCAAAAGGACCACTGCCTGTGAAATAATCACTCCAAGAATACGCACTTGCGCTCGTAATAAAACCTAAAGCTAAAATAGCTAAAACTGCTTTTTTCATAAAATACCCTACAAAATTGATTTGAATTATTATAATCTAATTTAAATAAATAGTATTATGATTTTATTTAAAAAAAATAATTAGTTTGTAACTATAAGTAACAATTAGCTAATTCCTATTTCAAATTCTTTTAAAATTTGCAAGGAATTTAAAATCGGAATTAGGCTTTTATATCAAGCAATTTTGTTTCGCTAAGTTCATTTATAAAATCTTTTGTATAAGATATAAAATCTTTTAATTTATCGCTACTAATTAAATCTTTTAATTTATCTTCGCTTATATTAAGATTTATAGCAAAATCTTTTAATAGTTTCTTTTCATCATTTGTAAGACTTTCTAAGCCTTGATTTTTTAGCTTTGCTAAGGCTGTTAATTTTTTTAATTCTTCTAATTCTTTTTCTTTTAATTTATCTGTATTTGTAAGCTTATATGTATTAATCAAATCGTCATTGTTTTTATTATTAGTTGCTTCTAAATTATCTTCAAAATATCCATTTTCACCTACATCTAAAAATTCGCTAAATATTATCACTCCATCAAGGTTTTTATCATATTTTAAAGTAAGATTTAAAGAATTACTAATGTCAGTATAATACTCATTATTATCTGCTAAAAATTTACTCTCTTCATAGCCTTTTACATAACTAGTAATTATATATGCACCTTTAATATCTTCTCTAATCTCAGTTCTTTCATACACATAGCTTAATGTCTTTTTTCCTTCCTTATTGCTTAGCTCTCCGTTATTATTACTATCAGCTTCAAGGAATTTTTGTTTATAAGCAATATCACTAAACCAGCCAGCCACATAACTTGCTGCGTCTTTATCTAAGATAATGCCTTTGCTAGTTTCAATGAAATTATCACTATCAAAAAATTCTTTTAATTTTTCAATATTATTTTCATTTAGCTTTACGCCGATATTGTTCTCATTGAATCTAAAAAATACATTATAATCTTGCGCTTTGTTTGTTTTAATATTAAAAAAATTGTTTTTTATACTAGCATTTATACTTGTTATATCGTGTGTGCTTAAATCTTTTTTAGCTACAAAGTCTTGCCAAACTACTGGTGTATTTAAAGAGTTTCCTAGATAATGTCTCATAAAAAATCCTTTAAAATTATTAGCAAATTAAATTCTAGGATAACTAGCATTTAATTAATCGTTAAAACATACTCTTCTGTGTTGATTAAAATCGTAATAACAATTTATTGGCTGTCTTTTTAAGCTATCCCTTTCAGCACTTATAAAAGGCCATCTCCAAGCACCACTGCCTGTATAGTAGTAATTCCAAGAATACGCACTTGCGCTCGTAATAAAACCTAAAGCTAAAATAGCTAAAACTGCTTTTTTCATAAAATACCTTGCGAAATTGATTTGAATTATTATAATCTAATTTAAATAAATACTATTATGATTTTATTTAAAAAATAATTAGTTTGTAACAATAAGTAACAATTAGCTAATTCCTATTTTAAATTCTTTTAAAATTGTAAGGAATTTAAAATCGGAATTAGGCTTTTATATTAAGTAGCTTTGTTACGCTAAGTTCATTTATAAAATCTTGACTAAATTTTACAAACTCATCTAATTTATTTTCACTTGCTAGATTTTCAACCTTGCTAGGGCTTATCTTTAGCTTATCGCTTATACTTTGTTTTAGTCTAAACTCATTCTCATAAGGTGCAGGGTCAATTCCTAGATGAATTAATACATCTTTATCGCTTTGATCAAGCTTACTAACTCCAAGTTTTTTAATCTTTGCAATTACTTCGGCAAGTTTTTCTTCAGCTTTTTCGGCAAGCTGCTTAGAGTGCTTAGTAAGTCCATTTATCAAATCATCAAGGCTAATTGCAGGAGCATTAGAGCTACTATCATTCATAAAATCTTCAAAATATCCCTTCTCGCCAACATCCATAAACTCAGCAAATGTAATAATACCATCAAGGTTTTTATCATCTTTTATAGCATCATTTATAGAACTTGAAATATCTGAATAATAAGCATCATTTTTTGGTAAAAAACTACTTTCTTCATAAGTTTTAGTAATAGCATTTGAGATTATATATTTTTCTTTGGTTTTTTCATCGGTTATAAGAACTGCATCTTCACGAAATCCACCTAATGTAATTCTTGCTTCTTTATGAGTTAATTCTCCATTATTATTACTATCGGCTTCTAAGAATTTTTGTTTATACGCAATATCACTAAACCAACCAGCGACATAGCTAGCTGCATCTTTATCTAAGATAATGCCTTTGCTAGTTTCAATGAAATTATCGCTATCAAAAAATTCTTTTAATTTTTCAATGCTAGCTTCATTTAATTTCACTCCTATGTTTTCATTATTAAATTTAAAATAAGTGTTGTAATCTTGCGCTCTGTTTGTTTTAATACTAAAAGAATTGTTTTCTATACTAGCATTTATACTTGCTAGCTCTTGTGTGCTTAATTCTTTTTTAGCAACTTGACTTTGCCACATAACAGCAGTGTTAGCAGTATTGTTGATATAGTGTTTCATGAATAATCCTTAATGTTTATTTCTTTAAATCGGCTAGATTGCAAAAATCTTAATTCCTATTTCAAATTCCTTTAAAATTTGTAAAGAATTTGAAATAGGAATTAAGCTTTAATATCAAGCAATTTTGTTTCGCTAAGTTCATTTATAAAGTCTTTTGTATAAGATATAAAATCTTTTAATTTATCGCTACTAATTAAATCTTTTAATTTATCTTCGCTTATTTTTAAAGTTTTTGCAATATTTTCTTTAATTTCAATTTGCAATGATTTTAAAAGTTCTTTTTCATCATCACTTAATTTGTCATAATCATTATTATTTATTTTATTGAAAGCATTTGACAAATCACTTTGTCTTTTGATATCTTCTTCAGCAGCTTTTTTAATGCTTTGCTCTAATTTACTCTTATCAATATTATTCATAGTAATTTCTACTGCATAATTAATTCCAGCTACTCCATTTTTTTCTAAACCTGTAATTTTTAAATCATAATTTTTATCATTTTGAATATAATAATTCATCAAATTGCTAATACTTGTATAATTATCAATATCCCCTAAAAGTTCTAGGCAATCTATATCTACTTTACCAATATTAGTAAAAACATCACTATTTGGCAATTGTATTTTTATGTCAAGCATTTCGTTTTTACTCAAAATTCCATTTTTATTAATATCTGCATTTATATAATTTTGTTTAAAAGCTACATGATTAAACCAAGAACCAACATACGAAGCAACATCTTTTTCTAAAATCAATTTATCATCTATACATTTAAAATTGTCTTCATTAAAAAATTCGTGCAATTTTTCATAATTTTTATTACTCAATTTAATGCCAATTGTTTTGTTTTCAATAGAAAAATAAGTATTATAATCTTCATTTTTATTAGTTTTATATTCTAAATTATTTATATTTTTAATATCACTTGAGTTAATTTGCTCAGCTTTATGAAATACTATATTATTAAAAGCTTTAGTATTTATAGGAATAACATTTAAAATTGGCTTAGTTATATTTGTGCTTGACAATCTCATATTTATCCTTTTAGGTAAGCTTTTTGCTTACCTAAATATTTATATTCCATTCCAATTATCTCTAGGACTCATACCTTGCAAAATTGATTTGAATTATTATAATCTAATTTATATAAAACATATTGTAATTACATTTAAAAAAATAGTTAGTTCGTAACGATAAGTAACAATTAGCTAATTCCGATTTTAAATTCTTAAAGAATTTGAAATAGGAATTAAGATTTTTGTAATCTAACCGATTTAAAGCAATAAAGGAGTTTTATGAAAATAGACATATCGCAAGTAAAAAATATAGCAATTTCTTGGGCTGATAATGTTAAAACTAAAGAATTAAATACTAAAGATATTAGCAATTTAAAAGATAATATAAATAAAAATAATTTTGAGATTAAGACAAATAAAGAGCAAAATTACAATGTATTTTTTAAATTTGATGAGAGCAATATCGGAGTAAAACTTAGCGAAAGCAATATAAATAGATTAAAAGACTTTTTTAATGAAGATAATTTTATTAATACTAATAAAGGCATTATCTTAGATAAAGATGCAGCAAGTTTTGTAGCTGGGTGGTTTAGTGATGTGGCATATAAAAGTAATTTTTTAGCAGCTGATAGAAATAACGATGGAGAAGTAGATAAAAAAGAAATTAATTATACTATAGGAGCATTTTCTTTATATATAGAGCCAACTAAAGATGGTTCAGGACAAGTTACTAAAGTTGCAAGTTATGTTCCAAGTCTTTTTGCTATCAATAAAGATAATGCAGGCAGTATTAGCAAAGCACTTGATAAAACTATTAGTATGGATAAAAATCTTGATGGTTATATAACAATTGCTGAAAAATATGATTTTAAAGATATTGTTTATGAATACGGAGTATTTTTTGATGATCAGCCTTTTATGAGCATTCCACTTCACAAACAAGCTAATGTTGATATAGCAGAAGAAGAAATTAAAAGAGTAAAAGAACAAATCAAACTAAACAATATAATTGAAAAACTTAAAAAATCACAATCTTTAGATAATAACGAAAAAGAAATATTACAAAAATTTAATATCCAAAATATAAGCAATGAATTAAAAATAAGTGAAGAGAAATTAAACGATTTGATTAATAACGATAAGCTAGGAGATTTTATATCTTATACAAAAGACTTCATAAATGAACTTAGCGAAACAAAATTGCTTGATATAAAAGTCTAATTCAAATTCTTAAAAAATTTAAAAGAATTTGAATTAGGAATTAAGATTATTTTTGAGCTTCACGCCACTCGTTTAGCACTTTTACTTCTTCATCACTTAAAAATCCGCTAAATGCAGAGAATCCACTAAGTGAGTATGCAGGACAATTTATGCTTTCATAATTTTGCTTAGCTTGATTTAGTTCATAGCTAAATATTGAAAATACTCCTTTTACATCTAGTCCGTGCGATCTTGCTGCGCTTACTGCTGCTATACTAGAACCACCACTTGAGATTAAATCTTCTAATACTACGCAAGTGCTTCCGTGCTTAAAGCTTCCTTCAATCATTTTTGCTCTTCCGTGGGTTTTGTTCTTTGATAAGATATAAATTAAAGGCTTATCTAAAATATCAGCAACCCAAGCTCCGTGAGCAATAGCTCCTGTAGCTGTCGCTGCTATGTAATCAACATCTCCAGCCTTTTCTTTAATTAGATTTGCTAAATGATTTGCTATTATTTTTCTTTCTTTTGGATAGCTAATTAATACACGATTATCACAATATATAGGGCTTTTAATACCACTTGAATATGTGAAAAACTCTTTTGTATTAATAAAAATCGCTTCACAATCTTTTAAAATCTTTACAACTTCGCTAGCTACTTCTTTATTCATTTTCTTCTCCTTTTAAACATTGAAAATAAGCTCTAATAGGATTAGTGCTTTTTGTAATCATTCTACCAGCTACTATATAATCAATATTATTTTCTAGTGCAAATTTTGGCGTTGCAACTCTTGCTTGATCGTTTGCATCAGTGCCTTTAAATCTAATGCCAGGTGTAAGGCTTTTAAGTCCTTGAGATTTTACAAACTCTGCTTCATAAGCACTACTTACTATGCCATCAAGACCTGCAATTTTACAAATATTTGCGCGTTGCTTTACGCATTCGCTAATTGAACCATTAAATCCTAAATCACTCTTAAACTCAGCTTCGCTAAAAGATGTAAGAACGCTTATTCCAAATAATTCACATTTGCTATTCAGTTCATTTTTAGCATTGACAGCTGCTTTTAAGGCTTTTTCGCCTGCAAAAGAATGAAGACTTAAAATATCTATATCGTTTTTTAAAAGCGTTTTAGTAGCGTTATAAATTGTATTTGGAATATCAATTAATTTTAAATCCAAAAATATTTTAAAACCTAAATCTTTAAGCTCTTTTAAAAAAACATTTCCTGCAGTGTAGTATTGCCACATACCAACTTTAAGATAAGGCATAACGCATTCATAATTATGCTCTTTTGCGTAATTTTGTAAATTATCAAATGAGATTTGTTTTACAAAATTTCTGCTCTCTTCTAAACTATCAAAATCTAAGGCAATTATTGTTTTCAATTTTTCTCCTTTAGTTGTAAAAACTTA
Organism: Campylobacter sp. DY7; assembly: GCF_057802535.1. Taxonomy (NCBI): domain Bacteria; kingdom Pseudomonadati; phylum Campylobacterota; class Epsilonproteobacteria; order Campylobacterales; family Campylobacteraceae; genus Campylobacter; species Campylobacter sp. DY7. Next base: position 116,397 of record NZ_JBYJAU010000002.1, read on the forward strand.
TCATATTTTAATTCTTTTAAGCTTAGCATAATACAAAAACTTATAAGGTATAAAGCACTTAAAAATCCCATAACCACTACAACACTTCCGTATAAATCAAGTAATATTCCAATAATTACTGAGCTAAAGCCCCCAACAGCACGACCTGTGTTTATTATTAGATTATTTGCACTTGAACTTACATTTGCAGGATATAAAATATTTACTAATGCACCATATCCAGCAAACATTCCATTGCTAAAAAATCCTATGATAAAACCTATTATTAAAAGCTCTGTGTAATTGCTAACTAAGCCAAATGAAAACACTAAAGCAGCTGAGCCTAATAAAAACACTGCATAACTAAGTCTTGGTCCAAATCTATCAAAAAACTTACCAAATACCCACATTCCAACGCTCATTCCAAAAATAGTGCTAACCATCCAATAACTTGCACTTGAACTTGTTAGATTTAGGCTAGTTTGAGCCATTTTAGGAAGCCAGTTCATCATACCAAAATACCCTGCGATTTGAATACTTGCCATAATGCTTAGTGCAATGCTTAAATAAATATTGCTTTTAAATGCTTTAAGAAATTCTTGTTTGCTTGATTTTTGAATTGGCGCTTCATCAAGTTTTAAGCGAATTACAACTGCTAAAATAACAGGCACAAGACCGATTAAGAATAAATATCTCCAACCGAAAGTTAGCAGCATTCCTGCTAAGATTGCAGCCATTGCAGCACCGATTTGACCAAAAATAGCAATAATGCTTGAGTATTTCCCCATATTTTTATTGCCAAATTCATCTTTAATAAGGCTCATTCCAATGCCGTATTCTCCACCAGCACCAAGTCCTGCTAAAACTCTAAATAAAATTAACCAATAATAAGTATTTGCGAAGAATATTAGCCCCGTTCCAACAGCAAAGAAAATAATTGAATAAGAAAATACTTTAATCTTACCATATCTATCAGCTAAAAAACCAAATATAAGCCCACCTGCTAACATTGCTAAATTCGTTGCAGTTGAGATAAATCCAGCTTCTTTACCGCTAAGATTAAACTCATTCATAATAGAGCTAAGTGCATAAGCAATAAACATAATATCCATCATCTCAAGACACATTCCAAGAGCTGACGAAGTTATTATTGCAACTTGTCTTTTTGTATAATTTTTAAACATTTTTTACCTTTCTTGTCGTGAGTTTTAGAAAAGTAAAAGGCCTTTGTTTTTCTAAGTTTCGCTTAAGCTTATTTTTAAGCACAAACTTTTTATTTTATCTTTTTTAAAATTAATTTTAGCTTAAAATTTATATTTTTTATAAAAAATCTCAAATTGTGTTTAATTTTTCTACATTTTTAAAAAAATCAACAAGAATTTGAATTCGGAATTAGGCTTTAAATTAAAACATTTATATTCTTAAGAATATTAATTAAATATATATTTTTAAGAAAATTGCTAATTTATTTAATTTATAGGTATTTTATCAATATTTAAATAAAATAATAAAGTAATTATTCGTAAAAATATTCAGTTTATTTTAAAATTAAATAATTAAAATAAAAATATAATTTTAATTTAAGGAGAGTAAGATGAAAATCTTAAAAAAAGTTTCAAGTTCGCTTGTATTAGCTAGTATGTTAATGGGGGGGGGGGGGAATTTATTCGCTCTAACTGAAGGTAATGAATATATAAAATTATCTACACCTATTCCTAACGCTTCAAATTCTGTTTATGAAATTTGGTCTTATAGATGCACTCACTGCTACTCACATCATAAAGCAAAAACTATGGAAAAAATCCAAGCAACATTTCCTGATGTAAAAGTAGGATATTTGTTAGTAAAAACTATGGGTGATTATGGCAAACAAGCTGCTGAGGTTTTAGCTTATGCACAAAATGAAGATGAAAAAGCAGGAAGAAAACTTGCAAATGCAAATAGCTTACATCATAAAGTAAGTGAAGCATATTTTACTGCTTACTTTAAGAAAAATCAAAGATGGGATAACGGGGCAAGTCCTGATAAATTTTACGATGTTGGCTTAAAAGCCTTAGGTATTAGCAAAGCTGATCTTGATAATTTCGTAAATACAGCAAAAGGAAAAGAAATAATTGCTTCTTATGATGTAGCTGATCCTATTTCAAAAAATTTTGGAACCCCAGGTTTTGTAGTTAATGGAAAATATGAAGTAAATATTTCTAAAATTAGCTCACCTGAGGCTTTAATTGAGGTAATAAAAGAATTACTTAGCATGTAAGGAGTTTTGTTATGAAGCTTCTTAATAAATTAACAAGCCTACAAGAAGGTAGGCTTTTATGGATATTAATGGCAGTAGTTACATTAGGTCTTACTTGTGTAGCTCATTATTTCTTTCAAGATTATTTATATATGCAGCCTTGCGAACAATGTGTGTATATTAGATATGCAATGATAGTAATGGCAATAGGTGGAATTCTTGCAGCAGCTTATCCACATCAAATAACTAGAATTATCGGATATATTTTAGGTTTTTATGGGTGCTTAATAGGTTTTAATTTTTGTATTACATTAAATGAAATTCACGAAGCAGTTCATAGTGCGAATGCTTTTGGTGGAGTTGAGGGTTGTAGAGAAATTCCAGTTTATCCTTTTGCTTTACCACTGCATGAAATCGCTCCTAATTGGTTTTTACCTACTGGTGAGTGTGGGCTTGATAATCCTATTGTGCCAGAAGACGCATATGGTAGTTTAAGTGCGATTCAGCAATTTTTTGTAGGAACTGAGGTGGGTGATTTTGAAGATGGTTTTTATTCAAATGGTTGGTATTTAATACCTAGCCTTAAGTTTATGAATATGGCAATTGCTTGTTTATTATGTTTTGTTTGTTGTTTTGCAGCACTTTTAGCTATGTTTGTTGGATTTATAACAAAACCTTGCAAATGTGCAAAAATTGGCGGAATTATAGTGGTTGTTGTTACATTGATTTTAGTATTTAGCGGTAATGCTATTAAAGCAGCAAAAATTGCTTCTATGGCAGCTGGAATGTAAAAAGGATTTGGTATGAAAAATAAAATTTTAAGAAGTATGGTTTTGGGTGCTATTTTGTTCTCTGCACCTTTGTTTGCAATAGGTGGTGCAAGCGGTCCAGCTAGTTATAAATCAGTTGGGCAAATTGGAACTGTTATGATGAATCCATATAAAGTAGCTCCTCTTACAGCTATTATTAAAAATGGTGGCTACGATATAAAAGATGTTAGCGTTAGTGTTGTTGGAAAAGAAGGTAACGGAGTTACAATAAGCTATCAGCCAAGTAATAGTGATGTTTTAACTCATGGTGGAATTCCTGTTTTTGGTCTTTATCCTGATTGTATAAATACCGTTAAAGTAAGCTATACAAGAAGTATAGGCAAGGATAAAGGTGAAAAAATTAGCGAAGAGTATAAAATATACGCTCCACCAATTTATACAAAAGGAACAGGAACAGACCAATATAGTCCAGTTCCTAAAGCTGAAGTAATCAAAAAAGCTGATAAAAAACTAGCAAATAACTTATATTTAGTAAATCATCTAATCCGCTCACCTTTAGCAGATAGTGGAGAAGCTGTGTGGAATCACCCAGTAGGTGGTGCTATGGAATGGGATTTGGAGCCTTATGTTTGGATGGTTGATACAAACGGAGATGTAAGGTGGTATCTAAAAGCTGATGAAATAAGAGATTCAAATAATATCTACAAAAAAGGTAATATGATGGGCTTCATGCAAACAAAGGATGGAAATCTTCTTTGGGGTATGGGTCAAAGATATATGAAATATGACCTAATGGGTAGAGAAATCTTTAACAAAAGACTGCCTTTAGGATATATAGATTTTTCACATCATATTGAAGAAACAGAAAAAGGAACTTATATTTTAAGAGTTGCAAGTGCTGATCAAAAAAGAAAAGATGGTAAGAATGTAAGAACAGTTCGTGATGTTATCATAGAAGTTGATGCAAATGGTAATGTGCTTGATGAGTGGAAAACATACGACATTCTTGATCCTTACAGAGATACAAATTTACTTGTGCTTGATCAAGGTGCAGTATGTCTTAATGTGGATTTGGATAAAGCTGGACAAGTAGCTTCTAAAGAAGATTTAGAAGATAAAAACGCTCCTTGGGGTGATGTAACAGGAGTTGGAGCGGGTAGAAACTGGGCTCACATAAATAGTGCAAATTATGATAAAAGAGATGATAGTATCATAATTTCTGTTCGCCATCAAAGTGCTGTTATAAAACTAGGTCGTGATAAAAAAGTAAAATGGATATTAGGTGCTCACAAAGGCTGGAGTGATGAGTATAAAAAATATCTACTTCAACCAGTTGATAATAAGGGTAAAAAAATTGAATGTGATGATATGTATAGTAAATGCCCAGGATATGAAAATGCTGAAGGTGGATTTGACTGGACTTGGACACAACACACAGCTTATGTAATCCCTAGTATGTCAAATAAAGATGAAGTTTATGTAAGCGTATTTGATAATGGTGATACAAGAGGTATGGAGCAACCTGCATTTGCAACTGATAAGTATTCTCGCGGTGTAATTTATAAAATTAATGAGAAAAAAATGACAGTAGAGCAAGTTTGGGAATATGGCAAACAAAGAGGATTTGATTGGTATAGTCCAGTTACTTCAATTACTGAGTATTTTCCGAAAACAAATTCTGTATTTATGTATTCAGCTACTGCAGGTCTTGGTAAGCTTATGACAAAAACAGGCGTAACAGAGCCTATTTTAGATGAAGTTGATTATAATACCAAAGAGGTTTTATTTGAATTAAGATTTAAAGGCATGGGTGGAACGATAGGATACCGTGCATATCCAATTGATGTAGAAAAATCTTTTAAAAAATAGGAGTTTAAGATGAAAAAATTTTTAAGTTTATTTGCAGCTGCTGCAATTCTTTCAACAAGTGCTTATGCAATAGGTGGTGCTAGTGGAGCAAAAACTGATTATACAAAACAAGGCAAAATAGGTGAGGTTGTAATGAACCCTTATAAAATCGCACCTCTTACTGCAGTAATTAAAAATGGCGGATATAAATTAAGCGATGTTAGTGTTGAAATTGTTCCTAAGAAAAACGGAGTGCCTTTAAAATATAAAGTGGCTAATAAGTTTTTATTAACTCATGGTGGTATTCCTGTATTTGGACTTTATCCTGATTATTACAATACTGTAAAAGTTAGCTATACAAAAGAAGCAAACGGCAAAAGCGAAAGAGTAGAAAATGAAGTATATGAAATGTATGCTAGTGCTGTTTATGTAGAGCCTAATGGGCTAAAGTTTCAAAAATCAGCTTTATTTAGTGAAGCAAAGATTACTAAGGTAGATTCTGAGTTTAAAGATAGGCTTTATTTTGTAAATAATATTACAGAAAAAAGTGGAGCAGGCTCAAATGTAGTTTGGAATAATCCTACCGGTGGTGCTTTAGAATGGAATTATTATCCACAAAATTTCATAATAGATACAGCAGGCGATGTTCGCTGGTATATGTTCGCAAATCCTATTTATGATTTTGAACAACAATATAAAGCCGGTGTTATGATGGGCTTTAAGCAAGATACTGATGGTGCTTTAGTTTGGGGTTATGGTCAAAGATATGCAAAATATGACATTATGGGAAGAGAGATTTTCAATCGTCGTTTGCCTGCTAATTATGTTGATTACTCACATCAATTAGATGTAGCTGCTAATGGTAATTATTTTTTAAGGGTTGCTAGTGCAAATACCCTTCGCCCTGATGGTAAAAATGTTAGAACTGTAAGAGATGTTATTGTAGAAATTGATAGAGATGGCAATGTGGTTGATGATTTTAGACTTTACGAAATACTTGATCCATATAGAGATATAGCTTTAAAAGTGCTTGATCAAGGTGCAGTTTGTTTAAATATTGATGCAAATAAAGCAGGTCAAACTTTAAGTGCTGAAGAATTAGCTAAGCTTGATAGTAGCGATAAATTTGGAGATATTGTAGGAACTGGAGCAGGTAGAAACTGGGCTCATGTAAATAGTGTTAGCTATGATAAATTTGATGATAGCATTATAATTTCATCACGCCATCAAAATGCTATTGTAAAAATTGGTCGTGATAAAAAAATCAAATGGATTTTAGGCGCTCATAAAGGCTGGAAAGATGAGTTTAGAAAGTATTTATTACAACCTGTTGATAATAAAGGTAAAAAAATAGTTTGTGAAGATGATTATAGCAAATGCCCAGGATATGAAAATGATGAAGGCGGATTTGACTTTACATGGACACAGCATACAGCTTATATAATCAATGAAATGAGTAAAAAAGGCATTACTTATATTACGGTATTTGATAATGGAGATAGCCGTGGTATGGAACAACCTGCATTTGCTACGCTAAAGTATTCTCGTGCTGTTGTATATAAAATAGATGAGAAAAAAATGAGTGTAGAGCAAGTTTGGGAATATGGTAAGCAAAGAGGGCATGAGTGGTATAGTCCTGTAACATCTTTAACAAAATACAATGCTGATAAAAACTCAATTTTTACTTATTCGGCTACTGCAGGAGCTAATTTTGATTTAGCAAATGGTGCATTTACTTCTGCTCCAAGTCCTTATTTAATGGAGTTTAAGTATGGTTCAACAACTCCAAGTGTTGAAATTCAGTTAAAAGATACTACCGGTTATCAAGCTTGGCCTTTTGATTTAAACGAGGCTTTGAGTAAGTAATCATAATTTGATTTCGTATAATTACGAAATCAAATTCCTAATTCAAATTCTTAAGAAAAATTGTGGAATTTGAATTAGGAAATTAGAATTTATTTTGAATATCTTTGATTAAAATATTTAAGCGTTTTTCGTAATTTTTATAATCTTTTACCAAGTCTTTGTATAAATCTAATTTATCATAATACTTTCTTCTTGATAAAAATAATGCTTGATTTGTTTTTTCTAACTCTTTTAAAACATCTTTTTCTTCTATTTTTTTAACCCAGTTAAATGCTTGAGTGATTTTCATCGGCATTAAAAACTCATCTTTTTTAACATATTTTCTAAAAGCATTTAAATCGTATAAAAATAAAGCTACTTCATCTTTATTGTTTTTATCAAGGACATAATTTACAAATTCTTTTGTTTTTTTAAGATAAGAATTAAGGAATTTTCTCTCATCTTCTTTTAGATTTCCTGCTAGTGTTTGTGCATATTTTTCACTTCTACTTGCGATTAGTAATAACATCATATGTTTTTTATCAATTAGGCTAAATTGTGATATTTGTATTCTATCTATGAATAAATCTAAATCAGAAAAAACTACGCCTTTATATAAATTATAAAATGTTGAAGAGATAATATTCTTTACTATATTTTCTAAGTTTAATACATTTTTTGATGCAGCTATGAAATTTGCTTGTTCTAATTCAACAAGTGCTAAGGAATTCTCCTTAGCAAACTTATTAAATTCATTTGAAAAATCTATAATTTCTTGCATTATTTATTCATTGAAATATAGCTATTTAAAGCACCTAAATATGCTTTAGCACTAGCTTTCATAGTGTCTAAATCAAGTCCGTGTCCAATAATAGCACGCTGACCTTCAAAACTAACCTTAACACTTACTTGAGCTAAGGCATCTTTACCTTTACTAACTGCATCAACCTTGTAATCAAGCAAGCTACCATTAACCTTACTTGCTCTATCAATTACTTTAAATACTGCATCAATTACACCATCTCCAATAGCAGCTTCACGGATAGTTTCGCCTTCACATTCCATAGTTACAGCAGCAGTTGCAAGTGCTGATGAGCAATCGCTTACTTGAAGATTGATAAGTTTAAATTTCTCTTCGATCTTAATTTTATCAGCAGCTACAATAGCTATTAAATCATCATCAAACACTTCTTTTTTCTTATCGCAAAGGTCTTTAAACTCAGCAAATGCACGATTTAATTCTTCAGTTTCTAAACTAAAGCCTAGAGCTTTTAATTTATCGTTAAATGCTGCTCTTCCGCTATGTTTTCCTAAAACTAAATTATCTTGAATTAAGCCAATATCACTAGCTTTCATAATTTCATAAGTTTCAGGGTGTTTTAATACTCCGTCTTGATGAATACCACTTTCGTGAGAAAATGCGTTTTTACCTACGATTGCTTTATTTGGTTGTGGATTTACACCGATTATGTTTGACAATAATCTACTTGATGGATAGATTTCTTTATGATTTATAGTAGTGTAAAATTCTCCTAACTCATCAGCTCTAACTTTTAAAGCCATCACAACTTCTTCTAAAGCTGCATTTCCTGCACGCTCTCCTAAACCATTTAGCGTAACTTCAATTTGTCTAGCGCCACCTTTAATAGCAGCAAGTGTGTTTGCAGTAGCTAAGCCTAAGTCATTGTGATTGTGTGCTGATACTATAAGCCTTCCTTTTGTATAATCGCTTATTTCTTTAAATACCTTATATATTTCATCAGGTAATCTATATCCAACCGTATCAGGGATATTAAATGTTCTTGCGCCTGCTTCATAGACTGCATCTGCCATTTCTTTTAAGAAATTTATATCACTTCTTAAAGCATCTTCACAAGAAAACTCAACATCTTCGCATAAGCTTTTAGCTAATTTAACATTTTTAACTGCAGTTGCTAAAACTTCTGCTGGAGTTTTTTTAAGCTTATATTCCATATGAATTGGGCTTGTTGCAATAAATGTATGAATGCGTTTTTTAGTTGCTGGCTCAAGTGCTTTACCTGCTTGAATAATATCATTCTCAACGCAGCGTGCAAGCGAACAAACGCTTGAGTTTTTAATAATTTGTGCGATTTTATTAATTGCTTCAAAATCACCTGGGCTAGATGCTGCAAAGCCAACTTCCATAACATCAACGCCTAAACGCTCAAGTGCTAAGGCTATTTGGATTTTTTCTTCTGTATTCATTGAAGCACCTGGGCTTTGTTCACCATCTCTTAAAGTTGTATCAAATATTATAATTCTTTCGCTCATTTTCTTTCCTTTAGTTTAATTTTAGTTATGTTTTAATGTGTGTATATTTTAATTTATTCTAAATCGCCCTTGCTTGGGCGAAGGAGTTCAAGGTAATATGTGCATCTATCATCAGATACTTTTTCTTGATATTTTTTATGTTGTTTTAAAAATTCTTGCATTAATTGTTTAAAATTACTAAAGCCATAGTTTTTAGCTTGAAAATCAGAGTATTTCTTTTGCATTAAAGAATTAATTACTGCATACTCAGCTCTATTTCTTTCATCTATTAGATTTTCAATTATTTGTTCTAATTCGTGCTTTTGTTCTTGTGGGATAGATTTTAATTTATCTTTGTCATTTATTTTTGCTTTTTCATTATCTAAATAAAAAAACTCATTAAATGAATTAACATAAGATTTAATAGATTTACTTGTTCCTATTCCTATTGCTAATTTATTATTTTCTCTTAATTTTTGAACTAAACTTGTATAATCACTATCTCCCGAAACTATTACAAAAACATCAATTTGCTTTTCATAAAATATACTTAAAGCTTCGGTTGTAAGATACATATCAGATGAGTTTTTGCCTGATGAGGTTGAGAATTGTTGCATTGCAATAATGCCATAATCAAATATTTTTTCACGCCAATTTTGGATATTTTCTTTACTCCAATCAGCATAAATTCTTTTAATAATAACATTGCCATAATTTGAAGCATAGTCAAAAATGTCTTTAGCATATTTTGCAGGAACATTTTCAGCATCAATAAAAACTGCAACGCTATTATTTTCTAACATCTCATTCCTTTTTTATCTTTTTCGTGTAAAGATTATAAATTGCTCTTGATAAACCATAGATAACATAAGCACTCATAATTAATGTAAATATTTCTAAAGGAAACAAAAATATTAACGAGCATGCAAAAATTAAAACAATTAATGCTTTTAATATATTTGCTTTTTTAAATTCAATCTTTTTAAAACTAGGATATCTAACATTGCTTACCATTAAAAATGATAATAAAAATGTAAGAAAAATTATGAAAATCCCCATAAAATGAGAACCATCACAATGATGTTTATAAAACACTACCCAAACTCCTAAAACAACAGCTGCGGTTGGTATAGGAAGTCCTATAAATACTCTAGGATCATAAGTGCCTGTGGTTACATTAAATCTTGCTAAGCGAATTGCTCCAAATATAATAAAAAGAGCCATAGCAAGTGAGCCAAGTCTTCCGTATTCTTGACCTAAATTAAAATAAAATAATATTGCAGGTGCTACACCAAAAGCTATAATATCAGCCAAGCTATCAAACTCAACACCAAATTTTGAAGCCGTATTTGTAAGTCTTGCAACTCTACCATCCATTCCATCACATATCAAACTTACAATAATTAAAATCATAGCTTTATCATAATCACCTTTAATTGATGCAAGCATACTTAAAACTCCTAAAAAAATAGAAGCCGCTGTAAATAGATTAGGTAAAATATATGCTAGTTTATGAGAATTTTTTTCCATTTTTTATTCTCCAATTCTTGCTATATTAGAATTAGCCAAAATTTTATCTCCAACACCCACTAAAAGTGTGCTATTGTATGGCAAAACAATATCTATTAAGCCTACTGAGAAAAATCCTATCCTTTGACCTTTTAGAGCTTTATTTGTATTATATATTGATTTTACGCAGTATTTAGCAGGTTTAAAAATACAAGATATTTCTTTGTTAAAAGTAATTTTAGTAGCATTTGAATAAAAATTATCATTATATTTTAATCCATTAATTGCTTGCGTTTGAATATTATCTGATTTTATAACACTTCTTATTTCTGATGAATTAAGAAATAAACCGCAGTAAGTTTTATCTAAAGTTAATATTATTTTTTGATTTTCTTCATCTATATTAATTTCTATTACTTTTGCATCAATAGGACTTACTATATTATTAATATCATCGTCTGTAATTTCTCTTTCTACTCTTTTATAAAATAAATGTAAAAAAACTAAAATTACAAAAAGCAAACAAGAAAAAGAAAAAATCCAAGTAAAAAGTATAAAAATTATCCAGGCTACTAAAATTATTCTTTTTCCACAATCTGCTATTAAATTCATTTTTCAATCTCACTTAATCTTGTTTCTAAGTTATTTTCTACTTCGTAGTTTTTAATAATATCCCTTACTTCACTACCTTCAATAACTTCTTTTTCATAAAGTCTTTCTACCATAGTTTCAATGGCACCACTATATTGTTCTAATGTAGTAACTACGGCATTAAATCTTTCGTTTAGTAAATTTTTAACATATTCATCTAGTTTTTGAGCCATATCATCTGAATAGTCTTTTATGGTTTGACCACCACCTAAGAATTGATTTCTTTGCTTTTCAAGAACCATAAGACCTGCAATATCACTCATTCCATACATTGAAACCATAGCTTTAATAATATCAGTTGCACGCTCTAAGTCATTGCTTGCACCAGTTGATATTTCTTTTATAAATACATGCTCAGCTGCACGACCACCTAAAAGAACATCAACTTCAGCTATTAATTCATGCTTTTGCATTAAGAATTTGTTTTCTTCAGGAGTATTTAAAGTATATCCAAGTGCAGCTAAACCTCTAGGAATAACTGATACTTTTGTAACTTTTTTAGCACCTTTTGTAGTTTCTGCAATTAATGCGTGTCCGCATTCATGATAGGTTACTATTTTTTTCTCTTTATCGCTAATTCTTCTTGATTTTTTCTCAAGTCCAGCGATTGCACGCTCAACTGCTTCGGTCAAATCGCTTTGTTCTACTTCTTTTTTATTATTTCTACCTGCTAAAAGTGCTGCTTCATTGATTATGTTTGCTAAATCAGCTCCTGCAAGTCCAGCTGTAAGTCTTGCAATATCTTCAACTTTTACTTCTTTAGCAATTTTAACATCTTTCATATGAACGCTTAAAATATCGCATCTTCCTTTGAAATCAGGCTTATCAACTAATACTTGTCTATCAAAACGACCAGGTCTAAGTAATGCAGCATCTAATACTTCAGGTCTATTTGTAGCTGCTAAAACAATAACAGGACTTTCAGAACCAAAGCCGTCCATTTCTGCTAAAAGTTGGTTTAAAGTTTGTTCTCTTTCATCGTGTCCTCCCATGTGAGAGCCTGCAGCACGAGATTTACCAATAGCATCAATTTCATCTATAAATATAATTGCAGGAGCTTCTTTTTTTGCATTTTCAAACAAATCCCTTACACGACTAGCACCAACACCAACAAACATTTCAATAAAACTTGAACCTGAAACACTAAAAAATGGAACTTCAGCTTCACCAGCTACTGCTTTTGCTAAAAGTGTCTTACCTGTTCCTGGAGGTCCTACTAATAATAAGCCTTTTGGTATTTTTGCACCTAATTTAATGTATCTTTCTGGATATTTTAGAAAATCTACTATTTCTTTTACTTCTTCTTTTGCCTCTTCAACTCCAGCTACATCATCAAATTTAACTTTTGGCTTTTCTGAATTAACTAATTTTTTAGAATTGCCAATCCCTAGTATTCCACCACCCATTTTTTTTTGCATTCTGCTTGTAATAAAGCCCCATATTGCAAAAAATATAAAGATAGGAATAATCCAAGTAAATAATAAATTTGATAAAAAGTTATTTTCTGAATAAGAAGTATAATTTACATTTTTTTCATCTAGTAATGTAGTTAGATTTGAATCTCTTACTAGATTTGCTGTATAGTTTGTATTAAAATTACCACTACCCTTTATTTGAGTTTGTCCTATTTGAACTTTTGTAATTTCACCTGACTCTATTTTTTTCTTAAAGTCTGAATAGCTTATTTTATTATTGTTATCAGCTAATCCGCCTTCTTCAAAAAATAAAGAAAACGCACCGAATACCAATAGTGAAAAAATCAAAAATATTACTATTGGATTTTTGTTAGAATTCTTATTTTCATTATTATTCATTTTTCACCTTATACACTAAAGTTAGCCAATCTCCTTTTAATTTCTCATCTACTAAACACAATGAAGAAAATTGACTTTTAATTCTTTCTGAATAAGTATTTAAAATACCAGAAAGAATTAAAACTCCGTTCTCATTTAGTCTTTTTATTAAATCATTTTTTATTATAAGTATTACATCAGCAATTATGTTAGCCACTACTAAATCATATTTTTTATTAGTTTTATCACAAGAGCCTTGCCATATATCGTTTAAGCTAAGATTGTTTAGTTTAAAATTATTATTTGTGCTAATTACTGCAAGCTCATCAGTATCACACGCATCAACGCTTAAACCATATTGAGCCATAACAAGAGATAAAATCCCACTACCACAGCCAACATCAAGCCCTGTTTTACAATCTTTAGTGTATTTTTGCAAGAACTCAACACATGAATTTGTGCTTTCGTGATGACCTGAACCAAAAGCTAAAGCTGGATCTATTTTTAGATTAATACAACCAACTTTAGGCTCTTGCCAAGTAGTATGAATATATATATTATCTATTAGTATTGGTTTTATGTTCTTTTTATATTCGTCTATCCAATCTTTATTTTCTTTTTCGCTAAGAGAATAAGAAAGGTTTATATTTAAATTACAATCATTAAGTCTTTGTTGTAATTCATCTAAAGCAAAAATTAAATCATCAAGACTTTTATTACTTCTTATTATTAATTCATTGTTTTTTTCTTCAACTGCATCAATATCAAATGCAAATACAAAATCACTAATAAACTCTAAATTATTTGTCTTAATAACTAATTCTTGATAAGTTTTTTGCATAATTATCCTAAAACATCTTCTAGTTTTTCTTTTAAAACTTGTGGAGTAAATGGTTTAACTATGTAGTTATTAACCCCAGCTTTTAATGCTGTAATAACTTCTGCTTTACCACCTTCGGTTGTTACCATGATAATAGGCATATCAGCATATTTTGCTTCTGCTCTTACTTTTTTAACAAGCTCAAGACCATTCATTTCAGGCATATTCCAGTCGGTTATTAAAACATCAATATCACTATTTGCACATAATAACCCCCAAGCTTCTACACCATGTTCTGCTTCTAAAACATCTTCATGACCTAATCTTTGTAAAGTATTTTTAATAATTCTTCTCATTGTAGAGCTATCATCTACCACTAATAATTTCACTTTAAAATCCTTTTAATATTATTTGATGGTGCGTTTAGCGAGACTTGAACTCGCACACCTGCTGGCACTACCCCCTCAAGATAGCGTGTCTACCAATTCCACCATAAACGCAAAAAGGCTACCTTTAAGTAGCCTAACTATTATAAAAATGGATTACCGTATAGTAATAATAATCCTATAACTAATACATAGATAACTTGTGCTTCAATTAATGCGATTGCAACGAACATTGTTGAAGTTAATTTACCACCTAGGCTTGGGTTTCTTGCGATTCCTGCAATTGTTGATGCAGCAACATTTCCCATACCAATAGCACCACCGAATGCTGCTATACCAAGTCCTATACCAGCAACTAGAACAGAATAAGCTTTAATAAGCCCTTCAGCACCTACTTCACTAGCATAAGTAAAGCCAGTTAAAGCAAATAATAAAAATAAAAACTTTTTCATAAAAGTCCCCTAAAATATATTTAATTTTCCTTTCGGATTGCGTATCCCCTACTAGAAAAATTATGGCTTATATTCTATTAAGCTAAAGTAAATAAATTAAGACCTAGCAAAAAAACTAAGTGTAGTGTTGCCGAATTTTTTACTTTTAAATAAAGTGTAATTTCCTGATTTAAATTCTACTTTGCTAGAATGCTCAATTATTACTATATCACACCCTGAGTTTTCAAAAAGTTCTTGGATTTTAAGATAAACATCGCTAAAACCATCTCTTATATCAAATGGCGGGTCAAGATAAAGAATAGTTTTTTCATTTTTTAAGTTTTTAATGATTGTTGGTAAAAGCTTAAAAGTATCATCGTTAAATACTTCTATATTTAAATCTTTTGTATTTTTTAATGCACTTTTAAAAGCAGCTTTATCAATTTCTACTGCATAGGCTTTTTTAGCATAATTGCTAATCGCTTCTATTGCCATACTAGCACTTCCACCAAAGGCTTCTATAAAAATATATTCTCTTAATTCATCTCTTAAAACATTAAAAACACAAGATTTTACAATACTTTTTGTAGCTCTTGTTGTTTCTTTTGATGGATTTTCTAAGGCTTTTCCTTTTAAAAAGCCGCTTTGAACTCTTAAAACATTATTTTTCATACATTAATTGGATTAAATCGTATTTGAATTTATTAAGTAAATTATCAAGTTTTTCTTCAAAACTTAAAACCTTATTATCATCTTGATTAATTGTGCTTGAAAACTCATATAAAGCTTCAATTAATTGCTCTTTACTAAAAGGAAGCTTTAAATGAGCATTTTTAAAACCTATTATAAATTGAGGTTTTTTTGCGTGCATAAGTTTTTCGTCAGTTATTAAAAAATCGCAATCTTTTTTATTTACTAAATGTTCTTTTAAAAATAAAATCAAAGTTCGCTCTAACAAAACATCTTTACACGCAATAGATATTTTCATACTAAGCTAACCTTTAATTTATGATTTTTTAAACTTGCTGGAATAATCCCATGTGCTAATGAAATAAACTCAGCAGCGTGCAAAATATAAAAATCACTAAAATCTCTATTTGAAACTCTTTGTAATTCATTGCTTAAAGTATCAAACATTTTAAAGCTTGAACCATCAGCTACAACTAAAAAATCAGCCCCACTATCATAAGCATCTAAAACAATTTTTGCTGCTTTTTTATATGCTAATTCTTCGTCTAATTCTAAGTATCTAATTCCGTTTTCAAATTCTTGAGTTTCAAAATTAACTAATTTTGCCTTAGTTTTTGATAGAAAATGTAAAAACAAATCAATAGTAAAACCACGATAAACAGCAACATTAAAACCATTAAAATCGTTTTTGATTTCTATATTCTGTAAATCTTGAATTACACAAGCTGTGTTTTTATAATTTTTCTTAGCATAATCAAGTAAGCTAACATCACAAATTAAGTTTGTTTCGCCCATACAAGCATCAAATTCTTTTTTATATTCGCTTGGTTTGTATTCTTGTTTTGTATATAAAGATTTCATATAAGTTTTTCTAAAATCACCTTGAAGTAGATTTGAAAAATTAAAATCATCATTAATTAAAGTTATCATCTAATCTCCTTTTGATGCTTTAAGCTATTTTTAATTTCTTCGTAAATTTCGTAGTCTTTGTATAAAAACGGCTTTAAATTTACAGCATAATCAATTCCGCCTTCTTCATCAAAAACAATATCTAAAATTTCTTTTCTTTTATTAGGATATTTTTCAAGAAGTTTTGCTGCAAAAACAAAAGCACTATCTCCTAAATAATTTTCATTATATTCACGAACATCACTTGCGTAATATAAAAATTTATAAGATTTATAAAGCTCAAAATCACTCTCATTACAAATATTTTTGAATTTTTCAAATACTTTTAAAAAGTCGTTATTATCGCACATTAAATCAAGCTTAGCTCTTTTTAAATCAATTGCACTTAGGCAAAAATCATTTCCAAAAACTTTTAATAATTCAAAAATCTTTGTATCTAACGATAAAACCTTATTATCAATTCTTACAAACTCACTAGCACAAGGCATATTAAAATATCTATCTTGCTCTTTTACTAATTCTAATACATTGTAAAGCGTAAAATCTTCATTACAATTTCTTAAATCAATTTCGTAAGGTTTGTAATAAAACTCATAATCTCTTGTTGCGTCAAATCTAAATACTCTTAAAATAAAACTTTTCATAACACTTCCTTTTTTACTAATTTATATCAAAAAAATGTTATAAATTATTAAAAGGATTTAATATGTATTTAAGAGCAAACACTCATTCAAAAATTGATGTTTATTTTTCTAAAAATTCAAATGATTTCGTAGTTCGTGAAATACCATTATATGAATTTAGTGGTTCTGGAGAACATTTGATTTTGCATATACAAAAAAAAGATTTAAGCACAAATGAACTACTAAAAGATTTAAGTGCAGCAACTGGCGTAAAAGCAAGAGATTTTGGTTATGCAGGGCTTAAAGATAAGCAAGGATTAACTTTTCAATATATTTCAATGCCAAAAAAATATGAAAAAGAATTAGCAAATTTTTCTCATGAAAAATGCAAAATTATTGATACGTTTTTACACAATAATAAGCTAAAAATAGGGCATTTAAAAGGCAATTCATTTTTTATAAGATTAAAAAAAGTTAATAAAATTGATGCTTTAAAAATAGAGCAAGTTTTTAATAATATTAAAGAAAATGGCTTTCCAAATTATTTTGGCTATCAAAGATTTGGCAAAAATAATGATAATGCAAAAACAGGTTTAGAAATCTTAAAAAACGAATTAAGTTTTAAAAATAATAAGCTAAATAATTTTTTAATTTCTGCATTTCAAAGCGAATTATTTAATACATATTTATCAAAAAGAATTGAGATTTCAAGATTTAGCAATGATTTTTCAAAACAAGAATTATTAGCACTTTATAAAGATAAAACCTTAGTAGATAATCTAAAAAAACAAAAACAATTTTTTAAATTATTTGATAATGAAATATACGAGCATTATCCTTATGGTAAGGTATTTAATGAGAATTTGGAAGAAGGTTTAAAAAGATTTTTGGCAAGGGATATTAGCCCTTCAGGAATAATCTTGGGTGCTAAACCTAAATTAAATGAAGGATTTTTGGGAGAAATTGAAAATAATATTTATAAAGATTATTTTGATTTATTAAAAACTCAAAATGGCTCTAGAAGATATTTATGGACTTACACAAGTAATGAAAAGCTAAATTATAACGAAGAATTAGCACAACTTAGCCTTGAGTTTAGCCTTCAAAAAGGCTCATACGCAACAGTAGTGCTAGATGAAATAATACACTTAGAAAGGAATGAAGAATGATTTTAATTACAGGTGCAGCTGGTTATATTGGTTCAATTACTAGCTATCATTTTTTAAAAAATAATTACAAAGTTATAGGTCTTGATGATATAAGCACAGGAAATTCAAGGGCTTTAGAGGTATTAAATGAGTTTAGTGATTTTAAATTCTATGAAGGAAATTTCGGAGATACAAAATTGCTTGAAGAGATTTTTAAAACTCATGATATTAAATGCGTAGTGCATTTTGCAGCCAATACAAGCGTATTTGAGAGCACTCAAAATCCATTAAAATACCATGAAAATAATGTCGCTAATATGATTAATTTATTAAAAATTTGTGAAAAATACAATATGAATAATTTCATATTTTCAAGTTCTGCAGCAACTTATGGAGAGCCAAAGACAAGTGATTTAATCAAAGAAGACTATGAAAAATCTCCTATAAATCCTTATGGGCTTACGAAATTAATGGGTGAATATATTTTAAATGATTTAGCTAATGGTAAAAAAGATTTTAATTATATAGCACTTAGATATTTTAATGTTGCAGGTGCAAGTTTAATTGCTCCTTTAGGACAATTTAGCAAATCAACTTTGCTTATAAAAATCGCAGCTGAATGCGCTGCAAATAAGCGTGAGAAAATGTATTTATATGGAGATGATTACAATACTCTTGATGGAACTTGCGTAAGAGATTATATACATGTAGATGATTTAGCACTAGCTCATATTGAAGCTTTAAAATTTTTAGAAGATAAAAAGCAAAGCGAGGCTTTTAATGTAGGATATTCAAAAGGAACAAGTGTTAAAGAAGTAATTGATATTATGAAGCGTGTTAGTGGTAATGATTTTGTAGTTGAGATGGCTAGTAGGCGCACAGGAGATCCAAGTTCGTTAGTTGCATCAAATGAAAAAATAAAAAGCCTTACAAATTGGCAATATCACAACGATGATTTAGAATTAATCTGCAAAAGTGCTTACGAATGGGAGCTTAAAATCTAAACCAAATTCCTATTTCAAATTCCTTGCAAAATCTTTGGAATTTGAATTAGGATTTTAAATATAAAACAAACTAAATTTTAGTGATATTCTAGACTTTAAAAACCAAATTTCTATTTAAAAAAAATAAAATAAGAATAAAAATCTTTATTTACTACCAATTTAAGCCTTATTTAAGAATGGGGGGGGGTATTATATCGCCTTAATTTTATTTAAGGAGTTTCAATGAAAATTTTACCTAACGAAAACATCATCTATAAAAAGCGTGGAAGTTTTAAAGCTTTTTTTGATTGTTATGTTTATTCTAGAAAATATAAAGAGGTCAGTAGTGCTTGGTTGTCTTGGTTTATACGCTTATGTTTATTATTTTTGGTTTTTGCAATGTGGATAGTTTATGGTTTTTATGGTATTAAAACAGATATAGGCTTAGAATTAATAAAACTTTTATTATGTATTGAATTAAATATTTTCTTAATTCCTTTATGGATACAAGCATTTAAATATATAAGCCGTTGCAATCGTCAATTTGACATAATAACTAGAGTATTGGGAAGCAGTATGCTTACGGGTTTTGCTATAACCTTAACATTTATTGCATTTAAAAACATAACTTTATCTCAAACTCACTTATTATTAGGTATGTTTTGTGCAACATTAATTGTTATTTTATCTATGTTGTATTGGTTATGCAAAGCAAAATCATCTTTAATAATAATAACAAACAAAAGAATGCTAATAAAAACTGGTATTATTTTTCAAGATTCAACCATTGCAGATCTTAAAAGAATTGCAACTATTGATGTAAAACAAAGTGTTACCGGAAGTATTTTTGGATGTGGTGCTTTAGCCTTTCATGGTTATGGAATAGGTGGTTTTTGCTTGCCGTTTATGTCAAATCCTACTGCATTGCGTGATGAAATCCTAAAAGCTCAAAGTGGTATAACTGATGATGAGCAAAAAATATACGATGATGCGTTAGATGAATATTAAAAATAATTATATGTAAATTGATTTAGAAGGATATTGAATGAAAAAAATAATTGTTTGTTTTATACTATGGCACTATTTATTAGTGCTTGCTCTAATGATAAAGCAAAAGAAAATAATGCTAATAATGAAATAAATAATAAGACTATTGAAGTGAATAAAATTAATCAAGATATATTTAAGGTTAGCATTCAAGATAAGACTGAAGAAAATTTTTTGACTAAACAATACGAAACAACAAGATATTTAATTCTAACAGCTAAAGATGATATAGAAATTACAAAAATTACAGCAAATCGTGGTGCATGTGAGGTTCAAGATAGGAATTATGGCTCATATATTGGTAATAATGTTATATCAGGAAATATTCCGGCTAAAATATGTTATAAAAATGTATTAGATGTTTACCCTGATTTTGTGTTTGGTTCTTATCCGGGTGATTGTAAGGCATTAATAAAATGGCTGGAGTTAAGTGGGGATTGTAAATATTTTTATAATACTTGGTTTGATGTATTAGAAAAAGGAAATCAAAATTATATTAAATCTTGTAAAAAAGCTAAGGAACAAGCTCAAGGAAACTACTATTATGATTATAAGTTACCTATGAAATTTGGTAAAACTGCAAAATTTTCTATAAGCAAATGTTCTGAAGTTTTAGAAATTACAATATTTACAAATAAAGGTGATTTTACATATACATTTTAATTTATTTAATCCTATTTCGTAGTTCTTAGATAAAGGAATTTGAAATAGGAATTATTATTTGCAATTTAGATTGTATCTTAGTTTATAATCTGTAAAATGCTTTGGATAAGGGACATTTACTCTAAATGTTTTTGCAGTATTTTCACTAATTATTCCATCTATTTCAAAATCATAAGAATAAGAATTTTGTAATTTTTTAAGTTTAAAAATACTTGTATGTTTGCTTGTATCAAATATGCTTCCATCAACTTTTTTAACATTAAGATTCATGATTCTAACATTTAAATTACAAGTTTTTAAAGGCACTTTGCCGTTATTATAAATTTGACCTTGAATTATTACATTATTTTGCGATTTATAATCATCAACATTTCTTAACTCACTTTTTTTAAGTACACCATCAAGAGTAAGTAAAACAGAATAGGTTAAAATCATCATAAACACAAAAAGCGTGAATGAAAATGTATATAATTTTATTTTTTCTTTAAAAAAATAATATAGCAAATATTGAGCGAAAATATATATCACAAATCCCGCAAAAATTGTAAAAATATGAAAGCTTGATAAATACATATTACTCCTTTAAAAGCAAGTTATAAATGTGCTTATTGTATATTTTTTCACATTACTTGGTATTATTAAAAATGATTTTTCATAAGAATTAGCTGGTATATCTTTAAGAACGATTTCTATTGTTTTAATAGGCTTAAGAGTGTTTTTAATTAAGACAAAATTATTTTTGCTAGGCTTTTTTATGCTAAATTTGATTTTGCATATTTTAAAATCTTTTTGAGATTTATTGTGTAGTTTAAAATCAAGAAAAATATTATCGCTAAATAATAATTTTTCGTTTTTAATAAACTCAAGTTCAGCAGGGCGATAGGTCATATTTATATAATTTTCACCCATAAAAAACAAAACAAATTCACCTATAATTCCAAAAATTATTAAAAATAATGAAAAAACCGGAAATCTTCTTAAAAATATAGCAAGTATTAAAATAATTATAAAAAACAAAAAGCAAAGCCCAAGAAGTATTAAATCTTGGGCGTAAAAATTAGCTAAATAAAAGCTTATCGAATCTAATATTTTTTGCATTAATTATTATAGCTTGTAGTTCTTTTGGTGCTTGCATTATCAAGCCAAATATTAGGAACTGCACCGCCAGGTGTTAAGAAAATCTTAGCATCATTATTAACCTTTAAAGCTTCGTTAAATTGTCTTTGAGTTTCAATCTGCTTTAATTCTAATAATTCTTTGCTTATACTTTTTGCTATTTCTCTGTTTGCATAAGCTTGAGCGTCTGCTTCTATTTTTTGAGCGTCTGCTTTACCTTGTGCTTCAATGATTGCTGCTTTTGCTATACCTTCTGCTAAAGCTGCTTTTTTAAGCGCTTCTTGATTTGCACGCTCAACTTCGTATTTTGTTCTTTCTGCTTCTTGTTTTGCGATTTGAACTTTTTCAATTTGCTCTTTTACATTAGTTGGCAAAATAATCCCACGAAGCTTAACGCTTTCAAGTAATACAGGTTTATTTGCTTGTGCGTCTACACTTTTTCTTGATTCAAGTTCAATTGCAGTTGCTATTTCATTACGCTTAACTGCTAGTTCTTCAGCTGTATATTTACCTACAACACTTCTTACAACTTCTAAAATAACAGGGTCAATTATTTTATTTTCCCAATCAAGTCCCCATTGAGCAATGGTTTGTGGTGCATTACTTGCATCAAGGCGATATTGAACGGTAATATCAACTGATACAGGCAAGTTTCTTGCATCGGTTACTTTTATTGATTCTTTATTAATAATACTTTCTTTACCATAAGTTCTTTCGTTTGCACCTTCATAGCTTGCATAATTTATTTGTCTTACTTTAGTATCAATTATTAATACTTTTTGAAAATATGGAATTATGAAGTGAAAACCTGGTTGTAGTGCGATAGGATCATACTTACCAGTAGTTGATCTAATACCTACTTGACCTGAGTTAATTACAACGAATGGTTTTGAAATAGCGACAATTAAAAATATTACAATAGCAGCAATAATTACGCCATTAAATTTACCAAAGCCTTTAAAATTAAAATCAATATTAAAATCTGATTTTTTATTTTCATTTTTTTTATTTTTATTGAAATAATCATTCAAATCTGCTGGCATTTATACTCCTTATTTTTGATTAAAAAGGCATTTTACATTGTATAAGTTTATAATTAGAAAAGACTTTATAAAAGCATAGATTTGTTGATAATTTGCTAAAGATTATGTAGTTTAAATTCCTATTTCAAATTCTTATAATTTTAGAGCGATTTAACGCTCTAAAAATTAAATATAAGTTAGCCAAGAAGCGTATTTTTCATTTCTTCCATATACTATATCAAAGAACGCATCTTGGATTTTTTTAGTCATTGCACCACGAGAGCCATTTCCTATGATTCTGTGATCAAGCGAATTAATAGGTGTGATTTCTGCTGCAGTTCCTGTAAAGAATGCTTCATCGCAAACATAAATTTCATCTCTACTAATTCTTCTTCTTTCAACGCTAATTCCTAAATCTTTAGCGATTTTTAATACTGAATCTTGAGTGATTGATTTTAGAGCATAATCATTTGGAGGTGTAATTAATACGCCATTTTTAACCATGAAAAAGCACTCGCCTGTACCTTCTGCAATAAATCCTTCTTCATCACACATTAAAGCTTCTTCAAAACCTGAATTAATAGCTTCATATTTAGCCATCATTGAGTTTAGATAGTTTGCACTTGCTTTTGCTTTATTAAAGTTTGCTTTTGTGCTATTTCTCATTAAAGATGAGCAACATACTTTAATTCCTTTTTCTAATCCTTCTTCACCTAAATAAGCACCCCATTCCCAAGCAGCAATTCCAACTCTAACAGGAGCTTTTGCATGATAAATTCCCATAATTCCATCACCTAAGAAGATTAAAGGGCGAATATAAGTATTTGAATTAAATTTATTTCTTCTTAATAATTCAATTTGAGCGTCTTCTAATTCTTTTTGAGAAAACGGAGGTGTAATAGCTGTTATTTTTGCACTTTCTAATAATCTTTTTGTGTGATCTTGTAATCTAAAAATAGCCATACCATTTTCAGTCTTATAAGCTCTAGTTCCTTCAAAAACAGCATTTGCATAGTGTAAAGAATGAGTTAAAAAGTGAACTTTTGCATCAGCAAAATCAATAATTTGTCCATCCATCCAAATGTAATCAGCTTTAATTGCCATGACATATCCTTTAAATTAATATTTTTTGGGAAGTTTAACAGAATTTTCATAATAAGTATTTATTTTTTTCACATAGAATAAAAATTAATAAGGAGAAAAAATGGTAACTAATAAAAATTTTTATTTAAATAGAAGAAATTTCTTAAAATTAGGTGCAGGAACTTTAGTTTCAAGTAGTGCAATAGCTGAAGAATTAAGTAAAACAAATCTTGATTTAGTTCCTAGTGATAGTGAATATGCTTATAATTATGTTAATTTTTATGAATTTAGCACTAATAAAAGCGAATGCGTAAAACTAGCAAATAAGTCTAAATTAAATGAAAAAGCAATTTCAATAGAGATTAGTGGTTTATGTGAAAATCCAATGACCTTAACTGATTTATCAGCTTTTAAAATTATTGAAAGGGTTTATAAATTACGCTGCGTAGAAGCTTGGAGTATGAATTTACCTTGGCAAGGCTTTGAATTAAGAGAATTAATTAATCTTGCAAAACCTACAAAAGAAGCAAAATATGTAAAATTTACAAGCTTGTATGATCCTGATATATTTCCTGATCAAAGATTTAATGGAGTGCTAGATTATCCTTATGTAGAAGGCCTAAGGCTTGATGAAGCAATGCATCCATTAACCTTGCTTGCAACTGGTCTTTATAAAGAAAAATTAAAAGCTCAAAATGGTGCTCCTATTCGTTTAGTTATTCCTTGGAAATATGGATTTAAATATATTAAATCAATAGCAAAAATTGAATTTACAAAAGAACAGCCTATTAGCTCATGGGAGAAATACAATCCTAAAGAATACGGATTTTATGCAAATGTAAATCCAAATGTTGCACATCCAAGATGGTCTCAAGCATCACATAGAGTTTTAGGTAGCTTTTTTAAAGAAGATACGCAAATGTTTAATGGTTATGAAGAAGAAGTTGGGTATTTATATAAAGATTTAGATTTAAGAAAGAATTTTTAATGATATTTGCAATTAAAGTTCTTTTAGTTTTATTATCTTTTGGATATTTTGCAGCATCTATTTTATTAGGTTATGATTTTGTAAAAGATATATATAAAGCAAGCGGACAACTTGCTTTAATATTTTTATTTTTAAGTATTATTTTGCCAAATAGATTTATCATTTTTGTTAAATTTTTTGGCAAATTATCTGGCTTTTATGCAATTTTGCATTTTTTAAATTTCATTATTTTAGATAATCAATTTGTATTAAAAGATTTGCTATACAACATATTAGCAATAAGAAATCTTTTAGGTTTTATAGCATTTGTTTTTATGGTTTTAATGTTTTTTAAAAAATATTTAAATTATTCTAATTTTGTGTTTTTATTACTTGCGTTTCACTATTCTTTGAGTGTCAAAATTCCTGAAACTTTGCATTATTTGGTTATATTTATTGCATTTTTATTGTTATTTAGGAGTAAAAGTGATATTCGGAAAAATTGATTATATTAATTTATTGCCTTTACATTTTTATTTAAAAAGCTCTAAATTGCCAAGTTATGTTAAAAAAAGCATTGAGTATAAAAAAAATGTTCCTGCTAAACTTAACAAGGCTTTAAATGAAAAAAGAATAGATTGTGCAATAATTTCAAGCATTGAAAGTAAAAAAAGTAAATATAAGAATTTAAATGTTGGTATTTGTGCTAATAAAAAAGTTTTAAGTGTCTTAGTAGAAAAAAACTCAACTCAAGAAAATGATAAAGAATCAGCAACTTCGAATGCTTTAGCAAAGGTGCTTGATTTAAAGGGTAGGGTGATTATCGGAGATAAAGCATTAAAAGAATATGTAAAAACGCCTGAAAACTATATTGATATGTGTGAAAAATGGTATGACTTAACCAAACTACCATTTATGTTTGCAAGATTTTCAAGTGTTAAAAATCATAATCAAGCAAAAAAAATATTTAATGATTTCATAAAGCATAATTTAACTCCTAATCAAAGAATTAAAATACCTAATTACATTTTAGAGCATTTTTCTAACACTAGACAAATAAGTAAAGAAGATATAAAAAACTATTTAAATTACATATATTATAAAATAGGTAAAAAAGAATTAAAAGCTTTAAGAATTTATATTAGAAAGACAAAATATAGTGGCTAATTAAAGCCACTAATAATTATTTCTTTTTCTTTCCGCACTTACTTGTTTTGCAAGCTGTTGCAGCAACTTTGTCTTTTAACACGCTGCTAACTTTAAATTTAACAACTTTAGTTGCAGGAACTTTAATTTCTTTACCTGTGCTTGGAACTCTTGCAGTTCTTTCTGCTCTGTCAGCTGTTGAGAATGTTCCAAATCCGTTGAATGGAACTGATTCACCTTTTTCTAATGACTCTGTTAATGCTTCAATGAAAGCATTTACAGCTGTTGTAGCATCTTTTTTAGAAAAACCTGCTTTACCAGCAACAATTGAAATAAAATCCGCTTTAGTCATCTAAAACTCCTTAATATTGAATAAAAGCCCTATTCTACAATAAAAAATCAATAATTAGCTAAAAAATGGCAAAAAATTGTATGAAAAAGTAGTTTTTTGGATAATTTATAAAAAAATATTTTTCTTTATATTCTTTTAAGCTAAGAAATATATAATTTGCGTTTTACTTTTAAAAGTGCTTAGGTAGCTCAGCTGGCTAGAGCGCTGGTCTCATAAGCCGGAGGTCGGGAGTTCGAGTCTCCCCCTAAGCACCATTTTAAAATCCTATTTCAAATTCTTTCAATCTTTTTTAGCTTTTTTACTAGGTTCATCGTTTAAAATAGAGCTTATTCTAATTCCATTTAGATAAATTATCCAAGAAAAATAAACCCATATAAAAAAGAATAAAACAGCAGAAAAACTACCATAAATACTTGTATAAACTTGATTAAGAGATATATAAAATACAAATAATGACTTAAAAATACTCCAAATTAATGCAACCAAAAAGCTTACAAGTGCTATTTTTTTAGGGTTTAAGGTTTTGTTTATTGATATGTGAAAGCATATAAAAAATAAAGCCCAAATTATTAAAAATGGCAAAATACCTAAAAAGTTAAATTTAATTCCTATTGCATCTATGTATTTTTGTATTTTATAGCTTAAATAAAAGCTAGTAAGTAAGCCTAATGGTGCTAAGGTAATTAAAGACCAATATATGCTAAGTGATGAAAAAAAGCCTCTTTTTGCAGTATTGCTAATATGAGAAATCGTGTTTTCATAAGAATTAAAAAACATAAATAAAGCAAATACCATAGCAATAATTCCAGCAGCATCAAGCTTGGTGCTATTTTGTAAAAATTGTTCTATGTAGTTTATTGAATTTGCTTCTTGATTAGGCAAAATTATTCCTAAAATAAAATTATTAATTTGAGCGCTTTGCTCTTTAAAGCTTGGCATATGTGCAAAGACAAAAAAACTAAGTGATAATATTGGAATAATGTTTAAAACACTATAAAAACTAAGAGAGCTTGCGTGCTGTAAAATGCCTTTATCGCTTACATTTACAATTGTTCTTAAGATATGTAAAATCTTTTTCATGTTAGTCCTAAATAAATAAAAAATATTAAGTTCAAACTTATAACAAAAATTGCTAAATACCTATGTAAAATAGCTAAAAAACTAAGAATTATATAAGTAATAAAATAAGCAAAATCAAGCTTAAAATTAATCGCATTCATTTTAAAATCTAAAAATATTAATAAGTATTTATCTAAAAAATCTCCGCAATTAATTATATGTAAAAACAAAACCAAAGGATAAAAAATCACAAAAATTGGCGTTAAAATTATTCCAAATAATTGCTGAAAACTTAAAAGTGGGAAAAAGTATAAAACAGGTGCAACCATAGCAAAAAATGTGCTAAGCTCAAGACAAATTAATTTAAATAAATTATCAACTTTAAAATGATAAATAAACAAAAATATATAAAAAACCCCAAGACAAGAGAAGAAAAACCCAACATTAAACAAAAAACTAGGATTAATAGCAATGCAAACAAAAAAAGCTAAAAATAAATGAGCAAAACTAATAATTTTAATCGCTCTAATAATGAAATAAAATCCCAAAATAGCCATAACAAATGAGCGAAAATAGCTAGCAACTAGACCGATTTCATAAAAATATAAAGCAAGTATTATAAAAATGATTATTCCTAAATCAAAATGTATACTTCTATAAGGGAAAAATCGTTTTTGAAAATATTTATAAACAATAGAAAATATAAAGAAAAATATAGAATAAATAAGCCCTAAATGATAGCCTGATATAGCTAGTAAATGTGCAATTCCATAATAATTTACGCTATCTCGCAAATCCTTGCTAATACTTTTTGCAAAAAATAAAGCTCCAAAAAATTGCTTCATAGTTTCGTTTTCATGCTGATTTATAAAATATTTTACAAATGCGTTTTCGCTAATTTCATCTAATTCTTCTAAGGCATAGCTAGGTAAATAAAATCTAGCTTGTAAATATTCATAGAAGTTTAGCTTATTTTTGGCTGCAAATTTTAAGCTTATATGATTTGAGTTTATTTTTGAATTTGTAGTTGTATAAATTAACACATCTTTATAAGCAAGTGCTAAGACATAATAACTTTTATTATTTTTTGTCTTTAAATAATTATTAGTGATTTTTAACTCATAACTATCTTGCTCTAAAAATTCGCAAAAATCTAAGAATTTTAAATGAACTTGCAAACAAAACAAAGCAATCAAACTTATAAAAATTACAAAATATAATTTTTTGCTAATTTTTAGAGTTCTTCTGCTTTTTATATTCATCACATAAATCAGTTAAAAAACAATTATTACATTCTGGCTTTCTAGCTTTGCAAATATATCTTCCAAACAAAACCATTCCTTTATGTAATTTATCAAGGTCAGTTTTAAATAGTTTTGTAAGCTCTTTTGCGCAATCATTTGGAGTATTTGCGTTTGAGATTTTTAATCTTTTGCTAACTCTAAAAATATGCGTATCAACAGCCATAACATTTGCACCTAAACTCTCGCATAAAACCACATTAGCTGTCTTTTCTCCAACCCCTGCAAGCTTTATAAGCTCTTCAAATTTCATAGGTATAATTCCTGAATGAAATTCCATAACGCTTTTTGCCATTTTTATTAGATTTTCTGCTTTATTTTGATAAAAATTGCAACTTTTAATAAGCTCTTTTAAGCTCATTAATTTTGCATTAGATAAGCTCTTTATATCAGGGTAATTGCTAAATAGACTAGGGGTGATTAGATTAACCCTACTATCAAGGCATTGAGCTGACAACATAACACAAACTAATAATTCATAATCATTATGAAAAATCAATTCACTTTTTGCATTCTTATAATTTTCTAAAAATCTTTTTTTAATTTCTTTTGCATCTTTTTTCATTTTCTTATCTTACTATTTTTTTACACAACATTTGTAAAATGATATATCAAATCAATTGAAAAAGGATGATATTATGAAAAAATTTTCATTAGTTCTAGCAGGACTTTTATGTGGTATGAGTTTAAATGCAGCAGTAGTTGCAACTTATAAAGGTGGAGAAATTACAAGCGATGATTTAGCTCCATATTTAGCACAATTTCAAATAAGTGATATTAATGCACTTCCAAAAGAAGCTAAAGAAGGTTTAATAAAAGATGTATTATCAAAAAGATTATTTGCTAAAGAAGCGCAAAATTTAAAATTAGATAAAGACGCAAAATATCAAGCAGCTTTAAATAGTGCAAAGGAATTATTATTAGCTCAACAATATTTATTAAACAAATTTGAGAGCATTAAAGTAAGCGAAGCAGAAATTAAAAAATACTACAACGAACACTTAAATGATTTTAAAGTTCCAGAAGCAGTAAAAACTAAGCATATTTTAGTAAAAACTGAAGCAGAAGCAAAAGATATTATTAAGCAATTAAAAGGCTTAAAAGGTGATAAATTAGTTGCTAAATTTAGCGAATTAGCAAAAACTAAATCACTTGATAAAGGTTCAGGAGCAATGGGCGGAGATTTACCATATATGGGTGCAAATGAATTAGTTCCTGAGTATTTTAATGCAGCTAAAAAACTAAAAAAAGATGAGATTTCAGATGCTGTAAAATCTCAATTTGGTTTCCATGTAATTTTAGGTGAAGATTATAAAGCAAGCAGACAAGGAAGCTTACAAGAAGCAACACCATATATTGAAAATGGTTTAAAAAACGAAAAACATAAAGAATTAATCAAAAAAGAAGCTGAAAAATTAATTAATAATTCAGGCTTACAAGTTAAATAAGGAATAAAAATGGGTGTTTTAGATTTAGTAAAACCTGGCGTAATTTATGGTAAAGACTTAGAGCGTGTGTATGCGTATGCAAAAGAAAATAATTTTGCAATTCCTGCGGTAAATGTGGTAGGGACTAATTCTATAAACGCCGCGTTAAAGGCAGCTAAGGCTGCTAATTCTCCTATTATTATTCAATTTAGTAATGGAGGAGCTAGTTTTTTTGCAGGTAAAGATTGTCCTAATTCAGCAACGCTTGGTGCAATTGCAGGTGCTAAATATGTTCATGAAGTTGCAGCTGCTTATGGCGTTGTTGCAATTTTACATACTGATCATGCTGCTAAAAAGCTTTTACCTTGGATAGATGATTTAATTAAGGCTAATGAAGAATTTTATGCAATTCATAAAAAACCTTTATTTAGCTCTCATATGCTTGATTTAAGCGAAGAAAGTTTAGAAGAAAATATTGAAATATCATGTGAATATTTCAAGAAATTTAACGCTTTAGAAATTGGTATAGAAATTGAATTAGGTTGCACTGGTGGAGAAGAAGATGGCGTTGATAATACAAATATTGACAACGCTAGACTCTATACTCAACCAAGCGATGTTGCAAAAGCACATAATGAGCTTAGCAAAATCGGAACAAATTATACAATAGCAGCAAGTTTTGGTAATGTTCATGGTGTTTATAAACCAGGTAATGTAAGACTTGAGCCAGTGATTTTGCATAATTGTCAAGAATATTTAGCAAAAGGACAAAAGCCACTTAATTTTGTATTTCACGGAGGAAGTGGTAGTGAAGCAGAAAAAATCACAGAAGCTATTAGCTATGGTGTAATTAAAATGAATATAGATACCGATACTCAGTGGGCGTTTTGGGATGGTGTTCGTGAATACGAAGCTAAAAATCATGGATATTTACAAGGACAAATCGGAAACCCTGAAGGTGAAGATAAGCCAAATAAAAAATATTATGATCCAAGAATGTGGCTACTTGCAGGTGAAAAATCTATGCAAGAACGCTTAATGCAAGCATTTAGCGAGTTAAATTGTATTAATAGGAATTAATTTGCGTAATTTTACAAATAAAAAGAAGAAAAGTGTATTTTCTTCTTTTTTGATTTTAATTTTTTTACCATCTTTAGTTTTTTTGTTAGCTGTTTTGGCTTATTTAAATATTTTACAACTTACTATGCCACTTCATACTATTATAATGTGTGGGGTATTGCTTTTATTTGCCATGTTTTTTGCACCGCAAAACGAGTATTGTGTGCATGCAAAAATCAAAAAAAATTCAGATATTTTTGAAAGCGATTTAAAAGATTTTATAAAAGAAAATTCTTTAAAAATTGATGAAGTAAGCAAGGCAAATGCTAGTTTTGATGAGTTTTTTGATATTTATTTACATAAGCTAAAACCACTTTCATTTGGATATATTGCAAGTGCAGTTTTTCCTATGTTAGGGATTTTAGGAACTTTTATTAGTATTGCTATATCAATGCCAAATTTTAAGGTTGAAAACTCTTTTGCTTTAGAAGGAGAAATTACCTTATTATTAGGTGGAATTGCTACTGCTTTTTATGTTTCAATTTATGGGATTTTTCTTACTATTTGGTGGATGTTTTATTCAAGATTAGGCTTAGCAAAAATTAATGATTTTAAAGAAAATTATAAGTTTAACTCTAAAAAATATTTTTGGAGCAAAGAAGAATTACAAAGGCTAACTATTAAGAAAAATACTGACTTGTTTATAAGTAATAATGCTTTATTAAATAAGCTTTATGATAATGAATTTTTCAAGGAATTAAGTAAGCTTCATCAAGAAAAATTATTAACATTTTCAGAATTATTTAAATCTTATGAAAAAATTGCTCTAGTTCATACAAGTTTAGCTCAAAAATCGCTTGATTTAAGCAATAAAAACAATGAAGAATTACAAAAAAAATTAGATGAGTTTAAGAATAGAATAGAAAAAAGTGTAAATGATTTTTCAAAAATAAAAGATGAATTAGAAAATAAATTGCTAGATTTTAAAGACGCATATTTAGAAGAAAAGCACGAGTTTAAAATAGTTGATGAACTAAAGGCTGATATTGAAAATCTTAGCAAAGAGGCTAATCAAGTATTAGATAAATTGCATAATGCGTAATAAAGATAATAATAATTTTTGGATAGTTTATGCTGATTTAATGGCTGGGCTTTTATTTGTCTTTATTTTGCTATTAAGTGCTATTGTTTTAAAGTATATTTTTACTCAAAATGAGCTTAAAAACGAGCAAAAACATTT
Source organism: Campylobacter sp. DY7 (assembly GCF_057802535.1). Lineage (NCBI taxonomy): Bacteria > Pseudomonadati > Campylobacterota > Epsilonproteobacteria > Campylobacterales > Campylobacteraceae > Campylobacter > Campylobacter sp. DY7. The sequence continues at coordinate 148,774 of NZ_JBYJAU010000002.1, forward strand.
AGATGAATCAAAAGCTTTAATTATTAGCAAAGATGAATTATTAAGCAGTTTAAATCAAGAATTATCAAGGCTAAATATTGTTTTAAACGACGAATTAAACAAAAATAAAGAAGCAGATGAATATATAAAAGAGCTTTTATTTACTCTTGATGAAAACACAAAAAATAAAGATGAATTATTAAAAAATATTGATGAAAAAGATGCAAAGATTTTAATACTTTTAAAAAGCCTAGAAGATAATGAGCTTAAGATTAAAGATAAAGATAATAAATTAAATGAATTAGCAAATGAACTTAGTAATTTTAAGCTTGAATATAATAAATTAAAAAACAATAAAACAAGGCTAATTCAAGCCTTGCAAAATAAATTATCTAATGATATTTTAATCAATCTTAATTCAGGAAGCATAAGTTTAAATGCTAATATTTTATTTGATAGTGCAGAGTTTAATATAAAAGATGATGCTAAAGCTGAACTTAAAAAGACTTTGAGTAATTATTTTGATGCGATTTTAAGCTCACCTGAAATCTTAGCTAATATTGATAGCATTATTATTGAAGGGCATACTGATAGCGTAGGTGGATTTACTTATAATCTTGAACTATCTCAAAAAAGAGCCTTGGAGATTATGAAGTTTATTAATTCATTTTATAAAGATAAAAGGCTAGAAAAATTACTAACTGCAGTTGGCAAAAGCTATAATGAATTAAAGTATAAAGATGGCGTAGAAGATAAACAAGCAAGCCGTAGAATTGAAATAAAATTACAATTTTCAAATGAAGCAGCGATTAAGGAATTTGAAAGCGTAATTACAAAGGATTTAGGTGAAAATAGCAATAATTAGACTAAGTGCAATGGGCGATATTTTTCATATGTTATGGCATATAAATTATATTAGACAAGCTTATCCTGATGCTAGAATTGATTTTTTTGTTGATTCAAGATTTTATTTTTTATTAGAAGGCTTGGTTTGGTTTGATAATGTTTATTCTTTGCCTTTAAAAAAATCTCCATTAAAAGCATTAAAACAAATTAAAAATCTTAAAAAAACTTATGATATTAGCATTGATTATCAAGGAAGAATTAAATCAGCTTTTATTGCAAATTATTTAAGCTCTAATTCTTATGGCTATGCTAAAAACGGCTTAAGAGAAAAATTGGCTTTTTATTTTTATAAAAATCATTGCGATTGCGAGTATTTAGAAAATGTATATAAAAGAAGTCTTGAGCTTAGTAAATTTGCTTTAAAAGATTTAAAAATAAAAGAGATTAAATCAAGCGATGTTTTAATTTATAATGAAGAAAAAACGAATGCTTTATTAGAAAAAATAAAGCCTTTTATAAAAGATGATTTCATACTTTTACACAATGGCTCAAGTAAGATTAATAAAATGCTTCCTTTAGAAAAATTAATTAGTATTTGTTCAAATTCCGATTTTAAATTCTTGCTTGCTTGGGGCAATGAATATGAGCTAAATAGAGCTAAAGAAATTGCTTTAAAATGCTCTAACGCTATTGTTTTGCCTAAAATATCTTTAAGTGAATTAGTATTTTTAAGTAAATACGCAAAGCTAATAATAGGAAATGATAGTGGGACAACCCATATTGCAGTGGTTTTAAATCGTCCTAATATTACCTTTTTAAACGAAAGTGATAAAAAACCAGCGAGTAGATTAATAAGCCCATTTGATATTCAGCATTATTTTTATAAATTTAGTGATGTTGATACAAAAGAAGTTATAAAAATCATAGAAAAGGTGGTAAATAATTGAAAGAGTATTTATATATTTTCACATTTTATTTTTTTAATTTTTTATTAAAATTAATACCAAATAAATTATTAAAAATATTTGCAAATTTTATAGGTTTTATAGCTTTTAAATTAAACAAAAAACATAGAGCAATAATCTTAAAAAACTTAGAATATTTTTGCAAATTAGCAAAGCACCCACAAAGTTTAGAACTTACAAAAAGAGTTTATAAAAAGTTTGCTTACTATATTTTATCAATGGTAAAAAACCAAAACATAAGCAAAGAAAATTTATTAAAACAAATAAAATTATTTAAAAACGATGAATATTTAAAAGAGCTTTTAGATAGGGGCGAAAAGATAGTATTTACTACAGCTCATTATGGTTATTGGGAGATTCTTCCTGCTGCAGTTGCGATTAAATATAATTGTAAAATTAATATTATAGGTCGTGCTTTAGCAAGTCCTAAAATCAATGCAATTCTTACAAAATATAGAGAAAAATTTGGAATAAAATTAATAGAAAAAACAAATGCTTTAAGACCTATGATAAAAGCTTTAAATAATCATGAATTAGTTGGAATTGTAAGCGATCAAGATGCACATATTAAAGAAAGTAGCGAGTTTTTACTGTATGGCAAAAAGGTAACTCAAAGCAATGCTGCAAGTATAGTTGCTAAAAGATGCGAAGCGTATTTGTTACCTGTTTATATTTATGAGATTAATGATGGATTTTGCATAGAGTTTTTTAAGCCATTAAATGCAAAAGAATTAAGCATAGAAGAGCTTAGTTTTTATCAACTTGAATGCACTAAAAAAATGTGGGAGAAAAATCCTAGCGAGTATTTTTGGTTTCACAAAAGATTTAAAACATTTTATGAGGATGAGTATTGAAAATATTTATATATTTACCAAATTGGCTTGGTGATGCAATAATGGCAGCAGGTGCAATCAATGCACTTATAAAAAAATTTCCTAATGCAAAGATTACTTTTTATGGAAGTTTTATTGCCTGTGAGATTTATAAAAACTTAGGCGAAATAATAGTAGAAAAAAAAGGCGAAAGACTAAAACAAATAAAGAATTTAAAACAGGAATTTGAATTAGGAATTAGCTTTAAAGCAAGCATTTCATCTAAGGTGCTTTTATTTATGTTAAAGGCTAAAAAAAAGTTTTATTTTAATGCTAATAAAAGCGATAATACTCATCAAGTTTTAAAATATTTTAATTTATTAAAAGAGCTTAATTTAGACGATAATCTAAATACTCAAATCCCTTATAAAAAATTAAAAACTAGAAAATTATTAGGCATAGCCGCAGGTGCAAAATATGGAGCTGCTAAGTGCTATGAGCCTAGTTATTTCGCACAAATTGCAAGCACTTTTAAATACCATAAAATAATTCTTTTTGGCACAAAAAACGAAAGTGATATTTGTAATATTATTGAAGAAGAGCTTAAAAAATATAATATAAAAGCAATTAATTTATGCGGAAAAACAGATATTAAAAAATTATGTCTTGCTGTATCTAGCCTTGATTATTTATTAGCAAATGATAGTGGGATTATGCATTTAGGGGCAAGTTATAATGTAAATGTATTAGCGTTTTTTGGACCTACTAATATTTATCAAACTTACCCATATTGTAAAAACGGAAAATTATTTTCATTAAAACTACCTTGCTCTCCTTGTGCAAAAAGAGTTTGTCCGCTTAAGCATCATAAATGTATGAAAGATTTAACCCCAGAAATAGTCTTAAAAGAATTAAGATAAATCAAGTCCTAATTATAAAAAAAGTAGTAATATCTTCTTAAAGGAGATATTATGAAATTTAATACAATTTATGAGATTAAAGACTGGCAAGGCAATGCAAATGAGCTAAAAATCACACCTATTTATGATGATGAAACAAACAAAGAAATACAAATAATTTTGCCAAAAGATAAGATTATGAAAGAACATAGTGCAAATGGCGTTATCGTTGTTCAAGTTTTAAAAGGCGAGATTGATTTTAGCGTAGAATCTAAGATAATAAATCTAAAAGAATTAATGAGTATAAAACTAGCAAGTGGCATAAAACATAGCTTATTAGCTAAGCAAGATAGTATAATTAGACTAAGTCTTGCAAAAAATGATAGTTTTGCAAGAGTTAAAAATGTAGAGATTATTTAAGTATTGAGTTTAATTTCTAAACTCAATACTAAAACTTGAATTTGAACTAATCACATTAGTTGAATAAGTTCTAATTAAATCTTTTACATATTCATTATTTTGCTTGTTTTTATCAAGTTCAATTAATACTTCTCCGTTTGGTAATTTATCTATTCTAGAATTATAATCGCTTTTAAATGTAATTGCATTTATGATATTTACTAGGCTTTCTAAATAATAATGCCCTAAAGAGCTTTTTGTATTATATAATTCTTTTAATTTGCCCGTTTTATCAACATAATGCATATTTAAATCCTTTGCTTGTAGTTTGATATATTTAGCATTTTTTGGTGCTTTTAAATCTTTATAACTAGCGTTTGCAAATATGAAAAAATAGTCTTGATTTAGCAAATTGCTAACTCCATCTATTTTAATTTCGCTTGTTTTATCTATACTAAATTCATTTGCCATAGGATTTGATACGGCCTTGTTCGTTGGAGAATAGTTGTTTGTTTCATAAAATTTTGTATAGCCGATTTTTGTTATAAATTCTAAATCTTTTTCTTTAGCTAAATAATTTTTAGCAATATTGCTTAATTTATTATGAGTAATATTTACACTTTTATTTAATTCATCTAATTTGCTATCATAGGCTCTATTTAAAACACTTTTTGTAGCAACAAAATTCATTTTTATATTTTGATTATTTATATTTATTGATTTTTCTTTTAATTTATTAGAATAAATTCTATATCTTTTAGCAGCATTTATGTCGTTATTATCTAAAAATCCTAAATCAAATTCTATATTAATATCATTAGGAAAATACTTATAAACTAATTTAGAACTATCGTTTATTCCGTGATTTTTAATAACAATAGGAAGCTCAAGAGAATGAGTAAAATCACAATTTAATCCAACGCATTTGCCTAAATCCGCTTCGCTTTGTCCTATAACTTCATCACTAAACAAAACTGCATCTGAAAGATTATTTGAAGTTTTAATATCTTCTAATGCTTTTGTTGTATTGCTTTTAAAATCTATGTTAATTTCGTTTATTCTAATATTGCAAGAGATTTTGCCATGAGAATTAACCACATCAGAATAACCATTTAAATGGCATTTTCCATTAGCTATATCATCTCCTACGAAATCATTTTCTTTAAATGTTATTTTGCCCTGATTTGAGAATGGATATGCGATTTTAAGCTCTAATTCCCCTAAAGAATTAATCATAGCAGGGTTAATTTTGCTAACTTTATTAAAGTTTATATTTTCTAAATCAAACTCATATTCAGTGCCAAAAGAGTTTAAAACTTTTAATTTAGCAAGTTTTACGCCTAAATTATTAACTTTTAAGATTCTATTTTGAGTATCATAAATTGTTGCTTTTATCTTGTTTGTAGGAATATTTGTTTGAAAACTATCATCAACATTTACTTCAATATCTTCTAATTTAATTGCCGAAGGCCTTATCATAAAGGCTCTACATACAGGCATAGACCTAGCTCTTCCTTGTGCATTTATTTCTTGATAGCAAATATCGTGCTTTCCTACGGTTGTATTTATAAACTCAATTACATAATCTCCAGTAGGAAGTCCATTACCATCTCCATCAGGATTTACAACATAATCTTTCAAACAGCCTGAAAAATCACATTTTTTATAAATAATTATTTTATTACTTTGCCCTGAACTATGATTTACGCTATCAGTATTTGAGAAAAACTTAATTTTATTTTTTGTTGCAGTTTGAATTAAACCTATATAAACATCATCACCAACTACTCTTGTATATGCCTCATTAGCAATTGCAGCCTTGCCACTATCAAGTTCGCTTAGCATTGGTCTTAGCTCTTCACCAGGTTTTGGCTCAGTATTTTTAATCTTCCATATACTTCCAAAAACTAATTTTTTACTCTCTCCTATTTCATCATAAATAAAAGCGATTTTTGGTTTATTTATAGTGTTAAAAAACATTGCTAGATTATTGTTATCATAGATATTTTCTATTTCAATTTCTACAAGCATTATATCGCTAGTATTTAGCTTAAAATCTCTTATAAAAAATTCCATTTTGCTCATATTCATGTAGTCTAATAGGTTCTTTTTGCTTTCTAAATCTATTTCATTTGTTTTTTCATAAGTATTGTTGTTTCTTGTAAGATTTGTAAGTTTTACTTTGTAAGATATTTGATATTGTCTTATTTTAGACATATCAAAGGTTTTGCTATCTTTATAAATTGATTCTATTATTAATTCAGGATTTTTTGTATAAATTGGATATTTTGTATTATTTATAACACTTTCACCTTTTTTAAAAAAATCATATTTGCTATTAAAAGTTATTTTAACCGCATTAAAATCAGGATAAAAATTTTTAAAATTATCATTAGCTAAAAGTGTAAAAAAAGTAATAAATAATAATATTATTTTTCTCATATCATTCCTTGTTTTTAATTTTAAAATCTAAGATTATATTAAGTTAAATTTAATTTCTAAATTCCTATTTCAAATTCTTTTATTTTTAAAGAAAATTTAAATAGACTAAAAGCTCTTTATTATCGTGGTTTTCTATACTAAAAGTATTTTCTAAAGCTTCGTTTAATGTGCCTATATTTAGGTATTTAAAAGAAAAATTATTTAGTTCATATTTTAAATTCTTTGAGCTAAATTTAGCTTTTTTATCAAGGCAAAATAATGATATTTGCTGACCTTTATAAGTATTGCAAGTAAAACTTGAGTTTTTTATAAAGAACTCTCCATAATTTGTAATCATTTTTAAATTAACCTTGTTTTTAGAGCGATTTTTTAATTTAAAATATTGAAATAAAAGAGCAATATTTGCAATAAAATGATCATCTCTTTTGCCGCCAGCTCCAAGTATATAAATATTATTAAAATCCATTGTTAGAGCGTATTTATAGGCTTTTGTTAAATCGTTTGTGTTTTGGTTTTTTACCTTAATTATTTTTGCTTTTGTATTTGTGTTTTTAAAGCTATCTAAATCTCCTATTATTACATTAGGCTCAATTTTTAATTTTAAAAGCTCATTTGCAGCTCCATCACAAGCTATTAAAAAATCAGTATTTTTAAGATAATTTAGCGGTATTTTGTGAGTACAAAACTCACCATTAGCAAGGATTACGCAATTCATTTTATATCCTTTTTCCAAGAAAATAAATAATAAACTCCTAATACAAAAAACAAAATCATAAGCACAAGCATTGCTAAATTGCTAGAATTTTCAATATAGAGCTTTGTCCAAATATAAATTGAAACAATATTTGAAATGCTTATATAAATATAATGATTTATTATTTTTTTTAAGCTTAAAATAGTTGCAATTAGCCCGCTTGCAAATATAAAGCTTTCAAGATAAACAAACCTTGAGCCTAAATCTTTTAAATGAAAAGAATAAATATAAGAAATAAAAATAATTAATATAAATATTAAGATTGATTTAAAAGGGCTTAATTTACTTATACACACATTTTTTTTCCAAGAAAAAAACCCATAAATCATCATAGGAAAATAGCAAAATAAATAAAGATAAACTTCTCCAAAAAGTTTATTCAAATATGCAATATAAGCGTAAATTAAGGCATTAAATACACCTATAATAAAACAAAATTTATTCTTTACTCCCATAAACAAAACATAAGCAATTCCACTAAATAAAGCAAAGAAATTTAAAATATCACTATTTGTAAAATAAGAAAAAATTAAACTAAAAATAAGTGAAGATAAAAGTAAAATCATAAATACTCCTTAATCAGCATTACCTGTCCAAGTTCAACGGGTCTAATCTCAGCTAAACGCACCCCATAAAATAAAAACTTAATTATATTATTAAAAATTAATAAACTTATTAATCAATTTATTTTATAATCACGCCTTTTAATTTACACCAATTTGGAGGTCAAAATGGCTTTGGATTCGGCAAGAAAAGCTGAAATTATCAGCAAATATGCAAGATTTGGTGGCGACACAGGTTCGTCTGAAGTTCAAATTGCTTTACTTACAGAAAGAATTGCAGTTTTAACAGAACACTTAAAAGTATTTAAGAAAGACTTTTCATCAAGACTAGGACTATTAAAATTAGTTGGTCAAAGAAAAAGACTTTTAAAATATTTAAAAGCTACAAAATACGATGTTTATGTTAAATTAATTAACGAGTTAAACATTAGAGATAAATAATTCTAAGCCCCTTTTTGGGGCAAAATATCATGATTTTATACGACAACTTAGAAGAAATTACCTACCTTGAAAAACTAGCAAATCGTTTAAGTTCTAAAGACATTGAACTAGTCTTAACAAATAACGATGAAATGCAAGAAATTAATAAAAATACAAGAAATATTGATAAAACTACTGATGTTTTAAGCTTTCCGCATGATAACACTTTTTTAGATACTAATTTCTTAGGCTCTTTGGTTATAAATATGCAATTAGCACAAGAAAAAGCAAATGAATTAGGTCATAGTTTAGAAGATGAGGTTTCGTTGCTGTTTATTCACGGAATGCTTCATTTATTAGGTTATGATCACGAAGTTGATAATGGAGAAATGAGAGAGCTTGAAATTAAATTAATTAATGAATTTAATTTACCTACTAGCCTTATTGTAAGAACTTTAGATTAAATCTTTTTTTGTAGAATGTCCGTTATTTCAATTTTTAAAGGATATTTTATGGAACAAAATGCGTTAATTCAATTCTTACCTTTAATCGTATTATTTGCGATTTTTTATTTTTTGATTATTCGCCCACAACAAAAACAAGCAAAAGCACATAAAGAAATGTTAAATGCGCTTACAAAAGGCGATAAAATAGTTACAAATGGCGGTTTAATCGTAGAAGTTGTAAAGGCTGAAGAAGATTATTTAAAAATCAGAATTAATGATGATGTTGTTGCGAAATTAGACAAAAATTTCGTAGCTAGAAAGTATGAAGATAAAATAGAGAAAGCTTCAAATAATGCGTAATCAAAAAACAAAAAGCATTACATATCGCTTTTATGTTTTAATATTTGTTACACTTTTTGGCGTATTACTAAGTATGCCAAGCTTTTTTGCAACGAAAGGACCTAAGATTAATTTAGGTCTTGACTTGCAAGGTGGTCTTCATATGCTTTTAGGCGTAGAGACAAATGAAGCTATCAAATCAAAAGTAAAATCAATCGCTTCAAGTATTAATTATTCTTTTAATAAAGAAAATATTTTAACTGATGGATTTAAAAGTGGTGATGGTGTAATACATTTTGAAATATTAGATAAAGATGATGCTATTAAGGTAGATAAAATTTTAAAAGAATTAAAAGGCTTAAAAGTAGAAATTAATAATGCTTTTTATGAGATTAAATTAACTCCTGAAGAAGAGATACAAACTGCAAAATTTGCAATAGATCAAGCAGTAGAAACTATTAGAAATAGACTTGATTTATTTGGTCTTTCAGAGCCAACTGTTGCAAAACAAGGAGAAGATAAAATCCTAGTTGAAATTCCAGGCGTAAAAACTGCAGAAGATGAACAAAGAGCAAAAGATTTAATCGCAAAAGCAGCGCATTTACAATTAATGGAAGTAGATAAGGCTAAAAGAGATCAAGGAAATATCTTAACAGCAGAAGAAGCTGCTAGTTATGGCGATATAATATTATCTGATGTAAAAGACAAAACTATTAAGTATGTTTTAAAAGAACTGCCTATTTTAGATGGCTCAATGCTAATTGATGCTAGAGTTGGCTTTTCGGATAAGACTGCTCAACCTGTGATTAATTTTACGCTTAATTCAGAAGGTGCAAAAATATTTGGAGATTTTACTGGCAAAAAAGTAGGCCATCAATTAGCTATTGTTTTAGATGGCAAAGTTTATTCAGCACCTAGAATTAATGAAAGAATAGGTGGTGGAAGTGGTCAAATTAGTGGAAACTTCAGCGTTGAAGAAGCGCACGATTTAGCAATTGCTTTAAGAAGTGGAGCTTTACTTGCACCTGTAAAATTATTAGAAAAAAGAAGTGTAGGACCTAGCTTGGGTGCTGATAGTATAGAGCAAAGTTTAGTGGCTTTATTAGGCGTATTTTTAATGATAGTTGTATTCATGGGAGTTTATTACGGAATTAGCGGTTTATTTGCTAATATTGCCTTAATTTCAAATATATTCTTATTAGTAGCTGTTATGGCACTTTTTGGAGCTACACTAACACTTCCTGGAATGGCAGGTATTGTTTTAACCGTTGGTATGGCTGTTGATGCGAACGTTATTATTAATGAGCGTATTAGAGAATTAATTAGAGATGGAGCTAATTTAAAAGATGCTATAAATAATGGCTATCATAATGCTATGAGTGCTATTTTAGACTCTAACTTAACTACTTTAATTACAAGTGCTGCTTTATATGCTTATGGAACTGGAGCTATAAAAGGCTTTGCAGTAACTATGAGTATAGGAATAATTGCATCAATGATTACAGCAATTATTGGAACTCATGCTTTATTTGATTTGTTTGCAAATCGTATTGAAAAAAGTGGCAATACAAGACTTTGGTTTGGTTATAGGAGAGTGTGATGCAAGTATTTACAAGTAGAAAAATTTATGATTTTATGAAGCTTAGATTTGCATCTATTGGCTTATCTTTAGTTTTAGTTTTTGGTTCAATCATTTTATTATTTACACAAGGTTTAAATTATGGAATTGACTTTAGCGGTGGAACTTTAGTTCAAATTAAATATAATGACAAAAACGCTCCTTTAGATGAAATTCGCAATATTTTAAATCAAAATGAAGCTTTAAAAGGTGCTAGCGTTACTGAGTTTGGAAGTGCTAGTGAGATAGTTATTAGATTTTCAGCTTCAAGTGATAGCTTAGGAAAAGATATAGGTGATAGCATTGTAAAAATGCTTGAAAAAACTGGTGATATAGAATTAAGGCGTGTTGATATTGTTGGACCAAAAGTAGGTGGGGAATTAAGACAAAAGGGCTTAATGGCAATTTTGGTTTCATTTGCACTTATTTTAGTTTATATTGCAGTAAGATTTGAATGGCGTTTTGCTATGGCTGCAATTATTAGTGAAATTCACGATATTGTTATTGTTATGGGTGCAATTTCATTGTTTCAAATAGATGTAAATCTTGATACTTTAGCGGCAATTTTGACCGTTTTAGGATATTCGCTAAATGATACAATTATTATTTTTGATAGAATTCGTGAAAATATAAAAGAAAGCAAAAGCACAGATATTGGTAGCATAATAAACGAAAGTGTATCAGCAACCTTATCAAGAACTACTCTTACATCAGGAACTACTCTTTTTACGGTTTTAATTTTATTCTTTTATGGTGGAGATATGATTCATGGGTTTTCACTTGCTTTAATAGTTGGTGTAATTGCAGGAACTCTAAGCTCAATTTTCGTTGCTAGCCCACTTTTAATGTGGTTTAATTTTAGCGTTAGTAATTATAGAGAAAAAGAGCTTGATAAAATTAGAAAAAAAGAAGAAAAAGAGCGCCTTCGTGCAATGTATGAAAAAGGACAATTATAATGGATTTTGGAAGAGTAATTCATATATTTTTTACATTAATGAGTTTAACTACTACTGCTGGATTTTTATACTATCAAAGTCCAGTGGCTTTATTTATAGCTGCAAGTATTAACCTAATATCTACTTTTTTAAAAATTGGAGTTAGAAATATTTTAAGCACAGAAATTTTTGCAAGTTCGCTTGTAACTGATGTGCATTTGATTATTGCTTTTGTTTTAACTCAAGTTTATGGAATGAGTATGAGTAGTTTAGTTTATAGCATGACAATAGGTGCTGTAATATCTAATGTATTTACATTAATTTTAGTATTAATTGAAGCTATAAAAAATAAAGATGAATTCTAAGGATTGAATATGTATAACGCAAAAGAAATAGAAAAAAAATGGCAAGATATTTGGGATAAAGAAAATTATTACGAGCCAAGTACAGATTTTAGTAAAGAAAAAAAATATATCCTATCAATGTTTCCATATCCAAGTGGTAAAATTCACATGGGGCATGTAAGAAACTATGCAATAGGCGATGCTTTAGCAAGACATTATAGAATTGCAGGTTATAATGTTTTACATCCGCTAGGTTTTGATAGCTTTGGAATGCCTGCTGAAAATGCAGCTATAAAATACGGACTTCATCCAAAAAAATGGACTTATGAAAATATTGATTATATGAAAAAAGAACTTTACTCTTTAGGCTTTTCGTTTTCTAAGACTAGATTACTTGCTACAAGTGATGAGATTTATACTAAATTTGAGCAAGAAATATTTTCTAAAATGTATGAAGCAGGTCTTATTTATACTAAAAAAGCTAATGTGAATTGGTGTGATCATGACAAAACCGTTTTAGCAAATGAACAAGTTGAAGATGGTAAATGCTGGAGATGTGGTCATGAAGTTATTCAAAAATCTATGAATGGCTATTATGTAAAAATTACTGAGTATGCAGAAGAATTATTAAAAGATTTAAAATATTTAGAAGATAAATGGCCAAATCAAGTTTTAACCATGCAAGAAAACTGGATAGGTAAAAGTGATGGCTTGGAATTTGAATTAGGAATTAGCGCCGATATTAAAGAACTAGATGGTTTAAAATTTAGCGTATTTACTACCCGTGCTGATACGATTTATGGACTTTCTTATTTTGCTTTAGCACCTGAGCATGAAATAACTAAAAAAGTTTTAGATAGTGATTTAATTAGTGATGAAGATAAAGCAAAAATCAAATCAATGCAAAATATGAGTGCAAAAGCAAGAGCGCAAAGCGAAAAAGAAGGTGTATTTTTAGGAATTTATGCAATTCATCCACTAACAAAAGAAAAATTACCTGTATGGGTTGCTAATTTTGTATTAGCTGATTATGGTAGTGGTGCTGTTATGGCAGTTCCCGCTCATGATGAAAGAGATTATGAGTTTGCTAAAAAATATAATTTAAATATTAAATATGTAATTAATAAAGATAGTATTTCACACAATGAGCCTTTTACTGAATATGGAGTTTTATTTGATTCAGGTAAATACACAGGGCTTGATAGTGCAAGTGCAAGAGAACAAATTGCAAAAGATTTTGAAAGCCTAAAAATAGGTAAAAAAATTATTAATTACAAGTTAAGAGATTGGGGAATTTCTCGCCAACGCTATTGGGGTGCTCCAATTCCTATTGTAAAATGTAAAGATTGTGGTAATGTTTTAGAGCGCAATTTACCTGTTGCATTGCCTGAAGATGTAGTTATAGATGGCGAAGGAAATCCATTAGAAAAACACCCTACATTTAAACAATGTAAATGCCCTAAATGTGGCAAAGACGCTATTAGGGAAACCGATACCATGGATACTTTCTTTCAAAGCTCTTGGTATTTTGCAAGATTTGCTAGCAATCCTGCTAATTGGAATACAAAGGCAATTGATGAAGAAGCAAAATATTGGATGAATGTAGATCAATATATCGGTGGAATTGAGCATGCGATTTTACATTTACTTTATGCTAGATTTTTCCAAAAAGCTTTAAGAGATTTAGGATATTTAAATGTAAATGAGCCATTTGAGCGCTTACTTACTCAAGGAATGGTATTAAAAGATGGTGCTAAGATGAGTAAAAGTAAAGGCAATACCGTTGATCCTGATTTGATAGTAGAAAAATACGGAGCTGATACTGCAAGGTTATTTATTTTATTTGCTGCACCACCACAAAAAGAACTTGAGTGGAATGATAGTGCGGTTGAGGGCGCTTATAGATTCTTAAATAGACTTTATGATAAAGCAAGTGGTATTAATGTGGTTGATTTTTCAAATATTAATCATGCAAATCTTAGCAAAGAGAATAAATTTGCAAGACTTAAAGTGTATGAAGCTTTAAAAAAGGCTGATGATGTATTTAATAAAACTTATGCGTTCAATACTTTAATAGCTGCTTGTATGGAAAGCTTAAATGCTTTAAATAACGCAGATGATGATATGGTATTAAGTGAAGGTTTTGCTATAATTTTAAGCATTCTTGAGCCTATTATTCCACATATTGCAAGTGAGTTAAGCGAAAAATTATTTAATAGAAAAAACATTAAAAACTATGAAATAAAAGAAGAAGTTTTCGTAAGCGATATAATTAAACTTGGAATTAGTGTAAATGGTAAAAATAGAGCTGAAATTGAAGTAAGTGCTAGTGCAAGTAATGATGAAATTTTAGCTTTAGCTAAAGAAAAAGTAAGCAAGTGGCTAGAAGAAAAAACAATAGTAAAAGAAATTTATATTCCTAATAAATTAATTAATATTGTAATTAAATGAAAAATATATTTTTAATTTTTGTTTTATTTTTTTGTGCTTGTGGCTATGCTCCGTTAAACAAAGCCACAAGCTCTTCTTTAGGTGAAAGCGTTAATGTAGTTACTATAATTAATAAAGCTGAGCCTAAAGATAGTATTACGCTTAGCGATAATTTTACAAATTATTTAGAACATTATATGCATAAAAGCATTAGTAAATATGCTGATAGCAAAATTGTTTTAAGGATTTTGAGTAGTGATTTTATCGCTTTATATTACGATGAGTTTGGATATGCTAAGAGTTATAAGGCTATTATTAGATTAGAATTTAATGTAACTTATAAAGATGGAAAAAATAAAAAAATCATAACTTCAGGCGAGCATATTTTTAACACAAATCAAATTAGTGTTTTAAGTGATGAGCAAAAAAGTAGAGCGATTAATCAAGCTAGCCAAAAGGCATTTAACGAATTTGCTTTAAAGGTTATTATGTAGTTAATAATTAATTTTGTTTTGTTAGTATTGAGAAAAAATTTATAAAGAGTAAACATGTCTATTAATATTAATGTAATTGCTAAAGAAACTATCGTAGAGCTTACTAAAAGAAATCTTTTATTAACTCCTGAAAATTATTCAGAAGTATTTGATGAAGTAGCAAGAAAATACGGAAGAATTTCTCAAAATAGTGATAAAATCCAAAGCTATATTGCTAAATTAAATCCTATGTTAGCTCAAGATGTAAAAGGTAGAAATGTTAAAAGCTTAGAAGAATTAGTAGTATTTTTAATATCAAAAGCAAATGGTATTAAAGAAGATAATACAGATAAAAAAATCATTACAAATTATAGTATTTTATGCAGAAAACTATTTTCAATATTATCAAAAATACCAAATAAAGCTACAAAGTATTTAAGCGAAGAATCTTTAAATAAATTAAATAACATTAATATAAGGACTTTAGAAGATTTAAAAAACGATTGGATTAATGTAGAAGATGATCAGTTTGAATTAAATAATAAAATTCAGCATTTAGGCTTAAATGCAAGAGATGATTTTAAAGAGATTTTAGATGAATTAGCATCAAAATTAGAAAAGAGTAATGCTGATTCAATTTGCGAAAATTTAGCTCCATCAGTGGCTTATTCACTTACTCCGTCTATTGCAAATTATGTAAATGAAGAAATTAATCAATTTTGTGAGAGTATAAGTGCAGAGCCACAAATCTTAGGGGCAAAGCAAATTGCTGAACAATTTAAAGATTTGATTAAAAAAAGAATTGATATAGATAGAGCAGAGATTTCAAGTTCTAATAAAGTATTAAATGATGTTTTAGAGCAAATCAGCGATAAAATAGTTAATATTTTAAATATGGCAACTAATTCTCAAGTAAAAGTTCAAGAGATTAAAAAAGAAATAGAAAGTATTAAAGCAGAAGATAGAGCAATGCAAGTAATTAAAGAAAAATTAATCGCTATCGTTGCTACTTTTGAAAAAGAAATTATAGACTTAAAAGAAAAAACAAAACAAGATGCAGATACTTTAGGTGAATTAAAAATTAAAGTTCAAGGATTAGAGCAAGAAATTAATAAATTAAGAGAAGAAACCCAAGTAGACTTTTTAACTCAACTTGCAAACAAAAGACAATTAGAAGAGCAATTAAAATTAGCAGAAGAGTCTTATGGTAGATATAATATTAATTACTCAATAGCTTTTTTTGATATAGACCACTTTAAAGTTATTAATGATACTTATGGACACGCAGCAGGCGATACAATACTTGCTAATTTGGGAAATATTATTTTAAATAATATAAGAAAACTAGATTGTGCGGGAAGATACGGCGGAGAAGAATTTATGGTAATTTTACCTCATGCTTCTATTGATGATGCTGTGAAATTTGCAGAAAAAATTAGAGTTTTAGTATCAGAGCAAAAGTTCTTATGTAAAGGTAAAACAATTAGCATAAGAGTAAGTGGCGGTGTAAGTGATAGAAAGAGTTATGATACTCAAGAGCAGTTTATTGAAGCAGTTGATAAGCTTTTATATGCTGCAAAAGATGCAGGTAGAAATAATATAAAAAGTGCAAGCAGAAAATAATCTTACAAGCTATTTAGATAATTTAGCTGAATTTTACGAGAAATTTGACCTTTTTAAGGCTCATAGATTTAAACATTTATTAGGATTTGATTACACTCAAAAAGTAGTTCAAATCCTAGGCACTAACGGCAAGGGAAGCACTGGAAGATACCTTGCTTTAATGCTTAGTAATAGTGGCTATAAAGTAGGGCATTTTATAAGCCCACATATATTTTCTTATAAAGAGCGTTTTAATATATACGAAAACTCAAATCCATTAGAAATTAATCTTGATATTGCTCATCAAATATTACAAAGCAAATTAAAAGAGCTTAACACAAAAGAAAGCCTTAGTTATTTTGAATATTTATGCTTTTTAGCACCTATTGTTTTTGCTGAGTGCGATTTCATAGTGCTTGAAGCTGGACTTGGCGGTGAATACGATGCTACAAGTATTTTTAAAAGAGATTTATGTGTATTTACTCCTATTAGCATAGATCACGCTGATATTTTAGGCTCTAGTTTAGATGATATTTATAGAACAAAAATCAAAGCAATGCAAAATGTAAATGTATTTGCAAATGATAATGAAATGATAAGAAAGGCAGTCATTCAAAAAGGCGTAAAAGCAAGTTTTTTAAAATACGATTATTCTAAATTATGCCTTGATGAAAGCGAGTTTTTAAAGTATAATTTTAGCTTAGCTCAACTTGCTTATTTTGAACTACTTAATCATTTTTATATAGGAAAAGCTATTAAATTAGATTTAAGAGCTAGATGTGAAAAACTAGCAAAAAATATAATCATTGATGTAGGGCATAACGGCGCAGCTGCAAAGAATTTGAAATCGGAATTACAAAAGTATTTTAATGGTAAAGTTAGTTTAATAGCTAATTTTTTTGCTAATAAAGATGTAAAAGATATATTACAAATTCTAAAGCCTTGCATTGATGAAGTTTTGATTTTTAATTACGAAAGCTCACATAGAGCATTAGCTGATGTAAAAGGCATTTGCAAAGAGCTAGATATAAAATGTAATGATTTTTATAAGTTAGATGATAATAAATTTTATGCTGTATTTGGCTCTTTTGTTTTAGTAGAAAGGTTTTTAAAAGCTTATGCAAGCAAAATTATATGAATATTTATTAAAAAATAGCCCAAAAATAGTAGTTTGTGAAGACTTAAATGAGGCAAAAAGTCTTGCAAGTGTAGCCGAGTTTTTAAACAAAAAAAGCTTTATTATGCCTGATTTTAGAGCTGATGTAGGCGATGATTTACGCTCATTTACAATGGAGCTTTTTGATATCTCAAAGGTTTTGAGTGATTATTATGATTATCAAGATGAAAAGATTTTAATAATTCCTATTAATACTATTAAAAAGCCTTTACCTACAAAAGAAAATTTAAGATGTCTAGAAATTGAATTTGCAAGTAGAATTAATTTAAAAAATTTAGCAAAAGAGCTTTTAAGATTAAATTATACTTTAGTAGATATTGTGCAAAGCCCAGGGGAGTTTTGTATAGGGCATGAAAAAATAGATATTTTTTCTTTAAAATATGAAAATCCTATTAGGATTGTTTTATTTGATGATGAGGTTGAAAGCATTAAGCTTTTTGATGCAGCCACAGGACTTAGCTTTAAAGAAGAATTAGAAAAATGCTTAATTTTACCGATAATTTCAAGAGTTAGCGAAGATGAATTTGAAAAAATTAATGATGATATAAAAAACTCTGATGATAGTTTTAAAGACTATGAGAGCGTATTTTATTGGTATTTAAAATTGCATAATTATTTGGATTTTTCTTATGTTTGCATTAAAGAATTTGAAATAGGAAATGTAATTAGCAAAGCATTAAAATATCAAGATATGGTATTTATTCCTAGCAATGATTTTTTTAAATTAAACGAAAATAAAAAAATAAAACTTCTAGCAAGTAATGAAAATAAATTTTTAGAATTTAAGCTTGGGTCTAATGTAGAAAAAATTATTTCAAACGAAATTGTAAATATTAAAAGCGATGATGAATTAATAATAAGCCTTAATAAATACTATAAAAAAGAGAAAAAATATAAATCTAGCATAATCTTAGATGAATTAATTAAAAATGATTATGTAGTTCATGAGCGTTATGGAGTAGGTAGATTTTTAGGGCTTGAGCTAATAGAAAATGAAGGTAAAAAGCAAGAATTTATTGTGATTGAATATCAAAATGAAAATAAATTATTGCTACCTACTAGCTCACTTTATTTGCTTGATAAATATATTTCAAGTTCTATTCCTGAGCTTGATAAGTTAGGTAAAAATACCTTTGTAAAATTAAAAGAAAAGTTAAAAACAAAACTTCTAGCAATAGCAGGTGCGATAACTGAACTTGCAGCAAAAAGACAATTAATCGTAACAAAAGCTATTAAAAAGCCTTTAGAATATGAGCTTTTTAAGGCTAGTGCAGGGTTTAATTTAACAAGCGATCAAGAAAAAGCATTAGATGAAATTTTTGCTGAATTAGCAAAAACAACTCCTATGGATAGATTACTTAGTGCTGATGTGGGGTTTGGTAAAACTGAAGTTGCTATGCATGCAATATTTGCTTGTGTTAAAAGTGGTTTGAATGCTTTATTTTTCGTTCCAACTACGCTTTTATGCTCTCAGCATTATAAGACCTTAAAAAATCGCTTAGAGCCTTTTGGGATAAATGTATTTAGGCTTGATAGATTTTCAAATACTAAAAAAGCCATTATGAATACAAAAGAGCCTAAGGTTATAATAGGCACTCACTCGCTTTTATCTTTAGCGATTGATGATGTAGGATTAATAGTAATTGATGAAGAACATAAATTTGGCGTAAAACAAAAAGAAAAATTAAAAGATATAAGCATAAAAGCTCATCAATTAAGCATGAGCGCAACTCCAATTCCAAGAACTCTAAATCAAGCTTTAAGCACGCTTAAGACATATTCGCAAATCCTAACTCCGCCAAATGATAGGCTAGATGTTAGAACCTTTGTAAAACCTTATGATGATGCTTTGATTAAAGAGGTTATTGCTAGAGAACTAAGGCGTGGAGGGCAGATTTTTTATATTCACAATCATATTGCTTCAATTGAGCATAAAAAGCGTTATTTAGAGAATTTATATCCTAATCTTAGGATTTTAGTATTGCATTCAAAAATTCCTGCAAATGAAGCAGAAGAAAAGCTTTTTGCTTATGAAGATAAAAAATATGATTTATTATTATGCACGAGCATTGTAGAAAGCGGAATTGATTTAGCCAATGCAAATACCATAATAGTAGAAAAATCAAATCATTTTGGAATAGCAGATTTACACCAACTTCGTGGCAGAGTAGGGCGTAGTAAGATTCAAGGATTTTGCTATTTTCTAGTAGATAATGAAGAAAATCTTAGCGAAGATTCAAAAAAACGGCTTTTAAGTTTAGCAAGTAATTCATATCTTGGAAGTGGTAGCACGCTAGCGCAAATGGATTTAGAAATAAGAGGCGGTGGAAATTTATTAGGAGCTGAGCAAAGCGGACATATAGAACAACTCGGCTATGCTTTATATATAAAAATGCTTGAAGCTGAAATTAATCGCTTAAGCAAAGGTAATGTTACAAAAGAGATAAAATACGAGCAAAAACTATTAGTAAATGCTTATATAAGTGATTATTTGGTGCCAAATGATAAGTTAAGATTATCGCTATATAGAAAGGTAAATGAGTGCGAAAATTTAGCTGAACTTAGTGCTTTAGAAGATAGTTTTAATGATAGATTTGGTAAGTTTGATAGCTATACTAAGAATTATTTTTCACTTATGGCGATTAAGATTTTATGTATTAAAAATAATTTTATTGAAGTTAGTAACTACGAGCAAAATATAAAATTATTAAAAGAAAACGA
Source organism: Campylobacter sp. DY7 (assembly GCF_057802535.1). Taxonomy (NCBI): domain Bacteria; kingdom Pseudomonadati; phylum Campylobacterota; class Epsilonproteobacteria; order Campylobacterales; family Campylobacteraceae; genus Campylobacter; species Campylobacter sp. DY7. The sequence continues at coordinate 168,938 of NZ_JBYJAU010000002.1, forward strand.
TGAAAGAATTATTCTAAAAGCACCTAGTAAAAGCGATGAAGATATAATTGTAACGATTTTAAAATATCTTAATTCTTTAAGCTAAATTCCTAATTCAAATTCTTGTTAATTTTCGTGGAATTTTAAATAGGAATTTGGATTAATTATCGTAAGCTTTTAAGATTAAAAGCTAAATTCCTAATTCAAATTCTTTCAACTAAAATAGTGTTAAATTTCTTCATCATTTATATAAATATTAAAGCTTTTTGGTTTGCTTATTTTTTTAATTGCTTCTTGAATGATGAAATTGTTTGTTTTCTTTTCTATATATAAAGTTTTGTTTTTGTAAGTAAAGTTGCAAAGTTCGTTTTCTTTGCCTTTGTTTAAAGTATTGCAAAATGCTAATATAAAATTAAGCCAGCTTATTGTATTTTCGTCTGGTAAGAGCTTGTTTAATTTGAGATTTTCATAGTTTATTTTTTTGCCGTGTTGTTCAATAATCGTTGCTATTAATGCCTTATCTTCGTGCTTTATGCAAAAATTTAATCCACTCAATATGCAATAGGCACTATGCTTGTGGTTTGAATAAAAGCTTAGCAATAAGCCACTTTCAATGAGTCTTGCAGCATAATTTAGGTGTTTTTGATATTTTTTATCTACATAATGAATATCTTCTAAAACATTAAAAAGTTTATTTACATTACTAACTAAAGAGCTTGATTTAAACTTAACTAATCTATCTTCTAAACTCTTTAAACTAGGGTTAAAATTAACAGGAAAGCCTTTGTGATGCTTGAATAAATCCTTTAAAAATACGCCTTCTCTTACTCCTGCACCACTTGTTATTATGTTTTTTATTTGAAGTTTTTTAATGATTTTATAAAAGACTAATGCACCCATTTTTATGGTATCGTGGCGTTCTTTTTTAATACCTAGCGAGCTTAGTTCTTGATTTTTACAATTTATAATTTTGTCTATAAAATCAATCTCATCATTAGCTTGATATGAAAAAGCATGAACTTGATTTAATGGATAGTCGTTTTTTTCCATAATTGCATTGCTAATTGCTCTTAAAGAGCCACCTATTGTAATTAGGGTTGAAGCTTTAAAATCTTGCGGGATTTTATCTAAATACGCATCTATGTGTTTTTCTAGTTTATTAAACTTATCTTTAAACAAATCTTTTAGCCTAACTGTTCCTAAATCAAGCGAGAATGTTTTTATTATTTTTTGATTTTCACAAAGACAAAGCTCAGCACTTCCTCCGCCTATATCAAGGCAGATTGCTCTTTCTTCAAGTTTTGGAAGTAGATTAATTGCACCAAAACCACTTAAGTATGCTTCTTCTTCGCCACTTATTGTTTTTATATTTAACTTTAAATCTTTTTTTAGTAGATTTACTAATTCATCTTTATTTACTGCATCTCTTAGGGCTGATGTGCCTATGCAATAAATTTTATTACATTTAAAATTAAGGGCTTGATTTTTAAAATATTTTATTATTTCATAAGCTTTTTTGATTTGTTTTTCTAAAAGTATATTATCTTGTTCGTAAGCACCTTGAGCTAGGCGAAATTTTACTTTTTGCTCGTTTAATATATAAAATCCATATCTTGAAGTTTTTTCATAAATCGCCATTCTAATGCCATTTGAACCTAAGTCAATAATTGCTGTTTTTTTTGCCATATTTCTCTCTTAATTTTTTTTGATTTTCATTGAAAAAATAGCTCTTGTTCCTTGCATATCTTTTCTGTTTTCAAGTTTTATTTCAGCTTTTAGAGCTGTTGCTGCTGATTTTGACAAATAAAGCCCTAATCCTACACCTTCTTTATTCCCAAATCGTTTAAAAGGTGCGAAATAATCTTTATCTTCGCTAATTCCACAACCCATATCATCTACATATAAATAAAATGTAGAATCTTTAATAAAAGTCGTAATTGTTATTATTGTATCTTCTCTTGAAAATTTAAAAGCATTTTGTATAAAATTTTGTAAAATTTGTGAAAATAGTGTTTTTTGTATTTTAATGCGAAGCTCATTTGGGCTTAGATTTAATTCTATGCGTTGGCTTGTTTTTGCACCTAAAAGACTAAAATTTTTGCTTTCATTTTTTATATACTCAATTAAGTCTATTTCATCAGGTTCTTCAAATTGAGCACCTTCTAATCGTCCTATTTTTAGAATTTCATTTATGATTTTGTTTATATTATCTATGCTTTCATTTGAATTTTTTATTGTATTAATGTAATACTCACTATCTCTTGGCTTTATTAGTGTTACATCGTTTTTTGCTTTTATTACTGCTAGCGGTGTTTTTAATTCGTGTGCAATTCCTATAAAAAGCTCTTTTTGTGAAGTGTTATAATTTTGTATTCTAGTAATTAAGTGATTTATGCTATTAATAATGTCTTTAAATTCTAACGGATAGTTTTTAGTATCAAGTCTATTAGTAAAATTATCATCAAATCTACTTATTTTCATACTTAATTCTTTTAAGTGCATTGAAAGTATTCTTGATAAAAATAAAGAATAAAAAATAATCAAACTAATAGCAATAATAATTATTAAAAATAAGCTTATAAATATAGTATCAAGTATTTTTATTGATTGAGTTATATCTTTTTTTAAGATTATATAATCTCCTAATTCATTATATGGATGAGTAAGAATTAGGATTTTTTTATCATTTTCATTGACTATTTTAAAGTTAGGTTTTGCATTTTTTTTATCTAAATGAATGATTTTATAATCTTTAAATATTATAAAATCAGAATTATTATTTACTTCTATTATACTTATTGCGTTTTTTATGAGATTATCAAATTCATTTTGCATAATATTAATCTTTAGAATCTGATAAGACAAAATTGAAAAAATAACAACTAGCACCGTAATAGTTGATGCTAGTTGTAAGAAAAACTTATTTCTTATGCTTTTTTGGGAAAGCAAAATCTATAGCCTCTTCTTCTAATTGTTTCAATAGTTGAAATCCCTAAAGGCTTATCCATTTTTTGTCTAATTTGATTGATTGCAACTTCAATTACATTAGGGGTTACTAATTCAGGTTCTTCCCAAATAGCGTCTAATAATTGCTCTTTTGAAACTATTTGATCTGAATGTCTTGCAAGGTGAGTTAATACTTCAAAAGGTTTTCCTTTTAGTTCTATTTCTTTACCTTTATATGTGATTTTTTCTTCATCTGGATCAATTTCAAGATTGTCAATTTTAATTGTATTTGAGCCACCAAATCTAAGTCTAGCTTCAATTCTAGCTAATAAAACATCAAAATCAAATGGCTTTTTAATATAATCATCAGCACCTGCTTTCAATGCTGTTATTTCACTTTCTTTATCATCTTTTGCTGATAGAATTATAACTGAAGTTCTTGAAGATTTTTGTTTTACAATATGAATTAAATCAGTTCCATCTCCATCAGGCAACATCCAATCAGTTAAAACCAAATCATAATTTCTAATTCCTACATAATAAGCAGCATCATTGCAATTCTCACAAGAATCTATTTGATAGCCGTATTCAGTTAAGCCTTCGGCTAAAGTCTTGTTTAAAGATATTTCATCTTCTACAACTAAAATACGCATTTTTTTTCCTTAAAGTAAAATTAAGGGAATGCTAACACAATTTAAGCAAACATTCAAGTTTTTTTAAACTTATTTTAATATTTTTTTTTGTATTTAGCACCCAAAGTTGCATTTTTCATAATTTCTAGTTTTTTAATTTTTATTTTAATCTTTTTTAATTGTGGAAATTTATTTTTAATTTTTTTAGCAAGTTTTTTATTTGCCTTTTCTAATGTGTAGAATTTCTTTTCTTTTAGATACTTTTTTGATAATTTTGCCACTTTTGCATAGTCCAAAAAGCTACTAGCCTTAGCATCTATTTCTAGGCTTATTTTTTGTTTTTCTAATCTTTCAAACTCTAATAAGCCTATTATACATTTAAAATCAATTTTAATTATTATATGACTTTGCATTCGTCTTTTAAAATCAATCTTTTAATATTAGGTATGTGTTTATAAAAAATAAAAAATAATATCAAATAAAGCGGAGCATGAGAATTAATACTAAGATCAGCATATAAAAACTCAGCACTTATTACACCTATACTAAATCCTATTAATGAAGCTAAGCTTGATATTTTAAATACTTTACCTATGATAAGCCAGCAAATTAGTCCTATTATTACAGAATAAGGAACAAGTAATATCAATGCACCTGCTCCACTAGCTACTCCTTTACCGCCATCAAAACCTAGATAAATACTATAACAATGCCCTATAACACTAAGAACTGCCATAGCCCAAATTGTAGAAATATTAACATCATTTATTAGTGCAAAAGCAATAGGTAACATTGCTTTTAAAAAATCGCTTAGCATTGTTGCTATTGCTAATTTTTTAGCTAGTTTTGGATTTACTTGCTTTACTACTCTTAATACATTAGTTGCACCTATACTTTTTGAGCCTGATTCTTTTATATTTACTTTTGCAAATTGCTTTGCGTATATTAATCCAAAAGGAATAGAGCCTATTAAATAGGCGATTAACATATAAATTAAGTTATGGTTAGTAAATAAATCTATTATAAATACATCAAGACCCATTATTAATCTCTTTTATAAAGGCTTAATTGGTTTTTTAGCTCTACTAATGTTTCATCTACTCTTCTACTTGCAAATTCTTGAATTTTTTTAGCATCTTCTTGATTTGGTAGAATTTCTAAACAATATCTATAAGCATTTTGATATACGATTAAAACAACTAGTTTAAATTTTAAATTAAATTCAACTGCTTCATTTGAATATGGCATATGTAAGTGTATATAAGATGATAAGATATCTCCACTCTTAAATCCTACATCTTCATTAGATACAACACCAATTCCACCTTCTGAAATATCAAATAGTTTTCCATTTGCCACTCTTCCATCTTCGTGAGTTAGAGCAATTTTTGTAAATTCATTAGGATGAACCCTAGGATATGCTCTTTTTAAAGCATGCATATATGGTTGGCTTTCAAAATTGTTTAGAGTTACTGTGCAATTTACTATATTTACTGATAGTATGTTTGCTTTTATATTTTTTTGTAAATATTGATTTTGAATAATATAAGCACAATCTTCTTCTTTCATTGCTAGTATTTGCATTAAATCAACTTTTACTACTATACTAGCATCTTCAACTTGTAGTATTTCTCCATAAGTTCTTACAGGAACACCATTATAAAGATTTAAAAACTCTAGTTTTTCGCCTACCGAAATCATCTTTTTAAATGTGTCTATAAAGTTTTCATGTATAAAAAATCCACCTGAGCTACTAGCTGAAAATACATTAATAGAGCTTTGTGTAGTTGATGAATCATGGCAAATTGTGCAAAAAATAGAACCATATCTTTCTAATGCAAAAGCTAAATTTGTAACTAGTTTATGATTTAAATTATTGCTTAATACATGTTTTGAGTAATCAATATAAGTTTTTAGTAAGAATTCAAAAAAACAAGCCTTGTTAAAATCTTTAGTTTTAGCAATTTCTTTACCTCTTTCAGTATCAAAATCTTTTGTTAAAAGCATTGAGAAAAGCTCTTCATAGGCTTCTTCACATTCTTTTGATAAAAATTTGCCTTCGCTTCTATAATGCGTCTGAATATTATTTATAAATTTATGTGTATATTTTTCAAAATAACTAATACTAGAATTAACTAGTTCATTTCTACCTTCAAAACCCATAACTAATTTCCTTTTTAATTAAAAATTCCTATAAGTGTAGCAAAAAAAATAAAATTTTAAATAAAAATTAATGATTTTTTGATAGTATTCGCTTTTTACAACTCATTTAAGCTTATAAATCTTTAAAATTTTAAAGTGCTTAATGGGACTTACTAAATCAAAAAGGATGAAATATGTATGCTATTTTTAAACATAGCGGTAAGCAGTATAAAGTAAGTGTTGGCGATGAGTTAAAGTTAGATCGCTTTGAAGCAGAAAAAAAGTCTATCGTAGAAGTTACAGAAGTTTTAGCTATTAACGATAAAGAATTAAAAATAGGCACACCTTTTGTTAGTGGAGCTAAAGTTGTTCTTGAAGTTATTAACGAAGGTAAAGATAAAAAAGTTGTAATTTTTAAGAAAAGAAGAAGAAAAGATTCTAAACTAAAAAGAGGTTTTAGAAGACAATTTACTCGTGTAGTAGTAAAAGAAATTAAAGCGTAAGGAGAAATACAATGGCACACAAGAAAGGTCAAGGTTCAACTCAAAATAATAGAGACTCGATAGGTAGACGTCTAGGTGTTAAGAAATTTGGTGGCGAGTTCGTAAGAGCTGGTAATATTATTATTCGCCAAAGAGGAACTGCAACACACGCAGGAGCAAATGTTGGAATGGGAAGAGACCATACAATTTTTGCTTTAGTTGATGGTTTTGTTAAATTTGAAAGAAAAGACAAAAACCGCAAAAAAGTATCTGTATATCCTGCAGTTTAATTAATATAAAAGGAGCTTGGAATAATGTTTGTTGATAGTATAAAAATTAGGCTAAGCTCTGGAAACGGCGGAGCGGGTGCTAGCTCATTTCGCCGTGAAAAACATGTCCCGCTAGGTGGTCCTGATGGTGGAGATGGTGGCCGTGGTGGTGATGTTGTAATAATATGCGATAACAATCTTCATACTTTAGCTCATTTTAAAGGTAAAACCCACTTAAAAGCTGATAATGGCGATGGTGGTTTGCCAAGAAATAAAAATGGTAAAAAAGGTGCTAATTTAGAAATTAAGGTTCCTATTGGAACTCAAATTATTAATTTAGAAAATAATGAAATATTGCATGATTTTACTACTTTAGGAGAGCAAATTGTTTTACTAAAAGGTGGTCTTGGTGGTCTTGGAAATAGACATTTTAAAAGTGCAGTAAATCAAAGACCAACTTATGCACAACCTGGTAAAAAAGGTGAAAGTATAGAAGTAAGACTTGAATTAAAATTAATCGCTGATGTTGGCTTGGTAGGTTATCCAAATGTTGGTAAATCTACTTTAATTAGCATTGTAAGCAATGCAAAGCCTGAGATAGCTGATTATGAATTTACTACTTTAACTCCAAAATTAGGAGTTGTTGATATTAATGACTACTCATTCGTAATGGCTGATATTCCTGGAATAATAGAAGGTGCTAGCGAAGGTAAAGGGCTTGGTTTTGAGTTTTTAAAACATATTTCAAGATCTAAGTGCTTGTTGTTTATGCTAGATAGTTTTAAGCAAATGAGTATTAAAGAACAATTTATTAACTTATATAAAGAATTAGAAACTTACGGATTAAATGATTTTAAATTTGCAGTTGCAATTACTAGATGTGATGTTGCAAAAGAGAATTTAGATCAGGAAATTGAACTTTTAAATGAATATTTAAAAAGATATGATAATTTAGTTTTTGTTACAAAAATATCTTCAGTTACAAATGATGGTATAAAAGAATTAAAATTATCTTTATCAAAAATGTTATTTGAATAACAAATCTTAACTTTTAGGTATATCATGAAAAAAAATATTGTATTTATGGGAACGCCCGAATTTTCGGCATTTATTTTAGAAGAATTAGCAAAAATTCATAATATAAGTTTAGTTTTAACGCAAACAGATAAAGAAGTTGGAAGAAAAAAAATATTAACCCCTAGTCCTGTAAAAGAAGTTGCTTTAAAACTAGGCTTAGAATTAATCCAACCTAAAACTTTAAAAAACAATATAGAAGTTTTTGAACTAATTAAAAGCAAAAAACCTGATTTTATAATAGTTGCAGCTTATGGTAAGATACTACCTAAAGATATTTTAGATATAGTACCTTGTATTAATACGCATGCAAGTTTATTACCTTATTATAGGGGAGCTTCTCCTATTCAGAGTGCGATTTTAAATGCAGATGAAATAAGCGGAGTAACTCTTATGAATATGGATGTAGGGCTTGATACAGGTGATATTTTGTATCAGCAAGAATTAAATATCAAAGATTTAACTTCACCTATTGTATTTGATAAAATGTCTAAGTTATCAGCAAAAATGTTGCTTGAACTACTTGAAAATCCAAGTAGTTTCAAAGCTATTAAACAAGATGATAGTCTAGCAACTCATACAAAAATTATCAAAAAACAAGATGGGCTTATTGAATTAAACGATGCAAAAGAAATTTATCAAAAATTTTTAGCATTCTATGATTGGCCTAATGTGTTTTTAGAAAATGGTTTAAAATTTAATGAGTTGATTTTAAATGAATACGAAAGCTTTAATGATGAAGGTATTATTAAAAAAATAGGTAAAAATTATTTTATTTTAACTTGCAAAAAAGGTTCATTAAAAATATTAAAGCTTCAAGAAGCTGGCAAAAAATCCCTAGATGCAAATGTATATTTAAATGGTAAAAGATTAAAAGAAGGGGATAAACTTGTTTAAGTTTGCCCTAGCTAAGACAATAAGCTCAACTCAAACTGAGCTTATTGCGGCAATTAAAAAAGGTTTTAATGAAAAATCTTTTGCTATTGCAGCTCTTATGCAAACAAATGGAATTGGCTCTTGTAATAGGGTTTGGAATAGTGAAGGTAGTTTTGTAATTCCGAATTCAAATTCTAGTGTAAAAAATGATGATTTTTCTAACATAGATTTTGTTTTTTATGATGATTATTCTAAATTTAATTTAGATATTAAAAATAATTTATATATTTCTTTTTATTCTGATAATATTCCTAGTGATTTACCTATTCAATCTGCTAGCATATATTATTCAATGATTATGAAATTAGTTTTACAAGAAAATAATTCCAAAGTTTTTATTAAATGGCCTAATGATTTTTATATAGCTAATAAAAAAATAGGTGGTTTAATAACTTCAAAAGTAAAAGATAAATTAGTATGTGGCTTAGGTTTAAACATTACTAATGCACCAAATGAAGCAATGGTTTTGGATATAAACATAAGTTATTCAAACTTGCTTAAAGCTTTTTTTGATAAAATTAGTTATGGTTATTCTTGGAAAGAAATTTTTGAGTATTATAAAAGAGATTTTGAGTTAAGTAGAGCTTTTTATTTTAAAAGTGATGAAAGTGTTCATTCTTTAGAAGATGCGAAATTATATGAAGATGGCTCAATTTTAGTAGATAATAAAAGGATATATAGTTTAAGATGAGTGAGATTATAACGATTGCTAACCAAAAGGGTGGCGTAGGAAAAACAACAACAGCAGTAAATCTAGCAGCATCTTTAGCAGTTGCGGAAAAAAGTGTATTACTTATAGATATGGATCCGCAAGGAAATGCTACAACAGGATGTGGATGTAAAAAGAGCGATTTTAATATTTATCATGTTTTAAGTGGTAAAAAAACTCTTGATGAAATTATTTTAAAAACTAGTTTGCCAAAACTTGATTTAGCTCCATCAAATATTGTTTTAACAAGTTTTGAACAAGAACTTGGCTCTAATCAAAGCAAACAGATTTTATCAAAAGCTTTAGCTAGTGTTGTGGATAAATATGATTATGTTATTATTGATTCTCCACCATCATTGGGAAATATTACTATTAATGCACTTGTAGCAAGCACTGATGTTATAATTCCTATTCAATGTGAATATTTAGCTTTAGAAGGTTTGGTATTGATTTTAAGAACTATACAAACAATCAAAAAAACATTTAATTCAAAGCTAAAAATTAGAGGAATTTTACCTACTATGTATAGTCCGCAAAACAATTTATCTAAAGAAATTGTAACGGAATTAAAAAAGCATTTTAGTGAGAAATTGTTTAAAAAAGATGGTGAAATTGTAATTATTCCTAGGAATGTAAAATTAGCAGAAAGTCCTAGTTTTGGAAAGCCTATAATTTTATATGATATAAAATCACCAGGCTGTGTGGCTTATCAAAGCTTAGCAACTTCTTTAATAGGATAAAAAAATGGCAAAAAAATCTTTAGGTGCAGATTTTAGTAGTATTTTAGATGATATTTCACTTGCTTATGATGATGAGATGAGTGGAGTATTTCATAATGAGTTAGATTCAATAAAAGAAATTGATATAGACGAAATTACTCCAAATCCATATCAACCAAGAAAAAATTTTAACGAAGATAGTATAAATGAGCTTGCAATTTCTATTAAAAATCATGGTTTATTGCAGCCTATTGTTGTAATTGATGCAGATGAGTTGTGTGAAAAAGCAAAAGAAAATGGAGAAGTTTTAGAAAAAACTACCAAATATTTTTTAATTGCAGGAGAAAGAAGATTAAGAGCTTTTAAAACTCTTAAAGAAACAAAGATAAGAGCTATTATTGCAAATATTGATTCAGGTAAAACAAGAGAATTGGCTTTACTTGAAAACATACAAAGAGAAGATTTAAATCCTATTGAATTAGCTTTGGCTTATAAAGAATTAATGAGAGTAAGAAATATAACTCAAGAAGAACTAGCTCAAAGTATACAAAAAAGTAGAGCAAATATTGCAAACACTTTAAGGCTTTTAACCCTTAGTGAAGATACACAAAAATTAATTATTGAAGGTAAATTAAGTGCAGGCCATGCAAAAGTTATTGCAGGACAAAAAGAAGATGAAAAAATTTTAGTAAATACTATAATAGGTCAAAAGCTTAATGTAAGAGATTGTGAAAAATTAGCAAATAAATTAAAAGGCAAAAGTTTAAATCATTTATTAGATGAGCAATTATTAAATAAGTTAAAAGAATTTGAAATAGATTTCAAGCTACAAAATGGCAAGCTTATATTAAATTTAAGTCAAGAAAAGACCAAAAATTTTATTGAAAAAGCTATAAAAAACTTATAATTTAATATTGTTTCATTTTTTTATGTTAATATAAAATTTTATCAAAATAAGGAGAATGTATGTTTGATGACTTAGATCTTAAAATGATGTTATTAACAGCTACTTTGTTTATAATATTGTTTTGGATTTTAGATTCAATCTTATATAAACCATTACTTTCTTTTATGAAAAATAGAGATGATGGAATAAGAGAAGATGAAGCAAAAATCCAGCAAAACAACACAGATGCTAGTAATAATGAAACATTAATTGCTAAGATTTATGCTGATGCAAGAGCTAAAGCTCAAGCCATCAAAAGCGAGCAGGTTGCTATGGCTAAAGAAAAAGCCTCTAAAGCTATAGAAGAAAAAAAGGTTAGTTTTGATTTAGAATATCAAAAATTTTTAAGCGAACTAGAAGTTAAAAAAACTCAATTTAAAAATGAATTAAGAGCTGATTTAACTCAATATGAAAATGCTTTAAAAACTAGCATTGAGAAAATTTAAGGTTGTTTTATGAATAGATTGATTTTTATTTTATTACCAACTTTTTTATTAGCTAGTGAGAGCGATATTTTTCCTAGAACAATAAACTTTATAATATTCGTAGTTATTATATATTTTTTACTTGCAAAACATGTAAAAAAAATATATAACGATAGAATTGACAATATTAAAAATAGACTAGTTAGTATAGAAAAAAGTTTAGATGAAGCTAAGAAAAATAAAGAAGATGCTATTAAAAGAATTGAAATAGCAAATAATGAAGCAGATAAATTAATAGTATTAGCTAAAGAACAAGCTGCTAAATTAAGTGAAAATATTTTAAAAGATGCAGAAAATGAGATCGAAAATATGAAAAAATCTTATGAAGAGCAAAAAATATTTGAAGAGAAAAAAGCTAAAGCTGAAGTTGTAAATGAGCTTTTAGATGAGCTTTTAAACTCTAATATTAATTTAAAACAAAATGATTTATTAGATATTGTTTCAAGGAAAGTTAGCTAATGGAAAAGTATGTAGATATTATAATGCAAAGAAATGATAGAGAAGATTTCGTAAAAGCACTTGAGATTTTATCTAAAGCTTTTGAAGACAAAAACACATTAGTAATTATTAATGCGGTAGGTATTAGCTTGGATAAAAAAGTTGAATTTTTAGCTAGTATTTGCAATACTAATAAAAAAGAAATAATTAATTTGTTAAAAGTACTAGGTATCAATTCAAAATTAGATAAAATTCCTAGTTTTTATAGTAGATTAGTTAAAAAAATAGCTTTAGAAAACAATATTTATTATGCTGATATATATTCTAAAGATAAAATGAGTGATAGTGATATTTCAAAACATGAAAAGGAATTATCAAACTATTTCAAAAAAGATATTAAATTAAGAAATATTATTCATGATAAAAATGAAATCAAGATTTATATTGAAGATTTAGGTTATGAAATAATAGTTTCTGAATTGTCTTTAAAAGAAAAAATCAAACAACATATAATGAAAGCAATTTAAGAGGAGTAACAGTGAGTTTTAACGCAAATGAAATTAGCTCAATTATTAAAGAAAGAATTGAGAATTTTAATTTAAATTTAGAAATTGAAGAAACTGGTAAAGTTATTTCAATAGCTGATGGTGTTGCTAATGTTTTTGGATTAAAAAATGTTATGGCAGGAGAAATGGTAGAATTTGAAAACGGCGAAAAAGGTATGGCATTAAACCTTGAAGAAAGTAGTGTTGGTGTCGTTGTTTTAGGAAGTTTTTCAAATATTAAAGAAGGAAGCTCTGTTAAGAGATTAAAACAATTATTAAAAGTTCCTGTTGGAGAAGAATTAATAGGTCGTGTTGTTAATGCTTTAGGTGAGCCAATTGATGCAAAAGGTCCTATTAATACTACTAAATCAGCTTTTGTTGAAGAAAAAGCTAAAGGTATTATGGCAAGAAAAAGCGTTCACGAGCCATTACAAACAGGTATTAAAGCAATCGATGCTCTTGTTCCAATTGGTCGTGGTCAAAGAGAATTAATCATCGGAGATAGACAAACAGGAAAAACAACAGTAGCAGTAGATACAATAATCAATCAAAAAGGTCAAAATGTTGTATGTATTTATGTTGCAATCGGACAAAAACAAAGCACAGTTGCTCAAGTTGTTAAAAAATTAGAAGAGCACGGAGCAATGGAATATACTATAGTAGTAAGTGCAACAGCGAGCGATTCAGCTGCACTTCAATATCTTGCACCATATACCGGTGTTACTATGGGTGAATATTTTAGAGATAATAGTAAGCATGCTTTAATTGTATATGATGATTTAAGTAAGCACGCAGTAGCTTATCGTGAAATGAGCTTGATTTTACGCAGACCTCCAGGACGCGAAGCATATCCGGGCGATGTATTCTACCTACATTCAAGATTACTAGAAAGAGCTTCAAAATTAAGTGATGCTTTAGGTGCAGGTTCTCTAACAGCTTTACCTATCATTGAAACTCAAGCAGGCGACGTTTCAGCTTATATTCCAACAAACGTTATTTCAATTACAGATGGACAAATCTTCTTAGAAACAGACTTGTTTAACTCAGGTATTCGTCCAGCTATTAACGTAGGTTTATCAGTATCAAGGGTAGGTGGTTCAGCTCAAATTAAAGCTACTAAGCAAGTTTCAGGAACATTAAGACTAGACCTTGCACAATATCGTGAATTACAAGCGTTCGCACAATTTGCAAGTGATTTAGATGAGAGTTCAAGAAAACAATTAGAGCGTGGTCAAAGAATGGTTGAAGTATTAAAACAACCTCCATATAGCCCATTAGCTATTGAAAAACAAATTGTTTTAATTTATGCAGGAACAAGAGGTTTCTTAGATGATGTTTCAGTAGATAAGATTAATAAATTTGAAAATGATTTATATGCTTATATCGAAACAAAATCTCCAGAAATTTTTGAACAAATTAGAACTAAAAAAGCTTTAGATAGTGATTTGGAAGATAAGATTAAAAATTTATTAAATGAGTTTAAAGCAGCACAAGCGTAGGTTTTAATAATGGCAAATTTAAAAGAGATAAAAAGAAAAATAAAAAGCGTTCATAATACACAAAAGACTACAAATGCTATGAAGCTTGTTTCAACTGCTAAATTAAAAAAAGCAGAAGAATTAGCAAAAAAGTCTAAAGTGTATGCTAATAAATTACAAGAAGTTATGCATGAGATTTCATACAAGCTTAATCAGTTTGATATGGCAAGGGATAGCAGATTTTTTGGTAAGCATGAAATAAAAGTTGTGGATGTTATTTTTGTTACTTCGGATAAAGGTTTATGTGGTGGTTTTAATATAAAAACTTTAAAAGAAGTTAGTAAAATTATTAAAGAAAATAAAGAAAAAGGTATTAAAACTAGATTAAGAGCAATAGGAAAAGTAGGTATTGAGTTTTTTAATTTCCAAAAAATTGAAATTCTTGATAAACACACAGGCGTAAGCTCATCACCTGATTACGAAAAGGCAAGAGAAATTATAAACCTAGCAATAAATGATTTTGTTGCTTGCGAAACTGATAAGATAGTTTTAGTTCATAATGGTTATAAAAATATGATTTCTCAAGAATTATCAGTATGTAATTTATTGCCAGTAGAATCAGACAATTTTGAAATTCCGAATTCAAATTCTTTATTAGAAATTGAGCCGGAAGAAAAGGAAGTTTTAGAAGAATTACTAAAACGCTATATTGAATATAGTATGTTTTATTCATTAATTGATAGTCTAGCTGCAGAACATAGTGCTAGAATGCAAGCAATGGATAATGCAACTAATAATGCTAAAGCAAGAGTAAAAGAACTTAATTTAGCATACAATAAAGCAAGACAAGAAAGCATAACCACTGAATTAATTGAGATTATTAGTGGTGTTGAATCAATGAAAGAATAGGAGAATAGATGCAAGGATTTATATCTCAGGTATTAGGACCTGTTGTAGATGTTGAATTTAGCGACTACTTACCGCAAATTAACGAAGCAATTGAAGTAAATTATGAGGTAGAAGGTAAGCAAATTCGTTTAATATTAGAAGTTGCTGCTCATTTAGGCGATGGTCGTGTAAGAACTATTGCTATGGATATGACAGATGGTTTAGTAAGAGGAACAAAAGCTACTAGTTTAGGTGCTCCTATTAGTGTTCCTGTTGGCGAAAAAGTATTAGGTAGAATTTTCAATGTTGTTGGAGATTTAATTGACGAAGGTGCTCCTGAAAATTATGAAACAAAATGGGCAATTCATAGAGAACCACCTAAATTTGAAGAACAAAGCACAAAAAGTGAAATTTTTGAAACAGGTATTAAAGTAGTTGATTTACTTGCTCCTTATGCAAAAGGTGGTAAAGTAGGATTATTCGGTGGTGCTGGTGTTGGTAAAACCGTTATTATTATGGAATTAATTCACAATGTTGCATTTAAACATAGTGGTTATTCAGTATTTGCAGGTGTTGGTGAGAGAACTCGTGAAGGTAATGACCTTTATAACGAAATGAAAGAAAGTAATGTTTTAGACAAAGTTGCCTTATGCTATGGTCAAATGAATGAACCACCAGGGGCAAGAAACCGTATTGCTTTAACTGGTCTTACAATGGCTGAATACTTTAGAGATGAAATGGGACTTGATGTTTTAATGTTTATTGATAATATCTTTAGATTTTCTCAATCAGGTTCAGAAATGTCAGCTCTACTTGGTCGTATTCCATCAGCTGTTGGTTATCAACCGACTTTAGCAAGTGAAATGGGTAAATTCCAAGAAAGAATTACATCAACTAAAAAAGGTTCAATTACTTCAGTTCAAGCAGTTTATGTTCCAGCAGACGACTTAACAGACCCTGCACCTGCGACTGTTTTTGCTCACTTAGATGCAACAACGGTTTTAAATAGAAGTATTGCAGAAAAAGGAATTTATCCTGCGGTTGACCCACTTGATTCAACTTCTAGAATGCTTGACCCACAAATCATCGGTGAAGAGCATTATAAGGTAGCTCGTGGAGTTCAAAGTGTATTGCAAAAGTATAAAGACCTACAAGATATTATTGCTATTTTGGGTATGGATGAGCTTAGTGAAGAAGATAAATTAATTGTTGAAAGAGCAAGAAAAATTGAAAAATTCCTATCTCAACCATTCTTCGTTGCAGAAGTTTTCACAGGAAGCCCTGGAAAATATATAAGCCTTGAAGAAACAATAGCAGGATTTAAAGGTATATTAGAAGGTAAATACGATGATTTACCAGAAAATGCGTTCTATATGGTAGGAAATATTGAAGAGGCTATACAGAAAGCAGAAAAATTAAAGGCTTAATATGGATAAATTAACTTTAGAAATAGTTACTCCGCACGGAGAAATTTTTAATTCAGAAGTTAAGTCGGTTTTAGTTCCAGGAAGCGAAGGCGAGTTTGGTGTATTACCAAACCACGCTTCTATTATTTCTTTATTACAAGCTGGAGTAATTAGTGTTGAAAATTGTGATGGTTCAAAAGAATTAATTGCTATTGATTCAGGCCATGTAAAAGTTGATGAAAATGGGGTTGTTATTTTAGCTCAAGGTGCTGTATATCTAGGCGGAAAAGAAAACTCTATTAGTAAGAAAAAACTAGAAGAAGCACAAGAATTATTAAAATCAGCTGGTGCTAATTCAGCTACTTTAGCAGCTACTTTAGGGAGATTGGATTCTAAATGAATTTGATTTTAGATTTTGACTTAGCTACTTTATTAGCGGTTGGGATTTTAGCTTTTTATTCTATTATTGCTTTAGCGATTTTTATTTATCGCTTAAGCAATATTTCAAAGTTTTATCAAGAAGAATTAAAATCATTAGATAGGTTATTAAAAAACCAAGATTTATCTTTTGAATCTTATTTTAAACCTTGTGAAGGCTCAAAAACAAAGCTAGAAATATACTATAACGAAGCAGGGAAAAACCTTAGTGAAGGTCTTACTTGGCTTAGCATTATAGCTACCACTTCGCCTTTCATAGGATTATTTGGAACTGTTGTTTCAATATACTTTACTTTAATTTCTTTAAATGGTAATGCAGATATAAATCAAATTGCATCTCCAATAGGTCATGCTTTAATAGCAACTGCAAGTGGTATTGTATCGGCGATTTTAGCTTATACTTTTCACTTAATTGTTAAAAGAAAAGTATTTGAATGTTTAAATATTTTAGAGAGCGAAATAAAGATTTTAAACAATGAAAAATAATTTTTTAAACGAAGAGCCAGAATTAAACATAACGCCTTTAGTTGATGTTATGCTTGTTTTGATTGTAATTTTAATGTTAGTAATACCTAATTTAAAATATGATGAAAGCATAAATCTTCCAAATGGCTCTAAAACAAATGTAAGCAAAGCAAAAAAAGAAGATATATTTGTAAGTATCACAAATAATGAAATTGTATTAAATAAAAAGAAATATTCATATATTAGCTTTTTTGATAATTTTGCTTTAATTAAAAATCAATTAGATAAAGAAAAAATAGTTTATATAGCAGGCGATAAAGACATTAGTTATGATAAGCTAATGCAAGTTTTAACTACTTTTAGCAAAGCAGGTTTTGTAAAAATTTCTCTACAAACAAAATGAGTAAAACAAAAGCATTTTTATTATCTTGTTTGATTTATATATTAAGCATATTAATTGTAATTTTATTACTTAAATTATTTGCTTCAAATAATGAAATTGTAAAATATGGAAATAGCGATATAAATATTTTATTCGTTCAAGAAGATACTAATATAAACGAAGAAATCAAACAAGATTACACAAAAGAAGTTTCAAACAAAATAAATGAAAATATTGTAAATAATAGCAATGAAAATTCGGCAAAAGAAACACAAAAAGAAGAAGAAAAAAAAGAGAATTTGAATTCGGATTTTAGCGATTTGTTTAGTGATTTAAATGTAGCTAAAACAGAAAAGAAAAAAGAAGTAAAAAAACAAGAAAATACTTTTAATGATGAACAACTAGCTGCCTTAAAAAAATTACAAAATCAATTATCAAATACAACAATTAAATCAAATAATAATTCAAAAAATACAACAACTTCAGCAAAAGTTGCAGGGATTTATGATGAATATTTTGGCAAAGTGAATGCTTATTTAAAAAATGTGTGGAGTTTAGTTACTGCAAATAGTAGTGGTATAAATGATAAAGAATTTTTTGAAGTAGCATTTACAATATCAAAAAATGGTATAATCAAACTTCATGATAATGGTTTTAATGAAAGTTCGGTATTAAGACAATACGCAAGAGTTTTTATAAAAACAATTAATCAACAAAATAAAAATTTAGGTATCCCACCAAATCAGCAAGATTATAGTGGCAATTTAAGACTTTCAGTCGTATTAAGTATCAAGGAGATAAAATGAAAAAGATAGTTTTATTATTTTTTAGTTTAGTTTGCTTAAGCGCCGATATTATTATGGATGTAGTAAGCGAACAACAAGTTTTACCTAAGATTAGAATTACAACTAGTAGTTTAGTTAATTTTGATTTTGATAAGGTGATTAAAAATGATGTTTTAGTAAGTTCAAAATTTGAAGTTACAGATAGCGCAGATGCTAATTATGAGTTAAATTATACTTTAGTTCCTAGTGGAAATAATTATGATTTAACCATTGTTTTAAAAGGTGAAAATAATGTAAGTAAATATGAAAATAAATTTTCTTATCCAAAAAATGCTTATGTGTTTTTATCTCATAAAGCAATATCAACTATGCTAAAAGATTTAAAAATAGCAGATATAGATTGGATGAATAGAAAGATTTTAATAACAAGAAAAATAGCTGCAAAGCAAAGCCAAATTTTAATCGCTGATTATACTCTTAATTATCAAAAGATAATTATGCAAGGCGGACTTAATTTATTTGCAAAATGGGCTAATGAAGAGCAAAATGCTTTTTATTACACAGACTATAATAAAGATACTTTAAGTATTTATAAATACAACTTATTAAACAATCAAAAAACATTAATTACTCAAGGTGTTGGAATGCTTGCTTTAAGTGATATTAGTAAAGATGGAAGTAAGGCATTAATTACTAAAACCATAGAAGATCAGCCAGAAGTATTTTTATTTGATTTAAATACAAAAGCTAGTAAAAGACTAACAAGTTATAAAGGAATTGATGTTAGTGCTAAGTTTTTAGGAGATAATTCATTTGCTTTTGTTAGTGATAGAAGTTCATATCCTAATTTATATATGCAAGGACTTGATAAAAATAATGCTACTCAATTAGTTTATCATGGTAAAAACAATTCAGCATTTAGTGTATTTAATAATTATATAGTTTATTCAAGTCGTGAAAAATCAGGGGATTTTAATCTATATGTAATGGCAACTGATTCTCAATATGTAAGACAACTTACATTAAACGGAAGAAATATATTCCCTAATTTTAGCAATGATGGAAAGACAATTATGTTTATAAAATTACTAGGAATGCAAAGTTCTTTAGGGATATTAAGACTTGATGAGAATAAAGTGTATCATTTCCCTTTAAAAGTTGGCAAAATTTCAACTTTAGACTGGTAATTAAATAAATTTAAAGTTTTTAGAACTATAATTTACTTTACTTTTAATTGAAAGGAATAATAATGAAAAAATTAGCTTATGCGGTTGCTTTAGCAGCTTTAGTTGTTGGTTGTAGTCAAAAGGCTACAGTTGAGGCTCCAAAAAAAGTTGAGCCAGCTCCAGAAATCAATGTAGATGTAAAAGAAGATATTAATACTAAGATAGATAGAATTAATAATTCTTTAGGTAAAGTTTATTTTGATTTTGATAAATACGACATTCGTTCAGATATGTATGGCGTAGTATCAAACAATGCTGGTTTATTAAATGGCGATGGTAAAGATTTAAATATCGTTGTTGAAGGTAACTGCGATGAGTGGGGTAGTGAAGAATATAACCAAGCTCTAGGTTTAAAAAGAGCAAAAGCTGTTAAAGATGGCTTAGAAGCTCAAGGCGTAAATAGCTCAAGAATTACAATTAAGAGCTATGGCGAAAACAACCCAGTTTGCAATGATAAAACTAAAGAATGCGATGCTCAAAATCGTAGAGCTGAAACAAAAGTTCAGTTTTAATAAATGATAAAAAAAATAATATTTTTAGGGGCTTTAGCCCCTATTATTTATGCGGAAACTTCAGCCTTTAATGCAGGCAATATAAATCTTAAAGAACCTTATGGACTTACAGAAAACGAAAAAGTATTGTTAGAAAATAAAAAAAAGGTTGAAACTCTTAGTAAAGATTACACTGGCGTTGATTTTAAAACAAACAAAGCTTTAGAGAGAATTGAAGGAATTCAAAGCGTAATAGATGATTTAAACAATAAAACTTACAATTTTGAAGGTAAGTTATTAGAAGTTGAGAAATTTTCAAAAGAAAAATCAGAAAGTTATGATAAAGAACTTGCAGATATAAAACAAGAATTAAAAAATCAAAGATATGCGATTAATCAATTAAAAAAGGCTTTAAGTGAACTAACTAATTTAGTGGGTAGTTTAGGAGAGAGTAAAGCTGCAAAAATCTCAAATATAGAGCTTAATACAAATAATGTAACAGCTCAAACTCCAGCACAAAAAATGGATAATGCTATAAGTTTATTTAATAGTAAAAACTATGATGCTGCTGCTAAAATATTTGAAGAATTAGCAAACTCAAGACATAAACCTGCTCAATGTAATTTTTATTTAGGTCAAATAGCTTATGCAAAAAAAGATTATAATAACGCAATTTATTATTATAAAACAAGTTCGGATTTATATAACGCACAAGGGGTAAAAGCTCCTAATATGCCTTTAATTTTATTAAACACAGCTAATTCATTAAAAGCAATTAATGAGCTAGATAAGGCAAATAATTTTTATGCAGCACTTAAAAAACAATTTCCAAATTCAAGTGAAGCAAAAAGTATAAATTAATAGAAAGGATAAAGTATGGCTATACAAAAAGATAGTGTTGTATCACTTAATTTTATATTGCGTGATGCTAAAACTAACGAAGTGTTAGAAAACAATACTGATTTTCATCCTATTTCATTTTTATTAGGAAGAAATCAAGTATTAGAAGCTTTAGAAGAAGAAATCGCTAAATTAAATGAAGGCGATGAAAGTGATATCTTAATTACAAAAGATAAAGCATGGCAAGAATACGATGAGAATTTGATTCAGGAATTACCAAAAGAACAATTTGCTGGAATCGAGCTTAAAGTTGGATTAGAATTATTTGGCGAGAATGAAGATGGTTCAACCGTAAGAGTTGTTGTAAAAGAAATTAAAAATGATACAGTAGTAATTGATTATAATCATCCTTATGCAGGAAAAGATTTATTATTTACAGTAAGCATTAAAGAAGTAAGAGAGGCAACAGAAGATGAACTAGCAAGTGGAGTAGTAGCACAAGCTGGTGGTTGTGGTTGTGGAAATCACGGACACGGCGGATGCAAAGGTGATGGAAGTTGCGGACATCATGATCATGATGAAGAAGAACACCATCATCACCACGGCGGCGGTTGCTGAAGAAGTTAATTAGGGCTAAGGTTTAGCTAAACTATAACTTTTTAAGGCGACCAAGTCGCCTTAGCTTAATAAGACAAGGATTATTATAAATCTTCATTATTAGTTTTGATTATTGTTTGTAATAATCGTTTTCTTGTTAAATCAGATTTTAGTATTGTTATTAATATTTATAAGATTTTTAATTAGAAAATTTTAGTCATTTAGCTTAGAATAAATTAAAAGGAAAAAAATATGAATTACGCTTTTATTTACCCAGGACAAGGCTCACAAAGTGCTTTTATGGGGAAGGATTTGTATGATAATTTTGAGTTTGTAAGAAAAACTTATGATGAAGTTAGCGAATTTTGTGATATTGATTTTAAAGAATTAATTTTTTCTGAAAATGAAAGATTAAATATAAGTGAATTTACTCAACCTGCAATATTGCTAAATAGCATGATGTATTATAAGGTTTTTGAAAAACTATTAGATGAAAATAAAATTTCTTTAAGAGAGAGTAATCACACAGCATTTTTAAGTAAGAAAAATACCCCTTCACTAGGTCATTCTTTAGGAGAGTTTTCGGCTCTTTGTGCAAATAAAGCAATTGATTTAAAAAATGCTTTAAAATTAGTTAATATGCGTGGTAAATTTATGCAAGAGTGTGCAAGTAGTGAAAATCCAGCTTCAATGATGGTAATACTTGGCTTAAATGATAGTGATGTTGAGATGATTTGTAATAAAGCAAATGCAGAAAACAAACAAATCTATGCGGCAAATTATAATTGTGACGGACAAATTGTAGTTGCAGGGATTAAAAAAGACTTAGAAGAGAGTGCCGAGCTTTTTAAAAGTGCAGGTGCAAAAAGAGCAATGATGCTTAATATGAGTGTTGCAAGTCATTGTCCTTTAATGCAAAGTGCAGCTAATAAACTTGAAGAATTTTTAGTATTTAATGATAATTTTACTCCTGTTATTTCAAATGCTACAAAACTTGCTTATAGCACACAAAATGAAGCAAAACAAGCAATCAAAGAGCAATTAATTAAGCCTGTTTTATATAAGCAAAGTATTTTAGAGCTTGAAAGTAGTGTTGATGGCTTTATAGAATTTGGTAGCAATGTATTATGCGGTTTAAACAAAAAAATCACACAAAAAGAAAGTGTAAGCATAAAAAGCTTAGATGATATAAATAATTTTATAAAAGCAATTAAGGAAAAATTATGAAAATAGCAATTCTAGGTGCTATGCGTGAAGAAATTGAACCGATTTTAAAAGAGTATTCATATAAAGAAAGCAAATACGCAAATAATAATTATTATTTTATTGACTATGCAGGGCATGAGCTAATTGTTGCAAACTCAAAAATAGGTAAAGTAAATGCAGCTATTAGTGCAAGTGTTATGATAGAAAAATATAAGGCTGATTGTTTATTATTTACAGGCGTTGCTGGTTCGCTAAATCCTGAGCTAAAAATCGGAGATTTATTAATAGCTAATGAATTAGTTCAGCACGATGTTGATATTACTGCATTTGGCCATAAGCCTGGCTTTGTGCCTGATACAAGCGTTTATATTAAAACAAACGAAAAGCTAAATAATATCGCTAAAAAAGTTGCAAAAGAATTAAATCTTAATGTAAAAGAAGGAATCATAGCTACAGCTGATCAATTTATTTGCGATGAAAATAAAAAAACTTGGATAAGAGATACGTTTAACGCAGATGCTGTGGAGATGGAAGGAGCTAGTGTTGCTTTAGTTTGTGAAAGCCTTAATGTGCCTTGTATGATTTTAAGAGCGATTAGTGATGACGCTAGTGGAAATGCTGATGTGAGTTTTGATGAGTTTTTAGAACTAGCTGCAAAAAATAGTGCTAATTTTGTTTTAAAAATGTGCGAACATTTGTTTAAAAACGAACTTAGCAAAAGACTTATAAAAGAAGTTGCAAGAGCTTGTGATAAGTTTGATTTAATAGAAGAAGGCGATAAGGTTTTAGTAGGTCTTAGTGGTGGAAAAGATAGTTTAAGCTTATTAATGCTACTAAAACATATGCAAAGAGCTGTTCCTTTTAAATTTGATTTTGAAGCTGTAACGCTTAGTTATGGAATGGGCGAAGATTATAAATATTTAAGTAATTATTGCAAGATTTTAGGCATTAAACACACTATAATTGATAGTAATATTTACGAGATTTCAAGTGAGAAAATCCGTAAAAATTCAAGCTTTTGTTCGTTCTTTTCTCGTATGAGAAGAGGGTATTTATATACTTACGCAAAAGAAAATGGCTTTAATAAATTAGCTCTAGGTCATCATTTAGATGATGCTATTGAGAGCTTTTTTATGAACTTTACTTATAACGGCGCTTTAAGAACACTTGCAGCGAAATTTACTTCAGCTCAAGGGGTTACCGTAATTCGTCCTTTAATTTTCGTTCGTGAAAGAATGCTAAGAGAAAATGCTATAAAAAATGGGCTTAAAACAATAGGTGATGAAGCGTGTCCTGCTATGAGATTTGATGTGAAAATGCCACACGCAAGAGCAGAAACAAAAGAGCTTTTAGCAAGTCTTGAAGCACAAAATCCAAAATTATTCAAAAGCCTTGAAAACGCATTTTTTAATATTCATTATGATACATTCTTTGCAAACGAAGGTGCTAATTATTGCAAGGAATAATCTTAAATACAATAAGTGTAAGGGATAAGGATTTAATAGTCTTTATCCTTGATAATAATGAGCTTATTAAATGTTATAGATTTTATGGAGTTAGACATTCTCATTTAATAATCGGAAATATGATTGATTATGAGCTTGATATTAGACCTTTGTTTTTACCTAAACTTCATTCTACAATGCAACTTGCTTTGCCTTTAAAATCTGTTGAAATCATTAAAGCTTGGCAGGACTTTTGCTTTCTTTTATACGAGCATTTAAAGGATAATCAAGAGTGCGGAGAGTTTTATTATAATTTATGCCTTAGAATACTCAAAAGACTTGAAATTCAAGATTATAAAAGGGTTTTTCTTGACGCTTATTCGCTTATGATTGAGCATGAAGGAAGGCTTAATTTTAGTCAAAATTGCGTTGAATGTGGCAAGGAGCTGAGTGATTATTTTTTACTTGGAGAAGGCTTTTTGATGTATTGCAATGGCTGTAAAAATAGTGTAAAAATCAATAAATTTAAAATGAAAGATTATTTACAGCATAAAACCTCATCTATTTTTGAAGACGATGAGATTGATTTGCTTTATAAGGTATTTTCTAAAAAACTTTAATTTATATTTTTTAAGAAGTTTCCAAGAATTTGAAATAGGAATTTGATAAAAATAATTTTTAAATTCCTAATTCAAATTCCTTGATTTAAAAGCTTAAAATGTTTAAGAATTTGATTTAGGAATTAGACCTAAATCAAATCTCTTTTATAAATGCTTTTTAGTTTTCTATCTAGTTTATAGCAAACTTCATAAATTGCTGGAATTGCAAATAAAGTAAGTATTGTAGAGCTTATTAGACCACTAATTACTGCTACTGCCATAGGAGAGTTACTCTCATATCCTGCTCCATGAGAGATAGCTAGTGGAAGCATTGCAAAAATCATTGCTATTGTTGTCATTAAAATAGCTCTTATTCTGCTTTTGCCCGCTATTTTTAGAGCATGTTTAACTTCCATTCCACTATCGCATAGTTTGTTAGCAACATCAATTAATAAAATAGCGTTTTTACCAACCATTCCAAACAATAATATTAATGCAACTAATACAAATAATGAGAATGTATTTCCTGTAATAAATAATCCCACGCAAGCTCCAGCAAAAGCAAGTGGCATAGTAATCATAATAACAAGTGGAACGATAAGGCTTTCATAAAGTGCAGCAAGAACTAAATAAATCAAAGTAAATGCCAAAATCATAACAATAGCAAAGCCTATTATTGTTTCTTTTAATAAATCAATAAAGCCTGTAAAGGTATAATTTACATTTGAATTACCCAAAATCTTATCCATATTACTCTCAAGTTTAGCTTTAACTTCGCCTAAAGAGATTTTATCAGCACCTGCTGTAATTCTTACAGAACGAGTTTTATTAAGTCTATTTATGCTGCTACTATCTTTTATAAGCTTAACATTTGCTATGCTTAATAGACTTATTATCCTACCATCCATTGTTTTAATTTGTATTTTTTCTAAGCTTTTTAAATCTTCTTTTTGCGGTTTGCTAAGTTGTAAATAAATATCTTTACTTCCCTTAACATCATCTAAAACTCCAGCATTTACATTCGCAAAAGAAGTTTGAATTACTTGGGCAAGTTCTTGGGTATTTACATTTAGTTTTCTTGCCTTTTCTTTATCTACAAAAACAGCTAAAACATCAGCATAAGCATCAATATCATCAGTAATATCAACAACGCCTTGCAATTCACTTAAAACATTTTTTGCTCTTCTACTAGCACTAATTAATGAAGCAAAATCATCGCCTAATAATACAAATTGTATAGGCTCATCAACTCCTGCTCCTTCAAATTTAGGTATTTCTAAAACTTTTATTTTTAAATCATCAAATACTAAATCTTTTCTTAGATTTGCTACAACTTCTTTTTGTCTTATATCTCTTTGATTAAGTGGTTTTAGTTTTACATAAATTTTTGCTTTTTTTCTATCTTTTGCATCATCATATCCTATTAAAACATAAGCAAATTCTACATTTTTGTTTTCTTTAATTTTTTTAAGGATATTTAATGATGATTCTTCCATAGCTTCTATTGATAGGTCTTTTTTTGATTCAATTTGCACTTGCAATTCGCTATCATCTTCCATAGGTAAAAAATCAAGTCCTATTTTTGGTGCTAAAGAAAACGACACAGCACATAAAACAAGGATTATTCCTATAAAAATCTTTTTATAATCTAAAATAGTATCAAGAGTATTTTCATACCAAAGTTCAAGTTTTTGAAAATATATTTCTGTTTTATCGTGGAATTTGCTTTCGTTTGTATTTAAAAATCTAGCACTTATAGTAGGGACTAAAAACACACAAACTAAAAACGAAATAATTACACCAAAAGCAACGCTCATTCCCAAAGCATTAAAAAATAAGCCCGAAATACTATTCATAAATGAAATCGGAATAAATACGCAAAGTAAAACAACACTAATGCTAAATACCGAAAAGGCAATTTCTTTAATACCAACATAACTTGCCATTAAAGCGTTTTTTTCTGTTTTGATTTTTTTGCTTATGTTTTCTATAACAACGATAGCATCATCTACGAAAATACCTATTGATAGGGTTAAAGCGATTAAAGTTAAACGATTTAAATCATATCCAAATAAATATATTAAGAAAAAGCTTGATATGATTGAAGTAGGTATTGCAATACTTGCAATGATAGTTGCACTAATATTTCTTAAAAACAAAAATACAATTAAAATTGTTAAAATTACACCCAAACACATATCAAAAACAACTTGCTTTATGTGTTTTAAGATATTTTCTGATTTATCATATACGATTTCAAATTCTATATCTTTATGAAATTCTTTTATACCAACCAAAGCTTTTTTGATATTTTTTACTGCTTCTAAGCTGTTTTGACCTGCTATTTTTTTAAGCTCAAACAATACCCCATTATTGTCTTTAAAATAAGCAAAGCTTTCTTTTGTATTGTAGTCTGTATTAATCTTAGCAACATCTTTTAAAAATACACCTGGACTAACCCTTAATTCTTCTAATTCTTTTATGTTATTTGAATCAAAATATCCTTTTAGAGTTATATTTCTTGATTTATTTTCAATATTGCCTAAATAGCTTTTAAAATTTTGCATTTTGATAAGTTTTAAAATATCTAAAGAATTCAAATGATATTTATTTAACTCATCTAAGTCTAAATCTATTTTTATATTATTTTTTAAAAAACCTACCATTTTAACTTCACCAACGCCTTTTATGCGTTGAAAGTCGTTTTCTAAATCATCTTCAATTATTTGCATTAAAGCATTATCATCTAGCTCTTTTGAAGATACGAAAATACTCATAACAGCACCAGCATCACTTGATACTTTTTCTACGCTAGGAGTAAATTCTAATTTCATTTTTGATATTTTTTCACGAATATCATTTACTGCTATTTCAAGGTCTTTTCCTAATTCAAATTCCACAGCAATAACGCTTAAATTATTAAAGCTTTTTGAAGTAATTCTTTTTATTTGACTAACGCCTGAGATTTGATTTTCTATCTTTTTTGTAACTTGAGATTCTACATAGCTTAAATCAGCATTTGCAAATGTAGTGATTTTTACTAAAGGAATATCTACACTAGGATATAAGTTAATTGGCATTGTAAAAATTGAAATAACTCCAAATATTAACAAGCCTAAAAACGCCATTAATATCGTAATCGGTCTATTTATCGCTAACTTTAACATTTATTTACCTGTAATTATATAGCCTTCACCAAATGAGCCTATTTTTAAATCTTTTGCTAAAACCTCAGCATAAACCTTTCTAGTTTTTACATCTATGCTAGGATAAACTTTACTTATTTTTCCACTTGTTTTTAATCCATCAATTATATACTCGTAAGTATCTCCTACTTTTACTTCATTTATATATTTTTCATCAAAACTCAAAAGCAATTTAACATCAGGATAAGAATCAAGTATAAAAAGTGCTTGAACAGGACTTGCTACGCCTTCGCCTAATTCTATTAGTTTTGCAGTTATTAAGCCATTAAATGGAGCTTTAAGCTTTTTTTGAGAGATTATAGTTTCATATTTTTTACTAGCCATATTAGCTGATTTTAATCTTTGTTCTGCTTCGTTTTGTTTAAAGTTAATTTCATCTAAGGTTTGTTCGTTTAGAACTGATTTTACTTGTTGATATCTTTGCTGTGTGCTTGTAGCTAGTTTTAATGCTTTGCTTGCTAGGGTTTGTTGCACTCTTGCTTCTTCTAAACCAACTAATTCTAAGTTATGATCTAGCTCTAATAAAACATCTCCTTTTTTTACATATTGTCCAATTTCTACATTTATTTTATTTACAATACCAAGTGCTTGCATTGATAATTTTGCACTTTTTTGAGCCACTACATCAAAACTTGCATAAATTGGTTCAGCATACAAATTAAAAGCTATACATAAAAATAATAATCTTTTCAAACTAACTCCTATAAATCAATAACAAAATCGCTAATTTTTAAACCTTTATTATACAAAAGTTCTGCTTTTGTTATTTCTAATTTTGCCTTAACAAAGCTAAGTTTTGCTAAAGCACCTTGAGAACTCTCTAAAGCGTTTAAATATTCTACATAGCCAACAAGTCCAGCTTCATATTTTTTAGCAATACTGCTAAAAGCAAGTTCGCTAGCTTGTAATACTTTTTCGTTTGCAATTATTTCTTCTTTTAAATTATCAATCTTTAAATTTAATAATTTTTCTTTTTCACTAGCATTTTTTTTACTAAACATATAAAGCTCTTTAGCAGAAAGCGAAGTGAGTTTTGCGCTCTCATAAGCTTTTTTATCAGCTCCAAAAGCAAAAATATTCCAAGAAAATCCTATAAACAATACATTTGAAAACATTTTATCTTTTAATCTTCCAGTAAGTTTGCTATTAAAAGGAGTATAGATTGCATAGCCTATATTGTTTTTACCAAGTCCTGTGATATTTTTAGCAAAAATTATAGGTTTAAAACCTGCTAAAGATAATTCTTTATTTAACTCCCCCATTTCATCTTTTAAGGCACTAATTCTTACATCATAAGAATTGTTTTCTTTATCGTTTAAAAGAACTGCACTACCTTTTAAAGGTTTATAATGCTCGTTTGTAATTAGATAAATATTACTTAAGATTTCATCTTTTTGATAATTTAAATTTTGTAATTCGTTTTTTACTAATTCAAGTTTTGCTCTAAAAATTTCTAGTTCATCATCAGGTCTTAAACCTACTTGATTTAATTTTTCTAATCTATTTAAACTAGCTTTTAAATATTCAATATGCTTATTTTTATATTCAATATTTTGAGCTAGTGCTAAGTAAGAATAATATAAGCTTACTAATTTTAATTCTAGTTCATTTTTTATTTTTTCTTCTTCTAATTTGTTTAGCTCATAATCTTTTTTGCTTAATTTTATATTTTGCTCTCTTTTGCCATCATATATTAAAGCATCAACCGAAATACTAGAGCTTAATATATTGTTTGGATTTACTAAGTATTTATCCAAATCAAAAGAAACAAAGCCACCTTGCAAGCTAACGCTTGGGTAATATTTGTATTTTATGCTCTCAAAGGTTTTTTCTTTGCTTTGTGTTTCGTAATTTTTAGCTTTTAGTTGCTCGTTGTTTTCTATACTTTTTAGCATAAGTTGTAAATTACCAGCACAAAGTGCGCAAGACATTAGTAAAGATAAAGATAATTTTTTCATATTTTTTCCTAAGTAAAACTTTTAACCAAATTGCCTATTAATAGATTCCAACCATCAACTAATACAAATATTAGTATTTTAAATGGTAAGGATATCATTACAGGTGGCAACATCATCATACCCATAGCCATAAGAACTGATGATACAACCATATCAATCACTAAAAACGGCAAGTATAATAAAAACCCTATCTCAAATGCAGTTTTTAACTCGCTTATCATAAAAGCAGGAACTAAAGTAACCAAGCTTACATCATCTATGCTTTTAGGATTTTCTAGATTTCTTAAGCGATAAAATAGTGCTAAATCTTTTTCCCTTGTATTTTTTAGCATAAATTCTTTAAATGGTTTAGTGCTTAGCTCGAATGCTTCTTCATATCCGATTTGCTCTTCTAAATAAGGCTTTATTCCTATTTCATAAGACTTACTTGCTGCTGGTTGCATTATAAAAAATGTAATAACAAGTGCAAGCGAGATTAAAATCGTATTTGGTGGCATAGCTTGAGTTCCCATTGCCTGTCTCATAAATGAAAACACGATAATAAGCCTTAAAAACGAAGTACAAACAAATATTATGCTAGGTGCAAGTGCTAGTATCGTTAGAACTATTACTACATTTAGCGTTGTTACTAGTTGGCTTGGGCTTTCGGGTGCGCTTAGATTTAGATTTAGCGTTGGCACACTAAGTGGTGCTTCAGCATAAATTAACACTGAAAATAAGCATAATAGCAGTAATTTTTTCACCGATTTCCTTAAAGAGTTTTTAAAAATATTATCCAAAACTTGCTAACATTTTCTTAAAATCAAAAGGAAAAATATGAAAAAAAGTGTTGTTATTTTAGCAGCTGGGTTTGGAACTAGAATGAATTCAAATCTTGCAAAGCCTTTGCATACAATTTGTGGAAAATCTTTAATAAAAATCATCGTTGAAAATGCTTTAAAATTAGCAGATGATATAACGCTAATACTTCATCATCAAGCTGAAAACATAAAAGAGCATTTAAAAGACTTTAACAATCTAAATTACATCTATCAAGATATGACAAATCATAAAGGAACAGGTGGAGCTTTAATTTCTTATGAGCCAAAAAATGATGAGGTTTTAATCTTAAATGCTGATATGCCATTAATTACACTAAAAAGCTTAGAAATAATAGCTAATACAAAAGCAGATATTGTTCTTAGCACTTTTAATAAATTTGAAAAAAATGCTTACGGAAGAGTAATTAAAGAAAATAACAAAATCATAAAAATAGTAGAGACAAAAGATGCAAATGATGAAGAGCTAAAATGCACATTATGTAATGCAGGAATATATAAAATGAGTAAAAATGTATTAAAAACATATATTCCAAAGCTAAATAATAACAACGCTCAAAAAGAATACTACATAACAGATGTTATAAAAATGGCAATTGATGATGGCTTAATGCTTTGCGAATGTGTATTTGATGAGCTTGAGTTTTTAGGAATTAATAATAAGCTAGATTTAGAACTAGCTGAGAATATTATGCAAGATAGAATTAAAAATGAGCTTTTAATAAATGGTGTTATTATGCATAATAAATCAAGTATTTTTATTGAACTTGATTGTGAGATTAGTAATGATTGTGAGATTGAAAGCGGTGTTGTTATTAAAGCTAATTCTAAGATTAAAAACTCAAAAATATTGACAAATTGTGTTATAGAAAATAGCATAATAGAAAACTCAAGCATAGGACCAATGGCAAGAATTCGTCCAAAATGCGTTATAAAAGAAAGTAAAATCGGTAATTTCGTAGAATGTAAAAATGCAAAACTTGAAGAAGTAAAAGCAGGGCATTTAGCGTATTTAGGTGATTGTGAGATTAGTAGTGGGGTAAATATTGGCTGCGGTGTAATTATTTGTAATTACGATGGAAAGGCTAAACATATAAGCAAAATCGGTAAAAATGTTTTCGTAGGCTCAAATGCAAATCTAATAGCGCCTATTAGTATTCCTGATGATACTTTAATTGCAGCAGGTAGCACGATAAGTAATAAAGATGCTAAGAAATTAGTGGCAAAAGATTTATTTTTAGAGCGTAGCAAGGGCGTGATTTTTAATAATTTTAAGGATTTTTAATGAGAGTATTATTATGCGTTAGTGGTAGCATTAGCTTTTATAAAAGCTTTGAGCTTATTTCAATGTTTAAAGAAGCCGATATTAAAGTAAAAGTTTTATTAAGCGATGGGGCTTTAAAATTTGTAAATCCTATATCTTATGAAGCCTTGTGCGAAAGCGTTTTAACAAGTGATAATGAAAGCTGGGAAAATGATAAAAATCACATAGCTTTTTCTAAAGATTGTGATGTTGTGGTTTTTGCACCTGCTAGCGTAAATAGTATAAATAAACTTGCAAATGGTATTTGTGATAATGTATTTTTAAGCACATTGATTGCATCAAATAAACCTTTAATAATAGCACCAGCAGCAAATACTAATATGTATTTATCAAGCCAAACTCAAAAAAGCTTAGAATATCTTAAAAGTTGCGGAGCTAAGATAATTAAGCCTATTTCTAAGACTTTAGCGTGTGGGGAATTTGGAATAGGAGCTTTAGCTAATACAAAAGATATTTTCTTAGCTACTTTAAAAGAGATTTATAAAGATAAATTCTATATAGGAAAAAATATATTAATCACAGGTGGTGGCACTAGAGAGAGTATAGATTTAGTTAGAAATGTAGGAAATTATTCAAGTGGAACTATGTCTGATGCGCTTGCTAAACAAGCTTATTTAAGGGGTGCTAATGTTGTTTATTTAAAAGCTAGATGTGAAGCTATTAATAAAGAAAACTTCACACAATTAAGCTATGATACTAGTGCTGAGCTTTGGGAATTAATGCAAGAATATAAAGAATTTGATTATTTATTTATGTGTGCTGCTGTTAGTGATTTTATTCCGATTAAGCAAGAAACAAAACTAAAAAGAGATGAGTTTAGCGATGAGCTTTGCATTAAAATTAAGCCTAATATAGATTTAGTCGCTAATTATAATTTCGCAGGTAAAAAAATAGGCTTTAAACTTGAATGCGATGAAAAAATAGCTTATGAGAATGCAAAAAAAGCTCTTGTAAATAAGGGTTTAAGTTTGCTATGTCTTAATATTTTAGGAGAACATACTCAATTTGGCTCAAGTAAAAATGAAATATTTTTCTGTGATTATTCAGGCATTAGCGAAGGATTTTACGATACTAAAGAAAACTTAGCAAAAATTATTTTTGATAGAGTAAAAGCTGATGTTTAATGATGTTTTGCCGATTAAATTTAAAGTCTTAGACAAGATGATGTTTAATCGCTATAAATTATTAATCGGTAAAAAAGAATTAACAACAAAATCAAGCATAGAGCTTGAGCCAAATACTTATTATTTAGCTGAAATTTATGATAAATTAGTTTTTAAAAATCTTCAAGCTGATAAGGTTTTTGCTTATATTGATTATGATTGTTTTGAGTTGTTAAAAATCGCTTTTAGAGATGATTTTAAATATACTCTTATTAATTCTTTACTTCAAACTAACAAAAAAGCTGATTATGACTGCTATAAAACTATGCTTTTTGCATTAAATGAAGATATTTTGTATCTTCCATGCTTACTTGAAAACAAGCCTATTTTAATTGAGTATAGGAAGAAAAAGAATGAATTAGTGATTTATTATGATGTTTTTGCTAAATTAAGTTTAAATTTAAATACCAATAAAATAATAACTAGTTTTTCTAAAGTTAAAGAAATCTGCTTAAATTATTCAAACAATGTGGAAATTTCACCTTATAAAGACGATTTTTTTAGCCTTAGTTTTAAAGGAAAATTATGAATAATTTAAATCATTTAGCCATTATCATGGATGGTAATGGAAGATGGGCTAAAAATCAAGGATTATTAAGAAGTTTCGGTCATAAAGCAGGTGCTAAAACAATAGAAAAATTAGCAAAAGTTTGTATAGAAGAAAATATCAAATCACTTAGTTTGTTTGCATTTTCTACTGAAAATTGGAAAAGACCTAAAGAAGAAGTTGATTTTATTTTTAAACTTTTAAAAGAATACTTAAGTAGTGAATTAAATAATTTTATAGAAAATCAAATTAAATTCGTAAGCTTTGGAGATATTAGCGTTTTAGATGAAGTTACTAAGGAATTGATTTTAGAATTTGAAGAAAAAACTAAAAATAATTCAAGACTAGTTTTTAATCTAGGTATTAATTATGGTGGAAAAGATGAATTAATAAGAGCTTTTAAAAAGCTTAACAATTCTAATGAAGAAATTAATGAAGAAAATCTAACTAAGCATTTAGATATTAAAGAAGATGTTGATTTACTCATTAGAACAGGTGGGCATTTTAGGATTTCAAATTTCTTGCTTTGGCAATGTGCTTATGCTGAGTTTGTTTTTACACCTACGCTTTTTCCTGATTTTAGTGATACAGAATTAAGAAAAATAATAAATGATTTTAGAATTTGTAAAAGGAATTTCGGTGGAGTTTGATATATTAATATTTGTTTTTGGGCTTGTTTTTGGCTCGTTTTTAAATGTGCTTATTTTAAGATTACCAGAAAATAAAAGCTTATTTTATCCGCCAAGCTCTTGTAGCACTTGCAATAATAAACTTAAGTTTTATCATAATATTCCTGTTA
This sequence comes from Campylobacter sp. DY7, assembly GCF_057802535.1. Taxonomy (NCBI): domain Bacteria; kingdom Pseudomonadati; phylum Campylobacterota; class Epsilonproteobacteria; order Campylobacterales; family Campylobacteraceae; genus Campylobacter; species Campylobacter sp. DY7. The sequence goes on from NZ_JBYJAU010000002.1 coordinate 203,301, forward strand.
TTTCTTGGCTTGTGCTTGGTGGCAAATGTGGATTTTGCAAAAGTAAAATCAGCTGTCAATATCCATTAATTGAGCTTATTGTTGGCTTTATTTTTTTATATACTATTGATGTTTATTCGCTTGAAGCTTTTATTTATTCAATATTTTTAGCACTTAGCTTTTCTTTACTTTTTGCACTTTGTATTATTGATGTTCGTTATTTAGCAGTTCCTAGCTTTACGCTTATGCTTACGCTTATTTTTGCATTAATTTATACTCATTCACTAGATAGTTTTAAAAATGCTTTGCTGTTTGCAGGTGGGGCGTATTTGTTAAAAGCTTTAATTGAAAGTATTATGAATATAAAGGCAAAAAGCGAAGAAGAATGCGTTCAAGTAATGGGAGAAGCTGATATTGAGATAATGGCTTTAATAGGTGCTTTATTAGGCGTTTTAGAAGGCTTTGTTGCGATATTTTTAGGAGCTTTAGTATCTTTACCTGTGTTTATGTATTTAAGACTTAAAGGCAAAGAAAACATTCAAGTTCCATTTATTCCGTTTTTAAGCATAGGACTTGCTATTGCTTGGTTTTTCCCAACTATAAGTGAATTTTGCTTAGATTATGTAAGATGATTAAGAAGTATTTATTTAGACAATTTATAGGTTCGTTTTTATCAATATTTTTAACTTTATTTTTAGTAAGCTCAATTATTGTTCTTTTTCAAATAGCAAAAATTACTTCATATATTGAATTAAGCCTTTATGAATTGTTTAAATTATATTCTTTAATGAGTGTAAAACTTATTCTTTTTACAATACCTATAAGCTTTTTTATAACCTGCTTTATGTGTGTTTTAAGACTATCTAAAGAAAATGAAATAATTATGCTTTTTTCTTTAGGATATTCGCCTAGAAAAATCTCTAATTTTTTTAGTATTTTAGCTCTTTTTGTAAGCTCTATTTTATTAGTAATTAGTATTGTTTTTATGCCACTTAGCTTTTCATTGTATGATAATTTTATTGATTATAAAAGAGCTTTTTCTAAGATAAATCTTAAAAATAATAATTTCGGACAAAAGATAGGAAATTATATTTATTTTGCTAATGAGTCTAAAGATGGCGGTTATGAAGATATTATTTTGTATTCTTATAAGGGTGCTAACGAGCAAATCCTAATCGCAAAAAATGGCAAAATCACAAACGAAGATAATAAAATATCGTTTTTATTAGAAAATGTAACTTTATATAATTTTAAGCAAAATTTAGAAATTGCAAAGATAAAAAACCTTAATTTTAGCACCTTAATTAATTCAACTATTACTGATATAAAATCTTTTAAAGAATACTGGAAAGATTACAAAAGCCCTTCAAAATCAAAAGAATTAGTAATTTATGTAATGCTTAGCTTACTACCAATTGCAAGCGTTCATTTTGCCTTAGCATTTAGCATAATTAGCTCAAGATATGAAAAAAGCCATGAATATTTAGCTATGCTTGTGTTTTTGATAATTTATCTTGTTCCTATGATGCTGTTTTTAAATTATCATTTTTATACGATTGTTATTACATTTAGCATAGCGTTTTTTATCTCAAAGCTTTGTTTTAGAAAGAAAATCCTTAGTAGGTATTAATGTATTCAAGCTTAAAATTATTTAATAAAAATTTCATAGTTTTAAGAGATGATTTATTAGGCGAAATTAATGGGAATAAAGCTAGAAAATTAGATTTTTTAAAAGATGTTCGCTTACCATATAAGCATTTAATCTCTTATGGTTCAAGTCAATCAAACGCAATGCAAGCAATAGCCCTTTTTGCTAATAAAAACAATTATAAATTTTCTTTTGTGGTTGCTAGAAAATGTGAAATTACTGGTAATTTAAAAGATGCCATAGATAATAATGCAATAATTTATTATGCTAATAATCCTTTAGAATTCGCAAGAGCTTTACATAAAAATGATAATGAAAGCTTTTTAATTAGTGAAGGTGTTTGTGAAGATTATGCAAGATTTGGTTTTCATAAAATGGCAAAAGAAATAAATGCCTTAGCAAAAGATATTGATTTTGATGTATTTTTGCCTAGCGGAACATATACAAGTGCAATTTATCTTGAAAAATATCTAAATGAGTTTAATCCTAATATTAGAGTTTTTACTACAAGTTGTGTTAGTGCAGATGAATATTTTATAAAACAAATCAATAAATTAAATCCTAATTCAAATCTAAAATTATTAAAAACTGCTAAGAAATATCATTTTGCGCATTTATATGAAGAGCTTTTTGTTATGCTTATGAATATTGATGAGCTTAAGTTTGATTTGCTTTATGATGGGGTTGGGCTTAAGGCTATTTATGAAAATCTTGATGATTTTAAAGAAAATATTTTATATATTCATCAAGGCGGTTTAATAGGTTCAAATACTCTAAAAGAACGCTATTTAAGAAAATATAAATTAACATAATTCCTATTTCAAATTCTCATAATTTTTCAAAGAATTTGAAATAGGAATTTCAAAAATGAAATTCCTAAAAATTATTATAAAAACTTCACAAAGCCGTTAATTATAATAGCATTTACAATATCTACTAAAAATCCACCCATAATAGGCACTACAATGAATGCGATTTTGCAAGGTCCGAAGTGATTAGTTACAGCTTGTAAGTTTGCAATCGCTGTTGGAGTTGCTCCCATACCAAAGCCACAATGCCCTGCAACAAGACAAGCAGCTGCGTAGTTTTTGCCACATATTACAAAGGTTACATATCTTACATAAATAATAATTGCTATTGTTTGAATTATTAATAACACGCTAATTGGAACAGCTAGTTTTATAAGCTCAACGATATTTAAAGTCATAATTGACATTGCTAAGAATAATGATAAAGCAACGTTTCCGATAACGCCTACTTCTCTATCAAAAACTTTATGAATATTAAGCGAGCTAAAGCCGTTTCTAATAATAATTCCAGCAAATAAGCACCAAACGAAAGTTGGCATACTATCTAAGAAGCTTAATACACTATTAGACTCCATAGTTACTGCACCAGTTACTTTATCAACTACTTCATGTATAGTGATTTTATTTAAAAAATTACATAAATAATCAATAGTATTTCCTATTACTAAAGCAAGTGCGATTAAGCTTAAGCTTGTAATAAAACTATCACTTGTTATTAATCTTACTTTTTGTGGGCTTGTAAATGCTTCATCGCTTGAGGTTTCACTGCTTTCTATTTCATCGCTTTTTAGATTAAATTTCTTTACTAAATAGTTTGCCATAGGACCACCTATAAGACCACCAGCAATAAGTCCATATGTTGCACATGCCATTGCTATATCGGTTGCTTGAGAGAAATTATAAGGACTTGCTTGAAATGTAGCGCCCCATGCTGCACCTGTTCCATGACCACCACTTAGAGTAATTGAGCCACCTAGTAAGCCTATTAAAGGATTTTCACCCATAGCTTTCATTACAGCTACTCCGATACCATTTTGAACTATTAGTAAAACAAAAACAGCAATAGCAAAAGTGATTAATAAACTACCACCTTTTTTAATGCTATTAAAATCAGCACTAAGCCCAACCGTAGCATAAAACGCTAGTAAAAGCGGAGTTTTGATATCTTCTGCAAACTTAATAGTAAAATTAGCATAATAGCTAGACAAGAATAAGATAAATGCAACGATAATACCGCCAGTTACAGGCTCAGGAATATCGTAGTTTTTTAAGAATTTTGAGTATTTAGTAATCACTCTTCCTAAAATTAAAACTAGCATAATACAAATAAATGTGCTATAAAAATTAAGCTCAAGTATGCTAGAACCATTATCATTGCTAATAAGTTTAGCAATGCCATAATTTATTGTGTTCATAAGCTCTCCTTTTTATTAAGTTTTTTATTTTGTCTTAAAAGATTAAATTTGTTACAAATATAAGCAAAGTAATTTATTAAAATGTGTAAATTTGTAATCAAAACTATTTTAATCTTAAGGATATTACAAATTTCAAAGAATTTGAAATAGGAATTACAAATTTTGATTTAGTTTAAAAACACTATAAATCTTTATAATAACAAAAACTAAAAAGGATTAAAAATGAATATTGTTTTTAGTATTTTGTATTTTTTGGCTATATTTTTTACTAATGCAAACATTCTTTTAAGAGTAATAAAATTAAATACTTTTAATAAAATTAGAAAATTAATTGTAGCTTTGTTTTCTTTGATATTTGCACTTGAGATAAATATTTTAAGTGATATAAATTTAGTAAAAGAGCTTTTGTTTTATACTTTGATTTTGCTTATTTTTAGCACTTTGGTTTTTTTAATTTTAATGAGTTTTCAATATCTTAAAAGTAAGCAGATTTATTCAATAGATTTTGCTAAAAATATTGATATTTGGGAGATTGTAATATTTATTCCGTTATTTTGCATATTTTTAAGCAAGATTAGTTTTGAGCTTTCTATCGTTTATACTTTTTTAGCCTTTTTCTTCTTTTATAAAGTATGCAAAAATGCTATCAAAACTCCTAAAATTAAGAATATTACACTAAGCAATAACAAGCTTAAAAATAATCTTAAAATAGCCCTAATAGCAGATATTCATCTAAAAAGAAATCTAAATGATGATTTTTTTAAAAAAATCGTAGATAGAATAAACGAGCAAAAGCCTGATTTAGTAGCAATTTCGGGGGATTTAATTGATGGCTCTATTAAAGATATTAAATGCCTTCATTATTTAAATGATTTAAGCTCAACTTATGGCACTTTTTATGTCTTAGGCAATCACGAATATTATCACGGAGTTGCAAGCATAGTAGAAGAATTAAAAAAATATAATATAAATATTTTAGATAATAAAAGCATAGAATTTAATGATTTTGTAATCTCAGGTGTAAATGATTTGATGGGAAATAAGCTAAATACCTTTAAGCCTGATATAAACGCTTTAAAGCCAAACTCTTTAAAGGCAAATATTTTGCTAACTCATCAGCCAAAATTCGCAAAATTGCACGATGTAAGCTCGTATGATTTAATTCTAGCAGGTCATACTCATGCAGGGCAGATTTTCCCATTTAGCTTAGCTGTAAAGCTTGAGCAAGGATTTTTATATGGATATTATGAAAAATACAAAATGTATGTAACAAGTGGAGCAGGATTTTGGGGAGTTGTTGCAAGATTAATTGCAAAAAGCGAGATAGTGATGATTAATTTAAAGAGCAAAGAGTAATCATTATTACACTTTAGGTAATATTAGCTAAATTAAGGGGGTTTTAATGGACTTTTTTAAAATTAAAGGCATAATTGCCTTTTTAACAATAGGGTTTTTAAATGCCTTTGTAGATTTAGGGCATAAAATTATAATTCAAAATACGATTTATAAGGTTTATGAAGGAAGCACGCAATTATTACTTACAGCTATCATAAATGCTTTGATATTATTACCTTATATTTTCGCATTTTCACTCTCAGGCTTTTTAGCAGATAGATTTTCAAAAAATAAAGTTATGAAAATCTCAGCTTTAATTAATGTATTTTTACTCTTAATAATTTGCTTTTCGTATTATTTAGGTAATTTTTATTTAGCATTTATAATGACTTTAATTCTAGGCATACAATCAGCCTTTTATTCTCCTGCAAAATACGGCTATATTAAAGAATTGGTTGGTGTTAAAAAACTTGCTATCGGTAATGCTAGTATTAATGCTGTTAGTATAATAGCTATTTTACTTGGAATGCTAGTGTTTTCGCTTGGTTTTGAAATGCTTTTGGATATTTTTATTAGTAAAGAAGATATTTTAATACAGGTTGCTCCTTTAGGAATTATCTTAGTTCTTTTTGCATTTTGTGAATATTTATTAGCAAGAACTTTGCCAGAAACTAGAGCAGATAATAAAGATTTAGCCTTTAATAAAGCAGATTATTTAAGAGCAAAATTGCTTAAAAACAACCTTAGCCTAATCTTTAAAAACAATACAATTTGGCTTAGCATAATAGGTATTTCATTATTTTGGGCAATTTCACAGCTTTATTTAGTATCTTTTCCTGTATTTGCTAAAAATCATCTAAACGAAAACAATACATTTTATGTGCAATTAGTATTAGCAGCAAGTGCAATAGGTGTAATCGTTGGCTCAATAATAGCAGGAAGATTTTCTAAAAACTACATTGAATTAGGGCTTATTCCACTCGGTGCATTAGGTATATTAATATGCTCAATTTTAATTAGTTTTATAAATAGCTTAAGTTTATTTGCCTTAGTATTTTTTATATTTGGAGTTAGTGGAAGTTGCTTTGTGGTTGCGCTTAGCTCTTTAGTGCAATTTAATGCTAAAGAAAATGAATTAGGCGTAGTTTTAGCAGGAAATAACTTTATTCAAAATATTTTTATGCTAAGTTTTGTAATTATTGCAACCTTGTTTGCGTATTTACAAATTGATGTTTTATATTTGTTTTATTTCATTGTTTTGGTTGCTCTTTGTGGCTCTTTATATGTTGTTTTAAAACTACCTTTTTCTTTGGTAAGAATATTAGTAAGTTTAGCGTTTTTGCAAAAATATAGATTATTTGTAAATGGCTTTGAAAATATCCCACAAAATGGCGGAGTGTTGTTGTTAGGAAATCATATTTCTTTTATTGATTGGGCTATTATACAAATGGCTATTCCTAAAAAAGTTCATTTTGTAATGGAGAGAAAATACTATCAAAAATGGTATATTAGAATGTTTGTAAAGCATTTTGGAGTAATTCCTGTAAATCAAGCTGCAAGTAAAGAAGCCTTAGAATTAATAGCTAGTTTTATTAAAAAAGGCGAAATCGTATGTTTGTTTCCTGAAGGCACACTCTCAAGACACGGACATTTGAATGAATTTAAAAGTGGATATGAATTAGCTTGCAAAAATCTTAGTGAAAATGATGGAGTTATCGTTGCTTTTTATATTTATGGGCTTTGGGGAAGTTCGTTTTCAAGAAGTAAAGAAGAATATAATTTAAGTAATAAAAAAATATCAAAAAGAGAAATTTCTCTAGCATTTAGCAAGCCTTTAAGTATTCATACAAGTAAAGAAAAATTAAAGCAAAAGGTATTTGAATTATCTTTTATTGCAACAAAACTTCAATGCGATAATCTTGCTAGCATAGAAAAATCATTCATTGATACAGCTAAAAAGTATTCATCAAATATAGCTATAAGCGATCCTTTAGCAGGAGAAATAAGTTATAAAAAACTTTTAGCTCTAAGCCTAATGCTTAGCAAAAAAATCCCTAATAATGATAATATCGGAATAATTTTACCAGCTTCTTTTGCTTCAAGTCTAATAAATCTAGCAAGTTTAATCGCTGGAAAGTGCGTTGTAAATCTAAACTATACAGCAGGAATTACTGCTATTAAAAAAGCTATTTTAAATGCAAATATAAAGCATATTTATACATCTAAAAAATTCTTAGAAAAGCTTGAAAGCAAAGGCTTTAAACTTGAGTTAGATAATGTTAAATTAATTTATTTAGAAGATATAGTTAGTCACTTTAAAAAAGAAAAATTAAAAGTATTAAGCTATATATTTATAAGCACAATTTTGCCAAGTTTTATGCTAAAGGCAATATTTACAAAAAATTATAGCAATGAAAAAACAGCAGCAATATTATTTAGCAGTGGAAGTGAAGGCACGCCAAAAGGTGTAATGCTAAGTCATAAAAATATTTTAAGCAATATTAGTTCAATCTCAAATGTAATTTGTGCTAGAAATAATGATGTAATTCTTGCATCTTTACCACCATTTCACGCATTTGGCCTAACGGTTACAACTTTTATGCCATTAATTGAAGGAATTAAGAGTGCAACCTATGCTGATCCAACCGATGCTTTAGGCATTGCAAAAGTTATTGTAAAAAATGAAGTTAGTATTATGTGTGCAACTTCAACATTTTTAGGGATATATGCAAGAAATAAAAAGCTTGATGAAATTATGTTTGAAAGTCTTAGAATTGTTGTTGCAGGGGCTGAGAAATTAAAGCCTGAGATTAAAACAGCATTTGAGTTAAAGTTTAAAAAGAATATTTATGAAGGTTACGGAGCTACTGAGACAACGCCAGTTGCAAGTGTGAATTTACCAAATCAATTTGACAGCACTTATTGGACTTTACATAGAGCAAATAAGGTTGGAAGTGTTGGAATGCCACTAATTGGCACAGCTATTAGAATAGTTGATCCAAATAGCTTTAAAGAGCTTGGAGTAAATGAAGACGGGCTTATTTTAATAGGCGGACATCAAGTAATGCAAGGATATTTAAACGATACCAATAAAACTAATGAAGTAATAGTAGAAATTGATGGCATTAGATGGTATAAAACAGGCGATAAAGGACATTTAGATGAAGATGGATTTTTATATATCGTAGATAGATATTCAAGGTTTGCAAAAATCGGCGGAGAGATGATTTCGCTTGGATTAGTTGAAGAAATGGTAGCAAAAATTACAGGAGATTTAAAAGTATGTGCAACTTCACTTGAAGATAGCAAAAAAGGAGAATTAATAGCACTTGTAATTGAATGTGATGAGAGCGAGTTTAATAATCTTGTAGATTTAATAAAGCAAAGCGAAATGCTTGCAATTTATAAGCCAAGTTTATATATTCATACAAATGCTATGCCTATTTTAGGAAGTGGCAAGGTAGATTATTCTAAAGTAAAGGCTTTGGCAAAAGAATTTGAATTAGGAATTTAAAATGAGAAATATTGATATAGCAGGAATAGGAGTAGCTTTACCTAGAGAAGTTAGCAATAATGAGCTTGAAAAGAAGTTTAATCTATCAAGTATAGAGAAGGTTACAAAGCTAAAATCAAGACATTTTTTTGATGATGTAAAGGATATTGATGAATATATTTTAAAAGCCGTTGATGAAGCTTTAAAAAATGCAAATATTACTAAAGATAAAATCGCTTGTATTATAAGTTCTGGTGCAGTAAATAAAATGGCGATTCCATACAATGCTTCAAATATTCATAGATTATTAAAGCTTTCAAGTAATGTTGGAAGTTTTGATGTGAATATGACTTGTTTATCATTTTTAAGAGCATTTGATATTGCTAGTAGAATGATTGAAGAATTCGAATATATTTTATTTGTTAGCGTTGATGTAGCAAGCGTTGGGCTTGATTGGGAAAATCTTGGCACAGCAGGATTATTTGGAGATGGCGTTAGTGCAGTTATTTTTAAAAAATCATCAAGTGGGGGATTAATTAAAAGTAATTTTTATACTTGTTCAAGTGGTTATGAGATTTGCACTTTAAAATCAGGTGGGTATTTATATAATCCAAGAGATTATAAAGACCAAAGCAAATTAGGGCAATTTTGTATGAATGGCAAGGAATTATTTAGGCTTGTAATGAATGAAATGCCTGCGTTTTTAGCAGATTGTAATATAAATTATGATGAAATTTCTTATATTATTCCACATCAAGCAAGTTTTAGCTCTTTAAAAAACGCTATAAAATATTTAAAATTGCCTAGCGAAAAAATTATAAATATTTTTGAAAACCACGGAAATCAAATAGCATCATCACTTCCAATTGCACTTAATTTCGTAATTAAAACCAAAGACTTAAAAAGTGGCGAAAAATTATTATTTTTAGGCACTGGTGCAGGAGTTTCGCTAGGATGTGTGTTATGGCAAAAACCTTAGATTATATTTTAACAGGTGCAACTGGTGGCTTAGGAAGGGCTTTTGTTGATTATATTAATGATAAAGATAGTATTTTAGCTCTTGGTAGAAATGAAGTAATCGGAACTAGCCTAAATGCTAATTTTAAAAAATGCGATTTAAGTAATTTAGATGAGGTTTTAAATGTATTTTCAAAGGCAAATTGTCTTATACATTCAGCTGCTTTAAGCTCTGCTTGGGGTAGTTTAGATGAGTTTTATAAACATAATGTCTTAGCAACTTCAAATATTATAAAAGCAGCAAAAGAACATTGTATAGAAAAAATAATTTTTATTTCAAGTCCTAGCATTTATTTTGATTATACAAATCGCTTTAATATTAAAGAAGATTTAGTGATTAAAAAATTTGCAAGTTTATATACATATACAAAGTTTTTAGCGGAGCATTTAGTTTTAACTTCAGGTTTAAAATATGTGATTTTAAGACCAAGGGGGATATTTGGAGAATATGATAATGTATTGCTTCCAAGACTTAAAAAGCTTAATTTTATGCCTTTAGTAAATGATGAGGTAATTTGCGATATAACATATTCAGCAAATGTAGCTCATGCTATTTATTTAGCTAGTAAATGTGATGAAAATTTAGTTTTTAATATAACAAATGATGAGAGCTTAAAATTAAAAGATATTTATACTTTAATACAAGATATTTTAGAGCCAAATTTAAAGATAAAAAAAGTCAATCAAAAAGCTTTAAAAATATTTGCAAATACTAGCGAACTTTTAGCTAAAGCAAAGCTTATAAAAGAGCCTTTGATTACGAATTACACCTTAGGCTTAATATCTTATTCTCAAACGCTAGATATTAGCAAGGCAAAAGAGATTTTAGGATATGAGCCAATTTATTCTATCAAAGATGGGCTTTTAAAATGCAAAGCAAAATAATAAAAGCAAAGGTTTATATAACAGGCTCTTGTAAAAGTTATAAAAATATAGCCTTAAGTAGTGAGAAATTGCAAAAGACTAATTTTTTAGCCTTGAGTGTTTATTTTGAAGTACTTTTTCGGGGTAAGATTTTAAATGTTTTATTTGATAGTGGATATTCTAAGCATTTTTTTAATGCAACTGCAAAATTTCCAAATAAATTATATGCACTAATAACTCCTGTAAGGCTTAAAAAAAGCCTAAAAGAATTGCTTGAAATTGATGGAATAAACAAGATTGATTATATTTTTATATCTCATTTTCATGCCGATCATATAGGTGGTTTGCTTGATTTTAAGGATAGTTTTTTTGTAAGTTCTAGGAGTGAATTTGAAAAATTATTTAATAAAAATAATTTATTAGCACTAAAAAACGGCTTTTTAAAAGAGCTAATTCCAGATGATTTTTTAGAAAAGTTAGTTGATATTGAAAGTTTAACAAAGATAAAAAATGAATTATTTGATGAGTTTTTATGGCTTGATGTTTTTAGGATTTTTAGATTAGATGGACATGCAAAGGCTCAATTTGGTTTAGCTTTCAAGTGTGATGATTTAGAAGTATTGTTAGTTTCTGATGCTGTGTGGGATATAAAAAGTATTGAAGAAAATATAAAGCCTTCTAAGATAGCTAATTTACTTTTTGATGATAGTAAAAAATTTTATGAAACTTTAGAAAAATTACAGATTTTTTCTAAGCAAAATCCTAATGTTTTAATAGTTCCAAGTCATTGCGAAAGCAGTATAAATAAACTTATAAAAGGGTTAAAAAATGCTTAAAAAACTTTATTTATTTTTAAAGACTTTTATACTTACAAAAGACTATAAATCAAGGCAAAAACTAAATAAACATCAAGCAAATTCCTTATTCAAATTCTTAAAAAATTTAAATAGTGATTTTTATCCAAAATCATTAGATTTAAAGGATTTTAATATTATTGATAAAAAGATTTTTATGGATAATTTTTCTAAAATAAATACCTTAAATATTGATGAAAAAACAGCGTTTAATATAGCTATAAAAGCAGAAGATAGTAGGGATTTTTCTTCTAAATTAAAGATAAAAAACAAAAACATTACAATAGGACTTAGCTCAGGAACTTCGCAAAATCGTGGAGTGTTTTTATTAAGTGATGAAGAAATAGCTATTTGGAGTGGCTATATGCTTAAAAAAATGCTACCAAAACCATATTTTAAAAAAAGAAAAATAGCCTTTTTTTTAAGAGCAAATAGTAATTTATACGAAAGCACTAATAAAAGCTTTTTAGAATTTAGATTTTTTGACCTTTATAAAAACATAAAAGAGCATATAACTAGCTTAAATGCTTATAAGCCTGATATTTTAATAGCACCTGCAAGTGTTTTAAGCTATTTTGCAAATGCTACTAATTTAGATATTAAACCTTGCAAAATTATTTCAGTTGCTGAAACACTTGAGCCACATATAAAAGATAAATTAAAAGCTAGATTTAATCAAACAATACACGAGATTTATCAATGCACTGAAGGCTTTTTAGCTCATACTTGTAGTTTTGGGCACTTGCATTTAAATGAAGATATTGTGTATTTTGAAAAAGAATGGCTTGATGAAACTAGATTTGTTCCGATTATTACGGATTTTAAAAGGCAAACCCAACCTATTATAAGATATAGATTAAATGATATTTTGCATATTGATAATAGCCCTTGTGAATGTGGCTCAGCTAGAATTAAAATTAGTAGAATTGAAGGAAGATGTGATGAGATAATTTATCTTAAAGATAAATTTAATAAGGATTTTTTGCTTTTTCCTGATTTTTTAAGAAGAGCTGTTTTAAGAACAAAAGAAATTAGTGAATATTGCTTTGTTTTTAATAAGCAAAATTATGAATTATTTGCTTATATAGACAATTTAGAATACGAACTTGAACTTAAGAATAATTTAGAATTTTTATTTAAAGACTTAGATATTATTAGTCCAAAAATTATGATTAAGCAATATGAAAGATTTGAATTTATGAATAAAAGAATTAGAATAAAGGTCATTTAATGCGTGTATTAATCACTGGTGCAAGGGCTCCTGTTAGCTTTGAATGGTTAAAGATTTTAAAAAATGATGAATTAATTTTCGCTGATTCAATTGATTTTATTTTGCTAAATAAAAATATAAATTATATAAAAATGCCTAGCCCTAGATTTGATTTTTATAATTTTTGTAATGAGTATTTTAAGCTTTTTAAACAAGTTGATAAGATTATTTGTAATTGCGAAGAGATTTTTTACATAGCACAGGCAAGGGATTTGTATTTAAAGGCAAATCCTAATGAAGAATATAAATTCTTTATACCTAAAACTTCTTTTTTGCTTACTTTTCATAATAAATTTAGTATTTTTTCAGCCTTAAAAGATATGAGTAATTTAAGTTATAAAAATGTAAGCATTAAATATCCAAAAAGTTATTATGTAAATAATGTTAGCTTACTTAAAAAGTATGATTTAAGTAAGTTTATTTTAAAGCCTATTTATTCAAGATTTGGCTTAAATGTGATTAGAAATATTGATATAAATAAACTTAATATTAGTCTAAATAATCCTTATGTTTTACAAGAAAAAATAAATGCTAATCAAATTTGTAATTACGCAATATTTGAAAATGGTATTTTAAAAGAGCATATTGTCTATGATAGTAGGTATTTAATCAATAATTCAGCAGGCTCTTATTTTGTAAGAATTGATGATGAAAATATTAATAAATGTATTTTTAATTTTATGCAAGAATTAGGAATTAATTTTAAGCTAAATGGACAAATTGCCTTTGATTTTTTAATGCAAAAAAATGATGAAAAAATCAGCTTATATCTAATAGAATGCAATCCTAGAGCAACAAGTGGTCTTCATTTTATAAATAATGCTAATTCTCATTTAAGAGTTGGAAAAAGTATTTTATATATGTTTTTTGTAAAATCTTTAAAAGAATTCAAGCTTGCAAAATTATTTAAAGATTACTATAAAGCAAGTGATGTTTTAAAGGAATTTGAAATAGGAATTAGAGATTTTATTTTTTATGTTTATGGGCTTTTTAAAATATCTTATAATTTAAGTGATGCAAGCACAAAAGATATAGAATTTAACGCTTTAAATGATTATTATTTAGATGATATTAAAGAAGATGATTTTAAAACTAGATTTTTAAATGCTTTTTATGAGCCAACGAATGAGCTTATAAAAAATGTAAATGTAAATATCAAAAAACTTGATAATATTTTTTATACGGACATTATTTATACTAATGATAATCAGTGTTTTACAGCGTCTTTAAGAGGGCTTATTTATATAGCAAAAGATGAATTAATAAAGCTAGAAAATCCTTTTATAAGGCAAGTTTGCAAGGCTTTAATTAGTATTTTTGAAAAAATAATTACATATATTGATGATATTGTTTTTATAAACAATCATTGTTTTAGCACTAATTTATATGAAAAACATTGGGAAAATTATGAGTTTTTAAACACTAAATTTTTAAACGATTTTTCTAAACTAAAAAATACTAAAAAAATCCTAGCTTTAAGATGTGTAAATGAAGTGCAAAATCCACATTTGTTTAACTTTTTAAAAAATAATGATTTTGTAATGCTAGCTACTAGGCAAGTGTATTTGATGAATGATTATGAATTATTAGAGCTTTCAAGAGATTTTAAAGATGATAAAAAGCTCTTAAAAGACTTTAGTTTTATAAAAGTAAATGATAATTTTGCTAAGGCTTTAAAGCTTTATAATGAATTGTATTTAGAAAAATATTCTTATTTTAATCCACAATTTTCTAGCGTTTATTTATGTAATTTAGAAAAAAATAATATTTTAGACTCTTATTATATGCTTGATAAATCGCAAGAAATTGTAGGATTTGTAAGCTTTATGCAGAATAATGATTATATAAGCGTTCCTTTTCTTGGCTATAAAATGAGTAAGCAAAAAGAACTTGGCACTCTTTATAGAGCCTTGCAATGCTTTATATTAGAGTATTGCAAAAATACTAAAAAATTTTTAAATCTAAGCTCAGGTGCTCCTATTTTTAAGACAAATCGTAAATTAAGTCCTTGTATTGAATATAGCTTTTTATATATAAAACATTTGCCGTTTGTAAAAAGATTTATTGTTTTAATACTAAGTAAAATTTCTACTAAGTTTTATGCAAAAATTTTGAAAAAATACAAATTATAAATTACCAAATTAAGGCAATATCAGTTTTTAAAATTAGGAGTATTTTATGAAAGAAAAATTTTTTATTTTAATTTTAGCATTTTTAAGTGCTATTGCGCCCTTAGCAACTGATATGTATTTACCGGCCTTAAGTTTGGTTCAAGATAGTTTTAAAACAAGTGAATATTTTATCCAGCTTAGCATTGCAAGTTTTTTCGTAGCATTTGCTCTGGGTCAATTAATTTATGGTCCTTTAAGCGATG
This sequence comes from Campylobacter sp. DY7, assembly GCF_057802535.1. Taxonomy (NCBI): domain Bacteria; kingdom Pseudomonadati; phylum Campylobacterota; class Epsilonproteobacteria; order Campylobacterales; family Campylobacteraceae; genus Campylobacter; species Campylobacter sp. DY7. Next base: position 218,359 of record NZ_JBYJAU010000002.1, read on the forward strand.
TTTATGGTAGAAAAATACCTTTAATTATAGGTCTTAGTATTTTTATAATTTCAAGTTTTTTATGCTTTTTAGTTGATGATATTTATACTTTTATAGCTTTAAGATTTATGCAAGCTCTAGGCGGTTGTGCTGGAGTTGTGATAGCTAGAGCCATAGTAAATGATTGCTTTTCTAAACAAAAGGCTGTTGCGGTATTTTCATTAATGATGATTAGCTCAAGCATAGCTCCTATGATTTCTCCTAGCATTGGTGGATTATTGCTTAAATATTTTTCTTGGCAAAGTATTTTTATAACTCTTTTTGCTTTAGGAATAGTTTTATTATTGTTAAGTATTTTTTATCTTAAAGAAAGCAATAATAATAAAATCGCTTTTTCAATCTTTAATATTTGCTTAGCTTATAAGAGTGTTTTATCTAAAAAAAGCTTTATAATTTATGTTTTAAGCTCAAGTTTAATTATGTGTTCTTTATTTGCTTATATTAGTGGTTCTAGCTTTGTTTTTACTAAGGTTTTTAATATTAGTTTGCAAGAATATGGACTAATTTTTGGTATTAATTCTTTAGGTTTTATGATTGCTGCTAGGCTTAATATTTATTTTACAAATAAATTTAGTGTAGCTAAAGTGATATTTTTTGCTTATTTAATAATGTTTATTAATTCTATACTTTTAATAATTTTTTCTAATAATTTTTACACTTTTAGCGTGTTTTTATTCTTAACTTTATGTATGTTAGGCTTTATTACTCCAAATCTAGTTACAAAAGCAATGAGTAAATCAAAACGCTTCTCAGGAAGTGCTTCAGCGATTTTAGGTGCTTCGCAATTTATTTTCGCAGGATTTGCGGCGTTTTTAGTAGGGGTTATGAATGCTAATACAAGCTTTACTTTAGCCTGTGTTATTAGTGTATTTTGCTTATTATCTAGTATTTTATATCTTTTAAAAATAAGAATAATTAAATTGTTTTAAGTTTAAAATTATGAAATAGGAAGTAATTTCCTATTTCTTTAAGCAAGTTTATCTATTAATTTATTATCAAGCAATTCTTTTGCAAAAGCAGCACTATCATGAGTAAAATCTCCTAAAAAATCATCGCTTTTTGCCATATTTTTATCAATAAATTCCTTGCTAACATGCAAAAACTCTGCGTAATGTTCGTTAGCTTTATCGCTAGCTTTGTTTAATTGCTCTAGTTTTTGTGGATTTTCTAAGGAATTTGGATCAATATTTAAAATTTCAAGCTTATCTAAATCAGCCTTGCTAAGTGCTTTTACTCCATTTGTATTTATTGTATTTTTAATTCTTGTAAGACTTGAGAGTGCGTTTGCTATTTCTTGTTTTTTCTTAGCTTCTTCATCATCTACATTTATGCTTTTTATTTCATTTGATGAGATATTCACATTTAAAGAAGTTTGTAAATTATCATTATTTGCAAATTCTTCGCTCTCGCCTAGAGTTATAGTATCATCAAAATCGCTATTTGATAATATTGTTTGATTTAAGGCTTCATCAATGTTTTTAGGAACAGAATCTAAAATCGTAGTATTATCAGCCAAAAAACGCTCAATTTTTTGATAAGCTTTATAATCTTTAGCATTTGTGCCATCTAAGCTAAATTTTGCTACTACATTAAGCTCTAATAATTCATCTTTATTTAAAAATTCATTATTGTTTTTATTAGCAGCTGCATATCCTCTAGCATAAGCAATATCGCTAAACCAACCACTTACATATTTTTCGGCATTACCATTTAATATAATACTCCCATCTTCACGCTTATAAAAGTCTTTACTATCAAAATGGCTTTGCAATTTTGCTAAACTTTCATCGCTAATACTTGCAGAGCTTATGCCATTTTTGTTTTCAAAATAGATTTTATTACCACTATTATCGCCTGTTTTTAGATTGTCTATTTTATTGTTTTTGATGTTTTCATCAATTTGTTTTAGTTCGTTTTCGCTCTTTACTCCGCCAAAACTCTCACCCATCTTATGATAAGTATTGTTGTAGATACTACTTAAATTAACTTGCATTAAATCTCCTTTAATTGATAAAGGATTTTATTTTACTTTTTCTTAAATATTTATTAATCTTCATTTCTTAAACAAAAAGAAAATTCTTTAGCAAAAAAGTTTATATTTATATTTCCTTTTTCGCAAGGAGTTACGATTTTGCAATTTTGATAGCAAGGTTTTAAGCCATAAAATTCTAAGATTTTGTAATTTTGACTATGTATGCTAATTTCATTAATCCCACGAGATTTAAGCTCTTTTGCTAGTTCTTTATTTAGATGATAGCTTTTAGCAAAATGTTCGTTTTCATCAATAAATCTATATAAAAATGGATTAAATATTAAAAACAAAAAGCTAATTACTAAAGAAGTTAATATAAAAAATAAAATAACATTATGTTTAGCTCTAAATTGTGGTAAATGCACTTTAAAAGAGTTTAAAAAATTAGCAATAATCAAAGGTATTGCAGGTAATAAAAATGGTAAAAAATCAGCAATTTCAGGCTTTTGTCTAAATGATAAAATAAGGCAAATTATAAAAGCACTCGCACTTATGCAATAAAGCAAATCTTTTTTACCTTTAAAGCTAATATAATAAATCGTATAGAAAAAATACAAAAATAACGGCGGAGAAAAAACAGCCGACATAATCGCAAGCGAATCTAAAAAATATCCTTTAGGCTTACCAGAAAAGTCATATCCATAGATTATAAAAGTTGCAAACATTAGTAAAATTGATAAGACTAATAATTTTGATAATCTATTAAAATATGCATAAAATATACAAGCAATAAATAATGAAATCATTGCTTTATCAATATAAACACAAGCTATTAAAACCCCATAAAATATATAAAATTTCTTATTTAACGCAAGATAAGTAAGAAGTAAAGAAACAAATATAATAAGCCCAGCAGGGTTTATTAGCAATGCAGAAGCTAGGCTTCCTGGAGTAAGATTAAAAACAATATTAGCTAAATAGGCATTATTTTTAAGGTATTTAATTGAGATTTTATATAGTAAAATATTGCTTAAAATATGCAAAATAATATAAGCATATCTTATATGTTCCGTGCCAAAAACACTTAAGGCAAAGTTAGCAAATAAGCCATTTAAACTACTTGAACTAAGCTCATTTAGTTCATAAATACTAATGCTTAAAAAACTATTTTGCCATAGTAAAATACATATATCAATTAATAAAATAATGCCTAATTTATAATTCATCTAATTCCTATTTCAAATTCTCTAATTTTTTGATTAAATTTAGCCATAGATTTACTCCGTTTTCTAAAGCGTTTTTATTAAGTTGCATTTGTGGATGATGAAGCCCTGGTGAGCAATCAACTCCAAGCCCCATAAATGCCGATGGAATGCCTAGTTTTATAGGGTAGAAGAAAAAGTCTTCTCCACCAGGTGTGAATTGCTCTTTTATTAAATTGTCTTCTCCTAAAGTATCCACAATCACTTCTTCACAGATTTTTGCAAGTTTTTTATCAATTATAGCTGCAGGAATATTGATTAGGTATTCATAATTTATTTTAGCGTCGTATGTATTAGCCATATTTATGATGATTTTTTCAAGCTTTTCTTTCATTTCTTGCATGCTTTCATTATGCTGAGCTCTTAAATCAAATACTAAAGTAGCCTCACTAGGAATTGAATTAGTTACTCCACTATCACAAATAAATCTTGTAGCCTTTATGCTGCTAGGTTTATTTGGGTCTATATAAATCTTTCTTGCTAAATCAATTATGCTAACTCCTATATCAATTGCATTAATTCCAAGATGTGGTCTTGCTCCATGAGCAGCTTTGCCTACTATATCTATTTTAATCGCTGCACTTGCTGCATAATACATTGAAGCGATTGCTTTAGGGCTTGGGCATTCTTGAATAGGGCGAATATGCATTCCAAAAATTGCACTAAGATTATCACAAGCTCCTAATTCAATCATTTTTAAAGCTCCACTTCCAAGCTCTTCAGCAGGTTGGAAGATAAATCTTATTTTTTTATTTTTAACGATATTTTGCTCTTTTGCTTTTAAGGCTGCACAAAGTAGCATTGACATATGAGCGTCGTGTCCGCAAGTGTGTTTTGCACAGGCAATATTATCTATAATATGCCCTAAAGCATCAATATCAGCTCTAAGACCTATGATTTCATCACCACTTCCAAGCTCTGTATAAAAGCCAGTTTTATCTAATTCTTGTATTTTAAATCCTGCGTTTTTAAGTGTGGTTTTTAAATATTCACTTGTTTTAAATTCATTAAATCCAAGCTCTGGAATCTCGTGTAAATATTCATAATGTTTTATAACTTCCATATTAACTCCTTTATTTTTATTACTAATCTTAAAAATTATTGTAGAATAGAATTCTTAATCTTTTTAAAGGAGAAAGTATGCAAAAAGCTACGGAATTTGAAGTAGGAAAGGTAAAGCCAGGTGCTTATCTTGCTTTAATCTTTTTGGTTTTATTCTTTTCAGGACTTTTAGCAGGCCATGATATGTTAAAAGCATTTGATTTTAACACCTTAACAGGTAATTTTGGTGCTGTTGTAAAAGGAGTTGATGGTGCTAAAGGCACAACATTTGTTGGTAGTGGTGGATTTGGTGCTAGAGCTGGATTTTTATTTGCTTTTAGTTTAATTCCTGCTGTAATGCTTGCGCTTGGAGTTATTGAAGTAATGGAGCATTATGGTGCTATAAAAGCTGCTCAAAAATTATTAAATCCTATTTTAAAGCCGATTTTAGGAGTTCCAGGTCTATGTGGGCTTATACTAATTACTGATTTACAAAGCACTGATGCAGGAGCTGCTATGAGTAAAGAAGCAAGGGAGAAAAACTATATAAATGATAAAGATTTAATAGTAATTGCTGCTTGGCAATATAGTGGTGCTGGAATGATTAATAACTTTTTTGCAATAGGTTCAGCGCTTTTAGGTCAATTAGTTTGCATTAATTTAATACCACTTGTTGTTATGTTTATACTCAAATTCGTTGGAGCAATTTTTGTAAGAATTATGCTAAATACATTTTATAGAAAGGATTTTGAATGAATAACGAGAGCAAAAATCCATTAGATATTTTTATAGTTGGAGCTAAAAAAGGCTTTAATATCGCTATTTATAGTTTAATTCCTAATGTTTTAATGGCTTATATAATTGCAGAAATGCTAAAGATTTTAGGAATTATGAAAATTTTGGGTGATTATTGTGGTGTGATTATGAATGTTTTTGGCTTACCAGGAGAATCAATCACAGTTTTATTATCAGCTTGGCTTAGTTCATCAGCTGGTGTTGGGGTTGCTGCTAATTTATATAAAAGTGGGATTTTAAATGAAGTTCAAGTTACTATCATACTACCTGCAATATTTTTAATGGGAGCTCAGCTTCAGTATTTAGGAAGATTACTAGGAGTTGCAGGAGTTGCTAAAAAATATTGGCCTTTACTTATTTTAACAAGTATTCTGAATGCTTTTATTTGTATGTTTGTAATGAATATAATTTTAAAGTTTATATAAGAGTTCAGGATTACTCCTGAACTTAAGAATTATTTTAAAGTTACGATATAAGCAGCTAAAGCTTTCATATCTTCATCGCTAAGATTTTTAACTTGTAATTCCATATTTTTCTTAGCTTTACCACCAAATGTTCCAGCTTTATAGCCTTGTAATGCTTCTAAAATTGTTTTTTCATCTAAAGTATTGATGATAACTTCTGCACCTGGAGCTTTTTTCTCAGCTGCTTTTCCATGACAGGCAACACATTTTTTATATAAAGTTGCTCCATCACTTGCCATTGCTGCAGTGCTTAATAAAGATAACGCTGCTAAACTTAATAATACTTTTTTCATTTTGTCTCCTTTGTTAAAAAAGTGGGAGAATTGTAATTTTTTTTGATAAACAAACCAAAATTTAAATAATATTTAAAATTTATTTAAATTAATAATGAATCTCAAGTTAGAAAACTAACTTATTTTATGTAAGATTTTTAAAAAGAATTTGAATTAGGAATTAGCTTATGCTTGTTTATATTTTAGAAGATGATTCTAGCATTAATGACTTAGTAAAATATGCACTTGAGAGCTCAAATATTAAAGCAAAAGGTTTTAAAAATGCCAAAGAACTTTATGAAGCTTTGAGAATACAAATACCAAATATTTTAATCCTTGATATTATGTTGCCTTGCGAAGATGGCTTTAGTGTTTTAAAAAATATTAAAAGTAATGAAAAAACAAAAAATATAGAAGTTATTTTATTAAGTGCTTTAAATAATGAAAGTGATAAGGTAAAAGGTCTTGATATGGGGGCAAGTGATTATATTTGCAAGCCTTTTTCTATTTTAGAATTCTTAGCAAGAATTAGAAATGTTTTAAGAAGAATTGACTTTGGTAGCGAGATTATCTTTAAAAATCTAAAGATTAATCTAAAAACAAGAATTGTAAGCATTGATGATTTAGAAATTAATTTAACTTTAAAAGAATTTGAATTACTCACTCATCTTGTAAAAAATCAAAATATGTGCCTTAAAAAAGAAGATATTTTAAAAGAGATTTGGGGAGCTAATATTTCTAGTAGAACGCTAGATATTCATATTAATACTTTAAGAAATAAATTAAAAGATTATGCAAAATATATAATAACAATTCGTGGAGTAGGGTATAAATTAAGCGATGAGAACTAGGATATTTTTTGCTATTTTTTTGATTTCATCTTTTTTACTCATTTTATTACAAGCTTTTGTTTTATATATCGTTCATAATAGTGAATTTGTATTAGAAAGTATTTTTATTGCGTTTTTATGTGTTGTTGTATTTGGTTTGATTTTGGCTTTTTATATTAGTAAAACAATAGTAAAGCCTTTATTGGAATTGGATATTAATGAGCTTGATAAGGATTTTAATTGTAGTGAGTTAAAAACATTTTTAACTCAGGTAAAAGAGCATAATAAACAATTTAAAAAGATAAGAGCTGAGTTTAGCGCTAATGTAACTCACGAGTTAAAAACACCGCTTACTTCAATAATGTTAAGTTCTGAAATGCTTAAGAATAATTTAGTAAAAAAAGAAGATGAAAAGCAATTCATTGATACTATTTATAATCAATCAAGTGCTTTGCTTGAAATGATAGATGAGATTATTAAGCTTTCTTTTTTAGATGAAGTAAATAATTTTGATATGAAAAGTGTAAATATTAAAGATATTTTAGAGCAAATCATAAAAGAATTAGAATTTAAATTAAAAGAAAAGAATATTAAAATTAATTTAGATTTTAACGATTTTGCTTTCTTTGCTAACGAAAAGTTAATAAAGACAATGTTTTATAATATCATTGACAATGCTATTAAATATAATGTTGATAATGGATTAATTTTTATAAGTTCAAAATTTCAAAAAAAGCGAATTATTGTATCTATAAAAGATACAGGTATAGGGATTTCTAAAGATATTCAAAATAGAATATATGAAAGATTCTTTAGACAAGATACAAGTCGCAATAAAGCCATAAAAGGCACAGGTTTAGGGCTTTCAATAGTCAAAAAAATTGCAAGAATTCATAAAGTTAAAATAATGCTTAATTCAGAACCAAACAAAGGAAGCGAATTTATTTTAGTATTTAAAAACACAAATAAATAATATAATTAAGATTAAATTAACACATTGATTTTATAATCAATTTTAAATAATTTTGATGAAAGGACTATCATGAAATTAACAAACAAAATTCCAATGCTAGTGAGTGTGCCGCTAGTAATATGTTTTATTCTACTTGGTATTATGAACTATAATAGTTCAAAGATTGATGCGATTGAGTATTCAAACAATGGCAAGCAAAAAACTCTTGAAGCTACTATGCTTTATATTGATGCTTATTTTGCAGGTAAAATGAATTTTACAACTAAGTTTGCTCAAGCTATTGAAGAAATAGATATAGATGCAAATGAAGATATGATTTTAAGAAGAATTAATTTGTTATATTCTGCTTCAGGTCTTAATGCTTTATATTTTGCAAAAGCAAAAGATGGAAAGACTTTTTATAAAGCTGATGCAAAAACTCCAGCAAATGTAATAGATGGCTTTGATGCTAGAGGTCGTGGTTGGTTTAAAGAAGCTTTAAATGCTAAAGAAGTAGGTTTAAGCGATGATATTTATTTTGATGATAGATTAAAAACAGTTGTAGCTACAATTTATGCACCTGTTAAAAAAGATGGAAAAATAATAGGTGTAGTTGGTGGAGATTTAACTTTAAAACCATTAAAAGATAATATTTTAAAACTTAAATATTCAGCTACAAATGCAATTTTTGCGTTTGATAAACATAATCAATTTACAATACATTCAAATCCAGATTATGAATTGAAGAAAAATCCAGTTATAGAAACAATTAAAGAAGAATTAAGTAAAGCAAAAGATAGAAATGGCTTTAAAACTATTCAATATACTTTTGAAAATAACGCTAAAAATGCAGTTTGTGTGGTGTATGAAAAATTAGGTTGGGTAATTTGCAGCACAAATGAAAATAAAGATTTTGATGAAAATTTAGGAGATTTATTAAAACAAAACCTAACAATCTTTACAATCTCACTAATAATCATATTAGCATTACTATACTTCCTAATCAAACACTCTCTACGCCCACTAGACATAATCCAACAAGGTCTTAAAGAAGTATTTAGTTTAGTAAATCACGAAACCAAACACGCAAGTAAAATAAACCTAAA